>JBJOHC010000148.1:0-21180 GCA_046047955.1 Planctomycetota bacterium
TGCGCGATGAGACCCGCGCCACCGCCTCGCTCGAAGAACTCGATGCGCAGCGCGTGACGACCCGCGCCGAGCGCGATCGTGCCCGACCGCTCCTGCATCCCGTGCAGGCCGTCGTTCGAGACCACTTCCGTTGAACCGATCAAGAGTCGCGAACCGTCGTCCGAGGTCGTGAACAGCGTCCAGGTGCCCGTGGTCGGGACATCGAGCCAGCCCTCGTAGACGGCGCCGACATCGTTGGCGCGACCGCTCGTCGCGAAGTTGCCGTTCGTCGACGCGTAGTTCACCGTCGCGGCGAGATCGCCGGCGTAGGGCGCGAGCGTCGTGAAGTCCGGCAGCGCCGAAAGCTGCGGGAGCGCGTAGTAGGAGACCGCGATCGCCGGCTCGGCGCCGACGGGATTCTCGGGCTGCCGCACGGGCGCGACCGTCACATAGACCGCGCCCGTCCAGAGCTGGTTGCTCGTGTCCTTCACGCGGTAGGTGAAGATGTCCTCGCCGTTGAAGGACGCGTTCGGCATGCGGTAGGCGAGGAGGTCGCGGCCGTCGGGGCCCGCGCCCACGCGACGCTCGACGACGCCGCCGTAGACGCCCTGCACGAACGAATCGATGACGATCGACTCGCAGTTGAAGGCGAGCTCGTTCGCGAGGACATCGATGAGGAGTTCGTTCCCCGCGGGCGTCGCGACGCGGTCGGGCACCGTGACGGGCGGACGCACCGCGCCGCTGATGCTGCAGCCGAGCCCCGAGAGGTACGACTCCATCGAGGCGATCGACGCCGGGTGGAACTCGAGGCGGATGTTCTGGACGCCACCCGAGCAGAGGTGGCAGTAGGACATGATCGTGCCCTGGTCGGCGGCCGCGGTCGAACAGTCCTGCGGCGAGAGTCCGCAGCCGTCGGCGGGCGGATTCTCCGAGTGCGTGTGCGGCGCGCCGAAGTTGTGGCCGAGCTCGTGCGCCACCACGTAGATGTCCCAGTTCTGTCCGCTGTTGTCGACGAGCGGCGAGGGGAAGAAGCCGTCGAGGTTGGCGGAGACGCCGTAGCCCGCGCTTCCGCAGAGGGCGCCGAGATAGGCGACGCCGCCTCCGAGATTGCGACCCGAGAGGAAGTGCGCGGCGTCGCGCTGGACCGTGCCCATGTTCGCCTGCCAGAAGCTGAGGAACTGGCTGAGCTGGTCCGAGGTGTTGGCGCCGCTCCAGGGATCGGTCCCCGTCGACCAGAGTCGCAGGTACTGGACCGAGAGGCGCGCGTCGACATCGCGCGCGTAGATCGTCGAGAGGCCCGTCGCGAGGGTGCCGACATAGCCCGTCGCCGCCGCGGTATCGCCGCCGAAGAGGGCGAGGAACTCGTTGTCGGTCTCCCACGCGATCCGGACCTGCCGGCAGATCGACCCGCCCGCGACACCGCCCTCGGGCGGCGTCGAATCGCCCGACCGCTTCATCGCGGCGGGAGCGAGCGGAACTTCGGGGAGTTCCGGCGAGGCGCAGCTCCACGAGGCGGGCGCGAAGGTGCCTTCGGGAAGCGAGCCCATCTCGTAGGCGATCGCCGGGAGTCCCGCACCGAAGGGTCCGCTGGTGACGACATGGCGGCGACCGTCGGTCTCGACCGAACCGAAGACGCCCGCATCGGTCGCCGAGAGGAAGACGGTCGAGTTCGCCGCGCCGCGAACCGTGCCCGTGAAGTGGACGCCGGACGGTGCGATCGCCTCGACGCCCGTGGCGCCGACCACTTCGACGCGCGCGCCCGCGAACGGATCGAACGGCGCGAGGACGAGATCGAGCTCGACGCCCGGCGCGACCGGCACGCGTTCGAGGACGCCGCCGCCCGACGCGGCGAAGCGCTCGAGCGCCGCGCGATCGACGGCGAGTGGCACGACGCGCCCGACGAGATCGGATGGGATGCGCCGATCCGCGGCGACCGGGCGCAGCGCGCGGGCGTCGCGGGCGAGTCGGGCGGCGGGCGCCGTCGCACGCACGGGTGGTGCGGAAGCCTCGGCCACGCCCGAGCCCGAAAGGAGCGTTGCGGCCGCGAGGCAGCAGGCGACGGAACGGGACCACCCCGCCTCGCGCGCCTCGGGCGTGCGGAGGGTGATGATCGGCGGATTCTTCGACATGGGCGGACTCCTCGGGCCTGACTTCAGAGCCGCTTCCGAGAGGACGCCCGAATGGATCTCGGGCGCGCATCGCGGAAGAGGTCGGATGATCGGACGGTTGATCGGAACGACGATCGGGGCGAACCCTCGCATACGGACAGCCGGCGCGGGAGATCCCGCCAACGCTCGGGAACCCCACAAGGTGCCCCCATTTCACGGACCTGCCGCCTGAACCGCCCGATCGCGCCGAGAATTGCCGTCACGCCCGCCGCGTCGGCGTCAGTCCGTCCAGTGGAAGAGGAAGATCGTAAGGTCGGCGCCCGTGACAAGTCCGTCGCCCGTCAGGTCGAACTCGCTGTCGACCGCCCCCCATCCGCTCAGGAAGAGGGCGAGATCGAGGCCGTTCACGCGGCCGTCGCCGGTGAAGTCGCCCGTGAGGAGCGATCCACCGTGCGAGAGCGCATCGGCGGGGATCGTCGACTTCGGAAGCCCCGGCCCCTCCCATCGCGCGATCAGCCCCGCCGAGGCGCTGCGCTCGAAGAACTCGATGCGGAGCCGATGCGTGCCCGCGGCAAGCCCGATCGTTCCCGATCGCTCGGTGAACGAGTGGATGCCGTCGTGCGACACGACGACCTCGTCTCCGATCAGAAGCCGCGATCCATCGTCCGACTGGAGCGAGAAGGTCCACCCGCCCGACTCGGGCACCGTGATCCAGCCCGTGAAGAGCGCGCCGACATTGTCGAGCCGGCCGCTCGTCGCGAAGGCGCCCGTCGAGCTCGCGAAGTCGACCGCATCGACCGTGTCGAAGGTGAATGGCGAGATCGCATCGAAGTTCGGCAGCAGCGTCGGCGCGGAGAGGGCGTAGTAGGCGGTCTGCAGTCCGGGCGTCGTGCCGATCGGCCCGTCCGGCTTGCGCAGCGAGCCCACCTCGACGGTGACGGTCGCCTGCGCGGTCTGTCCCGACGAGTCGCGCACGATGTAGGCGAAGTTGTCGGTGCCGCTGAAGCCCGGAGTGTCGTTGAGGTAGATCAGCGCATCGAGCCCCGAGATTCCCGTCCCACTGCTGCGGACGACGGTGCCGCCTCCGAGGGTGAACGGCGTGAAGCCCTCGATGACGACGCTCTCGCAGTTGAACTCGAGATCGTTCGCGAGGACATCGATCGCGACGGCGACGCCCGTGTAGGCGCGCACGGTGTCGGCGATCGCGATCGGCGCGCGCGCGGTGCCCTCGTAGTTGCACGCGACGGCATCGAGCGTCGCCTGCATCGTGGCGATGTTCGACGGATGGAAGCCGAGGCGGATGTTCGAGACGCCACCCGGGCACTGGTGGCAGTACGACATGATGGTGCCGTTCGCGGCGTCCGAGCAGTCCATCGGGCTCGATCCGCAGCCGTCGAGCGGCGGGTTGTAGCTGTGGGTGTGCGGCGCGCCGAAGTTGTGGCCGATCTCGTGGGCGACCACGTAGATGTCCCAGTTCTGCCCGCTGTTGTCGAGGAGCGGCGTCGGGAAGAACCCCGCGAGATTCGCCGAGACGCCGTAGCCGAAGCCGCTGCAGAGGCCGGGCAGATACGCGACGCCTCCGCCGAGCGAACGACCCGAGAGGAGATGCGCGAGGTCGCGCTGGACCGTGACCATCGACGCGTCCCAGTGCGACTTGAACTGCGCGAGCTGGCTGTTCGTGGTGCTCGCCGACCAGGGATCGGCCGGTTCGGGCCAGAGACGGATGTAGCTCGGCGCGATGCGGACACCGAGATCGCGCGTGTAGATCGCGTTGAGCGCCGACGCGAGCGTTTCGACATAGCCGACGGCGGCATCGGCATCGCCCGCGAAGAGGCCGAGGAACTCGTGATCGGTGTCGAAGGCGATCCGCACCTGCCGGCAGGGGCTGCCGGCGACGCCACCCTCGCTGAACGCGGCCGCGGGCGGGACTTCGGGTTCCACCGCGCCGCAGATCCACGACGGGGCGTCGAGCCAGCCTTCGGGGAGTTCCGCAGGGTCGTAGGTGACCGTCGGAAGACCCGCTCCGTAGGGACCACTCGAGATGAGGAAGGTGCGCCAGGGCAGCTCGACGAAGCCGAAGGTGCCGGCCGCCGATTGGGCGACGAAGACGCGCGAATCGTCGACGCCGTCGACGGACCCCTCGAGAACGAGGACGCCCGCGCGATCGGTCAAGGCGGCGCCTTCGACGACGACCTCCGGATCGCCTGGCGCGAGTTCGCGCGCACGCACGCGGAGGGGAAGCTCGATGTCGGCGCCGACGGGAAGTTCGAGTGCAAGCGGGCGATCGAGATCGGAGAACCCGCGGATGAGGCCCGCATCGAGTTCGATCGCGCCGACCGACGCGACGAGCGCCCGCGGAAGCCGCGTCACAAGCCGACGGGCCGCCCCCTGCACGACGACCGCGTCGTCGGCATCGGGTGGCAGGACACGGGAGCGTGGATCGCCGAGGCCCGATCCCGCGAACGCAGGGGCCGCCGCACTCCACGCGAGCCCCGCGACGAGCGCGGAGACCGTCAGCGCACGCGCACCGCGGGACGCGGGGCGCGGCAGGCAGCGAACAGGGGACGACGACTCAAGGGCTCGGACCATCCGAAGGCTCCGCTACTTCGACCTTCCGACTCGGGGAATACGCAGACCTCGACAGGCGGCGCCGGCCGAGGGCACATGGGACGCGGCACCGCCCCACATCTCGGAGATCGGCATTTCCCCCGCCCCTCGCCAGTCGGGATTCCTCGGAATTCGGACTTGTCCGCATCGTCGGCAGGACCCGAAAACTCCACGATTGGAAGTGGCGCCCCGTTCGCGCACGACCGCCGTTTTCGTGTATGCTTTCCGCCCCCTGCCACCCTAGCTCAGCGGTAGAGCAGCGCTTTCGTAAAGCGCAGGTCGTGGGTTCAAATCCCATGGGTGGCTTCGCTGTGACGACTCGTAGCTGAATTGCGGCTGAATTGCGGCCGTACCGGCTGCATCTCGGACACGAGTCGTCTGCTTTTTGAGTTTCGCTTCCGGCGGGATCTGACTTCGGACTTCGGGCCGTGCTCGGATGCCGCGTGCTCGGGCTCGTGCTCGGGAACGCGGAAGGGACCGTGGATGGACTTCTCGACCCGCGCGGGAGGAATCGAGCGCTCGGTTGCGGCCCCCGCGTCGCTCCGCTGATGGACGCTGAGAACGGCCGGCGAGGACGCCCACGCGCCGCCGCTCCCCGACCTCGCATCGAGACTCGAGGACGGCGCGCTGGCGCGCGCCAGTCGCCGCGAGCATCGCGTGCACCCCGAAGACTGGAAAAGCAGCGCGGCGCGCCTCTCGGCGCGCCGCGCGGTTCCATTGGATGAAAGACGCCGAACGCGCCTCAGTCGACGATCAGCTTGACCGCTTCCGCCGAGCCCGCGTCGAGCGAGCCGTAGAGGCGACCGGCGGCGTCGGCCGTCGCGCCCTCGCTCGAGGCGATGAGCGCGCGCAGCGCCGAGAGCTGGCGATCGCTCGCCGCGGCGCCGGCCTTGCGGGCCGCGAGCGCGGCGTAGTCGCAGAGCATGACCTGCTCGTCACCGTTCGCATCGATCGCGGCGTCGATGAGCGCGCGCTGCGCGTCGGTCGAGGCGTACTCGGCGAGGACGCCGGCGACCATCATGCGGAGGCCGCCCTGCGCGTCGGCGAGCGCGCGGAGAAGCGCGGGCTGCGCATCGGCGAGGTTGAAGACCTGGCTGCGGCCGACGGCGATCGCGTTGAGCGCCATCGCGGAGCGCGCGGCGTACTCGGCCGCCTCGGCCTCGTCGATCGCGCTTCCCGACATGCGGCTCACGATCATGCCCGCGGCGTTCCGGAAGCTCTCCGAGGTCGACCCTTCCGTCCAGACGAGGACGCTCGCATCGCCATCGAAGGCGCGGCGAGCGGCCGACTCCTCGGGCGCGTTCGCGATCGCGAGGACCGGGCACGCGCTCGTGAGTCCGCTCGCGCGGACGCGACCGACCGCGGCCGAGAGCTCCTCGGCGGCGCCGCGGACGACGACGAGATCGACGCCGTTCGCGCGCACGACATCGTTCGCGAGCGCATCGAAGCCATCGCCGTTCGCCACGACATCGAAGCCCGCGGCCGCGAGCTGTCCGGCGATCGCCGAGCGATCCTCGTTCATGCCGCCGAGGACGGCCGCGCGGGGCTGACCGCGCTCGCCGAGCGCCGACGCGAGCGTCGGCACGACGAGGAAGTGGGAGTCGAAGGTCGAGGTCGGACCCGCGTTCGCGATGGCGATCGCGGCATCGAGGCGGACGCGGCGATCGGAGTAGCCGAGCGCCTCGACGAGCGGATTGCGCGCGCCGCCGGCGGTCATGCGACCGGCGCCGGCGACATCCGCGAGGACGGCGATCGCGTCGCGCACGAGCGCGGTGTCGCGCGAGTCGATCGCGAGGGCGAGCACATCGCTGCAGACCGACGCGCCCGCGGCGGTCGCGAAGAACTGCGGGCTGTACCGCGAGACGCCGGCATCGGAGCCGAGGGTGTTCTCGCGACGGAGATCGGCGGCGACATAGAGGGCGAGCGCGGCGCCGTTCGAGCTGTCGGCGGCGAGCGCGCGACGCGCCATCGCCATCGCCATCTCGTCGCAGAAGACGCTCGTCGCGACCGCGTCGGCCTGGAGGCCGGTGGCGGGCTCGAACGACCACAGGTTGTTCACCGCGTCGGCGGGATACGGAATCAGCGAGTCCTCACGGTCGAAGAACTTGCGGGCGAGCGCCTCGAACTGCGCGCTCACGCTGTCGCTCGTTCCGCCGAGCTGCGTGAAGGCCACATCGCACGCGGCCTTCACATCGACGGGCGTGCCCTCGGCGGACGCGACCTCGAGGAGGAAGGGGATCGCGGTGGGCCAGCCGATCTCGGTCAGGATGCCGACGACCTTGCGCTGCGTCGCGGCGTCGAGCTCGCGCAGCGACATCGCGAGGGGAAGGACCGCATAGCGCTTGAGGCCCGCGAGGCGACGCGAGACCGCGAGTTCGACCGCGGGGTCGTTGGTGGTCGCGAGCGCGGCGAGGAGCTGGGGCGCGGCGTACTCGCCGGCGGCGACCAGACGGTCCTCGGCGAGCATCTTCTGGCGCTGGGTTCCGCCGAGCATGCCGATGGCGTCGGCGATGCGGCGCGGATCGCGGGCGAGCGCCTTGCGGCCCTCCTCGACGCGCGCCGCGATGCGGGTCGCGAAGTCGGAGACCTCGCCCATCGAGCGGCTGCGGGAGACCGCGCGGTCGAGGCGCTCGGCGAGATCGCCTTCATCGACGAGCGACGCCAGCGCGGCATCGGAGACCGACGCGCCGAGCACGCCCTCGGCGGCGGCCTGCGCGAGGTCGGGCTTGCCGATCAGGACGTAGTGAACGAAGTCGCCGAGCGACTTCTGGAGCGAGGCCGCGGCCTGCCCGGAGAGCGCCGCACCACCATCATCCTGCGCCAGCACGGTAGGAGCCGGGGCGAGGAGCGCCGTCGCCACGAACATGGCGGAGAGCGGAAGGCGGGCGCAGGCAACGAGGGACGCGGTCGACGGCATCGAGAACTCCTGTGGAGGAACAACCCGCGCAGAAGAGTCGGAGCGCGCGGGAAGGGCGGAATGTACCGCTCCCGCCCACGCAGCGTCAACCGACGAAGGTCCGTATACTCGCCCGCTGTCCGGGCGTCCGAAGCGTGCTTCGGAGTCCGCGCGCGGAAACCCGTGCGCGGGCCAGGGAAGGCGGTGAAAACCCGCCGCGGTCGCGCCGCCGTGACAGGAGTCCACCACCGACGACCATCGTCGGAAGGATGAGCCGTGCAGCCAGATTCGGCAGCCGATTCGGCAGCCACGGATTTGGCAGCCACTGGGCGAATCGCCCGGGAAGGCGCACGCTTCCGCGGGATCCAAGGCCGAAGGCCGAGGACCGCGCTCCTGAAGTCGGAAGACCTGCCCGGACTGGCCCTTCGCGAGAAGGGCTCCGTGCGCCCCCGGGTGGGGCGCGTTCCGATCCGGGCGCGACTCCCGGAAGGAGCGGCTGTGGCTTCTCGCTTTCGTACGGCTTCCATCCATCTCGACGCGCGCGGCATCGATCGATGCCACGCTCCGATCCACGGAGCGGTCCGCGCAATGCATGTGCACCGCGGCGCGGCGCAGGCGTTCCTCTCCCCCCTTCTCCCCGCCGTCCTCCCCGCCGTCCTCCCTGCCCTCCTCCTCCCCGCCCTCGTCGTCGCCACGCCTTCCTCCGCGGCACCAGTCGCGACCGAGTCGCCGTTCGCGGCGACACTCGTCGCATACGACGCGGGTTCGGGTGCGGCGCCCGGTTTCACCAACGCGATCGCCGCGCTCGGATCGCCCGAGCGCTTCACGGGCGAAGGTCTCATCCCCTCGTGCGTGACGCCCTTTCAGCCGGCCTTCCGCCCCGATGAGATCGTGTCGATCGGCGTCGGCGGGTCGCTCGTCGTCGCGTTCGACCATGAGGTCGTCGACGATCCGCGCAATCCGTTCGGCATCGATCTTCTCGTCTTCGGCAATGCCTTCTTCACCGACCAGAGTTTCGGCGGAGGCGTCGTCGCGGGACTTGCGAGCGAAGGCGGCGCGATCGAGGTGAGCGCGGACGGCGAGACCTTCGTCGAGGTGCGGAAGCTCGAGGCGGATGGGCTCTTCCCGACGCTCGGATTCCTCGATGCGGGCCCGTATGCGACCGTCGCGGGCGGCATCGAGAGCGACTTCCTCCGACCCGTCGATCCCGCGTGGACGATGGGCACCATCGTCGGACTCGGATACGACTCGCTGCTCGACGCCTACGACGGCTCGGGCGGCGGGGTCGGGATCGACCTCGCGCGCACCGGGCTCGCGTCGATCCGCTTCGTGCGGATCCGCGGTCCGCTCGTCCCCGGCTTCTCGCCCGAGATCGACGCCTTCGCCGATGTCGCGCCGCTCGCGGCGTCGCCCGACCTCGATGGCGACGGCACGGTCGGCGCGGGCGATCTCGCGATCCTTCTCGGCGCGTGGGGCGGACCGCACGCGGCGGCGGATCTCGATGCGAACGGGCTCGTCGAGGCCGCGGATCTCGCGGCGCTCCTCGCCGCGTGGGGCGCGGTGCAGCCGTGACGCGGCGCGCCTTCACCATCGTCGAGACGCTCGCCGTCATCGGCATCATCGGCGTCCTTCTCGCGATCGTCCTGCCGATGACGACCTCGGTCCGCGCGAGCGCGCGGGCGGGCGGCTGCCAGTCGAACCTCCGCCAGCTCGGGGTCGCCGCGTCGAACTACGCGACGCAGAACCGCGACCGCTATCCGGCGGCGATCCTCTACGAGATGACGACCGCGGGTCTCGCGACGAAGGCGTGGGACTTCGAGCAGCTGCCGGGCGGCGCCGTGCGCGCGAGCGCGCTCTGGGACTTCATGGGCGGCGGGCAGGAAGTCCACCAGTGCCCCGAGTTCCTCGGCGATTCGACCTTCGGCGCGGATCCCTTCACGGGCTACAACTACAACACCACCTACATCGGAGCCGAGGGACGCTTCCCCGAGCTCGGCGCGGACGGCGCGTGGCTCGACGGATGGAAGGCCGCGCGCCGCGGCCTCGCGAGCGGGCAGTTCCGGAAGACGACGACCACCGCGCTCTTCGGCGACGGCGGTTGGAAGGGCGGCGCGAACAAGTTCATGCGCGCGCCATCGGCGGCGGTCGAGTCCGATCTCCCGACCGTCTACGGAGGCGGGCAGGCGTTCCGGCATGGGGCGTGTTCCCACGCCGCGTTCCTCGACGGCCATGTCGCGGGCGCGTGCAACTGTCACGAAGGCGCGCGCGCGACGCCGCAGCTCCTCGGGGACATCCTCGATTTTCCGCGCAACGGCTTTCTCTCGGACGACGACGCGTCGTACGATCCGCGCTAGCCATGGCCCGTCCCGTGCGCATCGATCGCTGCATCTGCTTCGACCAGCCCTTCGCCGAGATCCGCTCGGCGATCCGCACCGATCCCGCGCCCTTCGGCTGCGATGAGAGCGGCCGAGCCGGCCCGGGCGACGCGGGCCTCGAGAACGCGCTCACCCAGATCGCGCGCCGCTTCGGGTGCGGCAGCTGCTGCGGCGTGTGCCGCCCCTACCTCGAGCGCATGCTCGAGACCGGCGAGACCGTCTTTCACGAGGTTCTCCTGCCGGGAGAGCGCCAGAAAGAGCGACAGAAGACGTAGACCGATTTCGGACAGTGGAGCAGGCGTCCGCGATCGCGGGTGTCGTGGTGCGCCATCTCGGTGGAGCGGGCGATCAGCTGCGGCCGAAGCGGCGTTCGAGTTCCTGGCGCGGGATGCGGATCGAGGTCGGTCGGCCGTGCGGGCACGCGGTCGAGCGCTCGACCGAATCGCGCATGCGGAGGAGATCGCGGATCTCGGTCGCGGTCAGCGCGTCGCCCGCCTTCACCGCCGCCTTGCACGCCATCATGTCGAGGACCTCGTGGAGGGCGGCCTCGAGCGAGACGAGTGACCCCCGTTCGACCGCCTTCGCGAGCAGATCGCGGATGAAGGCCGCGGCGTCGACGCCCCGCGAATGGAGGAGGGTCGGCACCGCGTCGACCGCGAGGGCGCGCGGCCCGAGCGCGCGCAGCTCGATGCCGAGGCGCTCGAGGAGCGGTGCGATCTCGCCCGCCGCCTCGACCTCCCGCGGCGAGAGGTCGACCACGGGCGCGACGAGGAGACGCTGCGATTCGAGCGCGCCGCGCGCGACGCGATCGAGCAGCGTGGCGAACATCGCGCGTTCGTGGAGCGCGTGCTGGTCGACGATCACGATGCCGTCCTCGTCCTCGGTCACCACGAAGCCGCCGAGGAGCTGGATGAACGGGAAGTCGCCGCGGATCGCAGCGTGGGCCGCTTCGTCGGGATCGGGCGCCACCGTCCCGCCCGGAACCGCCCCGCCGTCGGAGCGCGGCGCGATGGCGCTCGCGGCGAGCGCCGCGAACGCGTCGAATCCGGTGGACGGCATCGTCGGAGCGTGCGCGCCGGCGCCCGAGGACACCGCGGTCGCGAGCCCCGAACCGAAGAGTGGCGCGCGCGGCGCGAGGGGCGCGGATGGCGCGCGGAGCGCGTCGGGAACGAAGGAGGGCACGAGGTTCGCCGCGCGCAGCGTGCGCTCGATCGCCTTCCGGACGGCCGAATGCACCGCACCCTGCGAGCGGAAGCGCACCTCGCTCTTCTGGGGGTGGACATTGACATCGACCTCCGCGGGGTCGAGTTCGAGGATGAGGGCGACCGTCGGCGTGCGCACCGGATCGACGAGCCCGCGGTACGCCTCGCGCACGGCGTGGAGGACGGTGCGGTCGGCGATCGGGCGGCCGTTCAGATGGATGCGGATCGCGCGCGAACTCGGGCGTGCGATGCCGGGGCGCCCCGCGAAGCCGCGCACGACGAGGCCGCCGAGCTCGGGGAAGCGCTCCTCGAACTCGAGGAGCTCGGGCTCGAGTTCGGGACCGAGGACATCGAGCGTTCGCCGCGCGGGTTCGTCGGTCGCGGCGAGATCGAGGAGGCCTCGCCCGTTCGAACGGAGCTCGAACGCGACATGGGGATGCGCGAGCGCGAGCGCCTCGACGGTCTCCGAGACGCGGCCCGTCTCGGTGGCGTCCGACTTGAGGAACTTGCGGCGCGCGGGCACGTTCGCGAAGAGCGTCCGCACCTCGACGACGGTGCCTGGTCGCGCGGGCGCGGGGCGCACGGGACCGATCGCGCCGCCGTCGACCTCGAGTTCGGCGCCGGCGTCGGCGCCCTTCGGACACGACGCGATCCGGAATCGCGAGACGCTTGCGATCGAGGCGAGCGCCTCGCCGCGGAAACCGAAGGTCGAGATCGCCGCGAGATCGTCGCTCGTCGCGACCTTGCTCGTCGCATGCGCGGCGACCGCGAGGGGAAGTTCGTCCGCGGGAATGCCCCTGCCGTCGTCGACGACGCGCACGAGTTCGACGCCGCCGCCCTCGATCTCGATGGCGATCCGCCGCGCGCCCGCGTCGATCGCGTTCTCGACGAGTTCCTTCACCACGCTCGCCGGCCGCTCGACGACCTCGCCCGCCGCGATCTGGTTCACGAGCTCCGGCGGGAGAAGGCGGATCGGCATCAGCGCGGATCCTTTCCGAGGCGCCAGTCCCACCGGCTCGCGATCGGATGGCGCCGCCCGCGTCCGAAGGCGCGCGGCGAGAGCTTGAGGATGACGGGCGCCTGGTCGCGCTTGAACTGCGCGCGATCGAGGCCGCGCGCGATCTCGGCGACGAGCGCGGGTTCGGCGCCCGTCGCGGCGACCGCTTCGTCGAGCGAACCCTCGCCGTCGATGAGGACGCGCAGGATCGCGTCGAGGAGTCCGTAGGGCGGCAGCGAATCCTGATCGGTCTGCCCGGGGCGCAGCTCCGCGCTCGGCGCCTTCCCGATGCTCGCTTCGGGAATCGGCGGATGCGCGAAGCCGAACTCGCGGTGACGCGCGTTCAGCATGCGCGCCATCGCGTAGACCTCGGTCTTGTAGAGGTCGCCGATCGGGCCGAGGCCGCCGTTCATGTCGCCGTAGAGCGTCGCGTAGCCCATCGCGTGCTCGCTCTTGTTGCCGGTCGTCAGGACGAGCGCGCCCGTCGCGTTCGAGGCGAGCATGACGAGGAGCCCGCGCGCGCGCGACTGGAGGTTCTCGCCCGCGAGACCGTCGGTCGAGAAGCGGCCGTCGACGGTCGACTCGATCGCCGCGTGGATCGCCTCGATCGGAAGCGTCTCGGTGCGTCCGAGGCCGAGGAGCCGCGCGGTCTCGAGGGCGTCGGCGATCGAGCCCTCGGACGAATGGCGCGACGGCATGAGGATCCCCGTCACCTGCGCGGGACCGATCGCGGCGGCGGCGATCGCCGCGACGAGCGCCGAGTCGATGCCGCCCGAAAGTCCGAGGAGCGCCGCGCGGTGTCCCGTCTTCGCGAGGTAGTCGCGGGTGCCGAGGACGATCGCGTGGAAGCGCTCGGCGTCGGGGTCGCCGCGATCCTCCCGCGCCGCGCGTTCGGCCGTCGGGTGCGGGTGGGCGTCGCGCGCGTCCGTGCCGACGATCGCGAAGTCCTCGGCGAAGCGCGTGCAGGCGCCGAGGACCCGCCCATCGGGCGCGACCACGCGCGAGCCTCCGTCGAAGACGAGGTCGTCCTGTCCGCCGACGGCGTTCACGCTCGCGACGATCGCGCCCGACTCGCGTGCGCGCCGCGCGAGCATCTCGCCGTGGACGCGGTCCTTGCCCGCGACGAACGGGCTCGCGCTCGCGACGGCGAGGAGCGACGCCCCCTGCCGCGCCGCATCGGCGACGGGATCGCGCGCGTACCGCCGGGCGCGGCCCGCGTCGTCGGCCTGCCAGAGGTCCTCGCAGAGGAGGGCCGCGACGCGCTCGCCCGCGTGGTCGAAGACGAAGGTCGAGTCACCGGGCTGGAAATGGCGGTCCTCGTCGAAGACGTCGTAGCTCGGAAGGAGCTGCTTGCGCGCGAACGCCTCGACGCGCCCGCCCCGGAGGAGCGCGAGGGCGTTCGCGAAGGGGCGCCCTTCGGCCTCGATGGGAAGCCCGACGAGAACGGCGAGCGACGCGGGTACCGCCTCCGCGAGTCGCGCCACCGCGGCGAGGCAGGCCTCCGCCACCCCGTGCCGTCCGATGAGGTCGCGTGGCGGATAGCCGAGGAGCGACATCTCGGGAAAGACCGCGAGACCCGCCCCCTCGCGCGCCGCGCGCGCGATCGCCTCGGCGTGACGCGCCTCGTTCCGGGCGATGTCGCCGACGATCGGATTCTGCTGGACGAGGGCGATCTTCAACGCGGGTCTTCCGTGGGTCGCGCAGGATAGCCGCGCCCGAGGAGGAGGCCGGCGAGGGCGGCGATCGGGCAGCCGACGAGGGTCGCGACGATCGGGACCGCCCCGCCCGGCGCGACCGCGAAGGCCGAGTAGCTCGTGAATCCGCCCGCGAATCCGACGACGGTGAACGCCTCGGCGAGTTCGGCGTGGCGCGACGCGCCGGCGCGCGCGGTCCGCTCGATCGACGCCCGCGCGAACCCGGCGAGGAGCGAACCCGAGAGATTGACCGCGAGGAGCGCGAGCGCGGGATCGAACGCGCGCTCCGCCGGCAGCGCGACCGCGAGCGCGTATCGCGCGGCCCCACCGAGGAGTGCGCCGAGGAAGATCGCCACGGCGCGGTCGGGCGGCGTCATGGAACGCTCCTCTCCGTCGACGCCGCCGACTCCGCCGCGACGGGCGCGGCGACCGGCGTCGCGACGCGCGCGATCGCCCAGGCCAGCGCCGTCGCGACGAGGAACGCGCACGGAAGGTGGAGCGCGAGCCGCCTCCATCGCCGCGCGCGCAGGAGGCCCGCGCACTCGAGCGCGAGCGCGCTCCAGGTCGAGAGTCCGCCCGCGAGGCCGAGTGCGACGAACGCCTGGCCGCGCGCCGCGGGCTCGACGAAAGCCGCGAGGGCCGCGACCGCCGTCGCCGCGAGGTTCGCCGCGAGAATGCCGAGGTCCGCGCGGTCGAGGCGTCGCCGCGCGAGGGAGACGAGTCTGTCACGCGCGACGGCGCCCAGTCCGGTTCCCGCCGCGACGAGCGCGAGCGTGCCGAGATCGGCGAGAAGGCTGTCGCCCGCGGCGAGGATCACGGGACGGATCGTCGCAGATGCGGTCACGCGTCGCAAAGCCCGTGAAAAAGCGCGACGCCGCGCCCTTGCCTCGGGACGCGGCGTCGCTTGGCTCGTGCTGCTTCGGCGGGGACTCGCGCGAAGCCGCCGTTCGAGCGGTTCAGGCGACCACGGCGTGCGCGTGCTCGATCGACTCGATCACCTGGCGCACCGTGAACGGCTTGCGGAGGATGCTGTCGTAGCCCTTCGAGAGGAGCTGCGAGACCTGCCCGTCGGTGAGGCGGCTCGACATGCCGATGATCTTCGTCATCTGGAGCTCCTCCGAGCCGCGGACGAACGCGCAGAACGCGCCGCTCTCGGCCTCGGGCATGTGGACATCGAGGAGCATCACGTGCGGGCGGAACTTCTCGCACTCGGCGCCGGCGGCGAACGCGCCGCAGGCGACATGCACCTCGTAGCGGGTCTGCTCGGCGAGCACCTTGCGAAGGGTCTCCCCGACGCTCGCGTCGCCGTCGACGATGAGGACGCGGGGCGCGCCGCTCATGAGCCCGTCCATCGGGATGTGGTGCTTCTTCATGAAGGCCATGAGGTTCGAGACCGGGATGCGCCGGTCCTTCGAGCCCGGGATCCGGTAGCCCTGCAGCTGGCCGGAATCGAACCACTTGCTGACCGTGCGGCTGGCGACGTTGCAGATGCGTGCGACCTCGCCGGTGGTCAGGACGTCCTTCTCGCTGTAGTTGAAACCGTCGCGCATGACTCAAACTCCCTTGTTGCACGCCCACTCGCCCTCCATGGGGAGCGGGGAACCCTGTGCCTTTTGGGATCGGCGCGCCGTTTCGACCAATTCACACATCTGCGCGGAATCTGCCGACGGCGCGATGGATTCCGCCGTTCAGGTGGATGCCTGAGCGCATTCTCGGCCCGTCACGCGGGTTACGCGGACGGCTTCCGCGGCGCGGAGGTCATTCGCGCGACGAGGTGTCGTGCTGCCAGCGGTCCTGGCCCGACTTCCGCGAGACGGCGCGGCTCTCGAGTCGCTCGACCACCTTGACCGACGCCCAGACGGCGAAGGCCGGCAGCAGCCAGGGGCGCCGCGCGCATGCGAGGAAGACCGTGCGGAAGGTGCCACCGCTCGAGAGATCGTCGGTGCGGGCGGGCGCGTAGCGCTCGAGTTCGTAGGCGCCGAGCCGCTTCCGTGCGGAGATCCGCCGCAGCGCCGCGAGCGAGCGCGGCACGAAGACGCGCGCCCGCGCACCCGCGACGGTGTGGCGCTCGGCGGGCGCGAACTGGCGCTCGACGAAGCTGTCGTCGGCGATGATCGGCGGGAAGTCGCTCCAGCGCGCGCGGCCCGCGGCGTTCACGCAGTAGGTGCCGCTTCCGTTCGGGGCGCCGCGACCGTGGTAGGGGTTGAAGTGCTCGACCGCGTAGAAGCAGCGCACGGGACCCGTCGAGCGCGAGGCGTCGAAATCGGGCGTGGCCGCGCAGACCGTGGGCGCGTCGACCGCGGCGCGCGCGAAGAGCGCCCGCAGCGACCCTGGCGCAAGCTCGATGTCGCCGTCGAGGAAGAGGCGCGGAAAGCGGTCGAATCCCGCCTCGCGGAGCGCGCGCTCGCCGAGGTTGATCGCATTCGTCTTCCCGCCCTCGGCCGTCTCGACGACGAGGACCTTCGCCCCCGCGGGCGCCGCGACCTCGCGGGCGCGGTCGGCGGTCGCGTCGCGGCAGGCGTTCGGCACGACGACCACGACGAGATCCTCGACGCCGTCCGCGAGCACCGAGCGCAGGCAGCGCGCGATCCCCTTCTCCTCGTTGTACGCGGGAATCACGACGGTCGGCATCATTCCCCCTGCGGCTGCGGGCGCACGCGCTCGTGGATGCGGACACCCTTCGCGTGGAGCGCCGCCATCAGCTCATCCGCGTGATCGGCGTTGCGGACCTCGACGGTCGCGACGACGCGCACGCGCGACACATCGGGGCCGCCGAAGATGCGTTCGTGCCGGATGTCCTGCACGCTCGCGCCCGTCGACGCGATCGTCGACGCGAGGTCGGCGAGGCCGCCCGGGCGGTCGCTGATCGTCGCCGCGAACTGGACGAGCCGTCCGTCGACCGCGAGCGAGTGCTCGACGACGCGCGCGAGGACGAGCGGATCGATGTTGCCGCCGCAGAGGAGAAGCGCGACGCGCCGTCCGACGAGCGACGGCGTCGCCCCCGACAAAAGCGCCGCGAGCGGGGTCGCGCCCGCGCCCTCGACGACGCCGTGAAGGAGCTCGGCGAGGCGCAGGATCGCGAGCGAGATGAACTCCTCGTCGACCGTCACCAGTTCATCGACGAGCGGGCACGCGACGGCGAAGGCGCGCGCGCCGACCTCGGGAACCGCGAGACCATCGGCGAGGGTCGGCTCCATCGCGATCCGATGCGGCGCCCCGCGCGACATCGCGTCGGCGAAGCTCGCCGCGCGCCGCGGCTCGACGCCGACGACGCGGATCTCGGGACGCAGCGCCTTCACGACGGTCGCCACGCCCGCGATGAGCCCACCGCCGCCGACGGGAACGACGATCGCGTCGATCGACGGCGCCTCCTCGAGGACCTCGAGCGCGACCGTTCCCGCACCCGCGATGATCGCCGCGTCGTTGAAGCCGTGCACGTAGCAGAGCCCCTCGTCGGCGACGAGCCGGTCGGCGAGCTCCTTCGCCTCGGCGATGTTCGCGCCGTGGATGAGGACCTTCGCACCGAGTTCGCGGCAGCGCGCCTGCTTGACGAGCGGCGCGACGCGCGGCATCACGACCGTCACGGGGATGCCGAGATCGCGGCCGTGCCAGGCGATCGCGAGCGCGTGGTTGCCGGCGCTCGCCGCGACCACGCCCGCGCGCCGCGCCTCGGGCGCGAGCTGGAGCAGCGCGTTGCGCGCGCCGCGCTCCTTGAAGCTCCCCGTCCGCTGCTGGTACTCGAGCTTCGCGAAGACCTCGCAACCGGTCGCCGCCGAGAGCGCGGGCGAGTGGATGCAGGGCGTCCGCTCCACGCCGCCCGCGATGCGGGCGCGCGCGGCGACGATGTCGGCGAGCGTCACTTCGGGATGCATCGAACGATCCGACACCGCCCCCTCCTCCCGCCGCACGGGCGTCTCAGGACTTCGCGGCCGCCTTCGCCGCCTCGTCCGCCTTCAGCAGGCGCTCGACGTAGTGGATGTCGAAGGTCGCGTTGTTGAAGTCGGGATTGTCCATCAGCCGCCGATGGAGCGGAATCGTGGTCCGCACGGGACCGATGCGGAATTCATCGAGCGCGACCTTGAGCCGCGCGATCGCGATCTCGCGCGTCGGGCCATGGACGATCAGCTTCCCGATCATCGAGTCGTAGTTGGGCGGGATGCGGTAGCCCGCGCGCGCGTGGCTGTCGAGGCGCACACCGAGTCCGCCGGGTGCCGCGAAGGTCTCGATCAGACCAGCCTGCGGCATGAAGCCGCGATCGGGGTCCTCGGCGTTGATGCGGCATTCGATCGCGTGGCCGTTCACGCGGATGTCCGACTGCTTCACCGAGAGCGGGTGCCCCGCCGCGACCATGATCTGCTCGCGGACGATGTCGATTCCCGTGATCATCTCGGTCACGGGGTGCTCGACCTGCACGCGCGTGTTCACCTCGAGCATGTAGAAGTCCTGACGGGCGTCCATCAGGAACTCAACCGTCGCGGCGCCCGAGTACTTCGCGCTCGCGATGAGCGCCGCGGCGCTCTCGCAGACCTTGCGGCGCTTCTCGGGATCGACGCCCGGGCTGGGCGCCTCCTCGATGAGCTTCTGGTGCCGGCGCTGGCTCGAGCAGTCGCGCTCGAAGAGGTGGATGGCGTTGCCGTGCTTGTCGCCGATCGTCTGGACCTCGAAGTGCCGCGCGTGCTCAAGGAACTTCTCGATGTAGACCGAGCCGTTGCCGAATGCGGCCGCGGCCTCCTGGCGCGCGCTCTCGATGCCCGCGCGCAGCTCGTCCTCGTTGCGCGCGATGCGCATGCCGCGCCCGCCGCCGCCCGCCGCCGCCTTGACGATCACGGGGAAGCCGATCTCGTGCGCGGTCTTGACGGCCTCGTCGATATCCTCGATCGCGTCCTCGGTGCCCGGGAAGACGGGCGTCCCGACCTTGCGGGCCATCTTCTTGCAGCTCACCTTGTCGCCGAGGAGGGCCATCGCCTCGGGCGACGGGCCGATGAACTCGAAGCCCGAATCGCGGCAGACCTCGACGAAGTGCGCATTCTCGGAGAGGAAGCCGTAGCCCGGATGGATGGCGTCGGCGTGCGAGACCTCGGCGGCCGCGATGATGCGGTCGATGCGGAGGTAGCTCTGAGGGCTCGGACCGGGACCGATGCAGACGGTCTGGTCGGCGTGCTCGAGCCACGGGCCGTCCTTGTCGGCGCTCGAGTAGACGCAGACCGTCTCGATGCCGAGGCTCTTCGCCGCGCGGATCACGCGCAGCGCGATCTCGCCACGGTTCGCAATCAGGATTCGCTTGAACATGATGTTCCTGTGGACGGGCCCGTACGGGCGTCCCGGGATCGCCGGGGGCGGAACGGGCCGGCTCGGATCAGGCGGGACGGATGCGGAAGAGCGGCTGGCCGAACTCGACGGGCTGGCCGCTCTTGACCAGGATCTCCTCGACGGTGCCCGAGGTCTCGGCCTTGATCTCGTTGAAGATCTTCATGGCCTCGATCAGGCAGACCGTCGTGTCGGGACCGACCTTGGCGCCGACCGAGACGAAGGGCGCCTTGTCGGGACCCGGGGTCGCGTAGAAGGTGCCGACCATCGGGCTCTCGATGGCGGGGAGCTTCTCGGCGGCGGGCGCGGGCGCCGCGGCAGGCGCGGCGGCGGGCGCCGCCGCAGGGGCGCTCGCGACGGGCATCGCGACGGGCGCGGCGACGACCTGCGGCGCGACATGGAGGCCGGGGCGCTTGACCGTGACGGTTTCCTGCTCGTCGCGCAGATCGAGTTCGGTCAGGTCGTTCTCGACCATGAGGCGCACGAGTTCCTTGAGCTTTCGAATGTCGATCATGGTGGTTGGGGGCGGTCGAGGCCGCGGGGCGGGAGGATAGCAGATCACCGCGCGCCGACGGCGGCGAAGGCATCGTGCAGGCGCGGTCCGAGATCGGGACCGTTCGCCGCCATTCGCCCCCCGTTCCCGACCGTTGGCGGGATGGCCGCGGGTGCGACGGTCACGCTCCGTACGGTCGCATGGCGCGGGGCGCGCCGAGGACCTCGGAGAGAAGGACGGCGCGGCGCACCTCGTCGCGGTTGCGGATCGCGGCGGCGAATCCCCTGGTGGCCGCCGACGCGGCTGCGGAATCGCTTGCCCTCGCCGTCATCGGCGTCGCGATCTCGACGCCCGCCAGACCCGTGATCCGGGCCTCGGCCGCCTGGACGCGCGCGACGCTCGTCGCCACGGGCGACGGGGCGCGGGAGGACTTCGCGCCCAACCCTGTCGCCGGCGGCGCGGGGCGCTTGGCTGGCGGGACGGGCTTGGTGACCTTCTTCGAGACGGGCTCGGTGTCGACCGCGCGGACCGAACGGCCCGCGAACTTCGGCTCGGCGCCGCCCTGCCGGACGACCGCTGGAGCAGGCTTCTTCGCGGCGCCGACGGCGTGCGTGCCCGAGCTCCCCCTCGGCGTCGCGACCGACCCACGGGGCGTCTCGCCGCCGCGTGCGAGCACCACTGGCTTCGCACCGCCCGCCACCCGCGAACCCGCGCGCACGCCGGTCGAGGCGCGCACCTCGACCGGAGCCGCCGTCGCGGCAGGCGCGGCGCTGGGAAGGGCGGAATTCGAAGGTGATGGCACCTTCTTCGGCCTCAGTGCGCCAGCCGCGGCTCCCGCGGCGCCACCAGCGGCCTTCGCCTGGTTCGCCTTCGCCTTCTTCGCCGCGGCGGCGAAGATCCCCTGCAGGACGACGATGGCGATGATCCAGATCAGCGTCTTCACGCGCGCATCCTATCGCTCGTGTCCGAGGACCGGTGCGAGCCACTCGCCCGCCACGCGTATTTCGTGACCGTACGCCGCCGAGAGGATCGCGGGCGTGAGCACCTCGGCTGCGGCACCGTCGGCGACGATGCGGCCGCCGTCGAGGATGACCGCGCGCGACGCGATCGCCCGCGCAAGCCCAGGGTCGTGGAGCGACACGACGACCGCGCCCTTCCGCGCGCGCCGGGCGAGCGCGCGGGCGAGCCGCGCCACTTCGGCGGGATCGATGCCCGCGAACGGCTCGTCGAGCAGAAGGACGCCGCCCGCCGAGAGCTGCGCGAACGCGCGCGCGACGGCGACGCGCTGCCGCTCGCCGCCCGACATCGTGTGGACCGGAAGATCCGCGCGACCCGCGAGGCCGACCTCGTCGAGCGCGTCGGCGATGGCGGCCGCGTCGGGCCCGACCGCGTGGCGGCCGAGCGCGACGACCTCCCGCGCCGTGAAGTCGGCGGAGACCTCGGGACGCTGCGGGACGAAGGCGACGGTCGCGGGCGTCGGCGCGGGCATGAGCGCGCCGTCGGTCGGCTGCAGGCCCGCGAG
>JBJOHC010000149.1:0-2850 GCA_046047955.1 Planctomycetota bacterium
CGCGCACGGTGCCCCCTGGCTTCGCCTCGCCGACGACGGCCCAGCGGACGCGGACCGCCTCCTCGCCCGTGGTCGGCTCCGCCTTCGCGGCAGGGCGCGCGGGGGGCGCGAACTGCGCCGCAGCGGGCGCACCGGCCACGATCGGCGCGAGCATGGCGAGCGCCGAGAGGATTCGTCGGACGCGTGCGGCGGGTCGCGGGAAACGGAGCGAGACGGAACGCGAGGCGTCGTGCATGGAGAACTCCCGAGGGATCGAGCGTGCGGGGACCGGCCCCCGTCGATGAGGGGAGACTCTATCGCTCCTGACGCCACGACCGGTGTCGCGTCGCCGGCGGATTCCTGCTCTGGTCCGTCGATCCAGATTGCGCCGGGGCGGGTTCGGGTGTCGGCGGCGGCGAGGGTTTCCGTCGTGGGTTTCCGTCGAGGGTCTCAGTCGAGCGTTTCAGTCGCGGGTCTCAGTCGCGGATCTCCATCACCGATCCTCATCGAGGCGCTCCGCTGCGGATCCGGAGCGACTCCCGTTCGCGACATCGGCGTCGGACGCGGCGGGAGACGCCCTCAGGCCGGGTGGACGGGTCGTTCGACACGAGGGTGGACACCGCCAGTCGCCCTGCGTGTCTGGAGCGATGGGGCGTGCCTCCACATCATCGACACGATGGGGACCGGCGTGACGAGCCGCACGAGCCGCGCCCTGCAGCGGACGCGGGAATAGACCATACTCCGCACGCGTTTCTTCCGCCCGCGCGAAAGGTCGTGCGCCCTGTGCCGGCGCCTCGACGCGCGCGCGAGCGAGTCAGAGAAACGACAATCGAACGAACGCGCGGGCGGACCCCGCCCGACCCACCGAGACCCCCATGCACCGACGCGCCACCCTCCGCCTCGCGGCCTTCGCCGCCCTCGCGCCCGCCGTCCTCCTCGCAACCGGCTGCAACCGCTCAACCAGCGACGCGAGCCTCGTCTACCGCTCGCCGAACGAACTCGTCGAGCTCGCGAACTCGCGCGGCGGCGCCTTCGGATCGGGCGGCCTCCCCAAGGTCCTCTGGCTCGATCCGCGCACCGAACGCGAGTTCGCCGCCGGCCACATCCCCGAGGCGACGAACATCCCCTTCCCCGAGATCGAGCCAACCCACGAGGCGACCTGCCGCGGCTTCGACCTCTTCATCGTCTACGACACCGACTACGACGATGTCATCGCGAAGGCCGCGGCGAAGCGCCTCCTCGAGCTCGGCTACAACCGCGTCTACAACATGCGCGGCGGCCTGAAGGCGTGGAAGGCCGAGGGCTACGGCGTCGAGACCTCGGACGGCGTCGCGCCCACCCGCGGCGTCGGCGCGACGGGCGCCGCGAAGTAGCGCCACCTCCGCCCGCGCGACCGCGTCGCCCGAGATCGCACGAGCCCTCTCGAAACCGATGCAAAACGCACGCAGCCCCGCGAATCCGCGGGGCTGCGTGCATGTTCCGTGCCGTTCGCGCCGGTCACTCGAGCGCCGCGGCGCCCGAGACGATCTCGGTGAGCTCGGTCGTGATGCGCGCCTGACGGGCGCGGTTGTAGTTGCGGCGGATGGTGCGGCCGAGGCCCGCGGCGTTGTCGGTCGCGGCCTTCATCGACACCATGCGCATGACATGCTCCGAGACCGCGGCGTCGTTGAACGCCTGGAAGAGCGACACGACGACGGACTTCGGAAGGAGGTCGGCGAGGAGCTCCGCGCCCGAGGGGCTGAACTCGTAGTTCGAGCCGGCACCCGAGTCCCCCGCGGCGGGCGCCGCGAGCGGCAGGAGCTGCATCGTCTCGGCGACCTGCTTCGAGTTCGAGATGAAGCGCATGTAGACCACGTGCACGGCGTCGTACCTGCCGGCCTCGAACTCGGCCATCAGGCGCTTCGCGAGCGCCTCGACCTGCTCGAACGCGGGCTTGTCGCCGAAGGTGTGCTTCTCGGCGACGTCGATCTTCGCGAAGCGGAAGTAGGCGAGCGCCTTCTTGCCGACGGTCTCGAGCGCGACGGTCTTGCCCGCCTCCTTGAGCGCGCGGATCGTCTGCGAGCCCTTGCGGAGGACGTTGCCGTTGTACGCGCCGCAGAGACCGCGGTCGGAGGTGATCACGAGGACCAGCTCGCGGCGCGTCGGAACGGCCGGCGCCTTCATCAGGGGGTGCGAGAAGTCGTCGCCCGCCGCGGCGGCGACCTCGCCCACCAGACCGCGGATCCGGTCGGTGTACGGCCGCGTCGCCTTGGCGCGTGAAAGCGCCGCGGTGAACTTCGCGGTGGCGATCATCTGCATGGTCTTGGTGATGCGCTGGATCGTGCGCACCGCCACCATGCGCTTCTTGAGCTCACGGATCTGGGCCATAGGGGCGGCGATGATAGCAGAGCGCCGCCCGCGCGGCGCGGCCTTCAGCCCGCCCCGCCGCCGCCGTCGAGCACGAGACCGTCGTAGCCAAGTGCCATGCCCGTCGGGAGTTGCGGGTCGAGCTCGGCGTGGCGGATGTCGTGGGTCATGTGGGTGAAGACCGTCCGCTCCGCCCCGACGCGTTCCGCGATCGCAAGCGCCTCGTCGACCGTCAGGTGCGTCGGATGGCTCTTGTAGCGGAGCATGTCGAGGACGAGCGTCCGCAGGCCGCGCAGGCGCGGCCAGGCCGCGGGCGGCATCGCCGAGAGGTCGGTGCAGTAGGCGAGGGGAAGCGGCCCCGGCTGCTCGCCCGCGACCGCGCCCGACGCGTCGAGCGCCTCGACCCGGTACGCGAGGACGGGCAGGCGCCCGTGCAGCACCTCGAACGCGGTGAAGCGCAGCCCGTGCCGGTCGACGGATTCGCCCGCGGCGATCTCGCGCACGAAGAGATCGGCGACGAAGGAA
>JBJOHC010000150.1:0-6110 GCA_046047955.1 Planctomycetota bacterium
GCGACCGCCGAACTCGCCGACCGCGCGACCTTCAAGGGATACGGTCCGGGGACGGGCTACGCCTCGGTCCGCGCCGCGATCGCCGAGGGCGACTTCCGCTCGCGCGGGCTCGCGATCGCCGACGACGAGATCTTCCTCTCCGACGGCTCGAAGTGCGATTGCGGCAACATCCTCGAGATCCTCGCGACGGGGAGCCGCGTCGCCGTCACCGATCCCGTCTACCCCGCGTATGTCGACGCGAACGTGATGTTCGGAAACACGGGGCCCGCGGGCGCCGACGGCCGCTACGAGGGGATCGCCTACCTCCCCTGCACCGAGGAGAACGGGTTCCTTCCCGAAGTCCCGCCGCCGACCGTGCCCGCGCCCGAGGTCGTCTACCTCTGCTCGCCGAACAACCCGACGGGCACCGTCATGCCGCGCGAGTCGCTCGCGGCCTGGGTCGACTACGCGCGCGCGAACCGCACGATCCTCCTCTTCGACGCCGCCTACGAGGCGTATGTCCGCGACCCCGGTGCGCCGCGCTCGATCTACGAGATCGCGGGCGCGCGCGAGTGCGCGATCGAGTTCCGCAGCTTCTCGAAGTCGGGCGGATTCACGGGCGTCCGTTGCGGATACACCGTGCTGCCGAAGGAAGTCCTCGCGTACACGCGGGCGGGCGAGGCGGTCGGGCTCCACGGACTCTGGACGCGGCGGTGGAACACGCGCTCGAACGGCGTGAGCTACGCCGTCCAGCGCGGCGCCGAGGCGCTCTACACCGCCGAGGGGCGGGCCGAGGTGCGCGCGCTCGTCGACCACTACATGGAGAACGCGCGGCTCCTGCGCGAGGGATGCCGCGCGCTCGGTCTCCCGACCTGGGGCGGCGACAACGCGCCCTACGTCTGGTGCAAGACGCCGGGCGGCATGGACAGCTGGAGCTTCTTCGAGCGGCTCCTCCGCGAGGCGCGCGTGGTGACGACGCCCGGCGCGGGTTTCGGCCGCTGCGGCGAGGGCTTCTTCCGGATCAGCGCCTTCAACTCGCGGGCGAATGTCGAGGAAGTCGTGCGCAGGCTCGCGCGGCTCGGCTGACCTCGTCGGAGTCGGACGCGCGCGACGGGCGCGGGCAAAAACGCCCGACGCCGGTCGTCAGGCCGGCGTCGGGCGAGAGAGAGGAGAGAGATGCGTCGTGCGCGCGGAGCGGAGGACCGGCTTTCGCCGGGCCGTTCGTCGGATGTCCCGTTCCGACGGACGGCACCACGCCGCGCACACTCCGACAACGCTTCATCGGCGCGACCGGTTCGCGGATTTCGCTGGGAATCCGCCCCATTCGATCGGATGGGCGCACGGCCCTTGAACCGGGCCTGCACCGACGGCGTAGCCGAGGGAACGCGAACTCTCTCACTCCCCGAACCGGGCCGCGCGCGAAGTCTGCGCGGCCCGTTCGCGTTTCTCGATCGAACGCCTGCGGCGGCGGTGATCCGACTTCTTTCGCGAACGGCCGACGAGAGCGAACGGTTCGCGAACGCAAGCGGCTCATGAAAGCGAACAGCCCGCGGCCTCCTGCCGCGGGCGTGTTCGAGGCGCCGGGCCGGTCAGGCCCGAGCGGACAGGATGCTGGAGGGAAGCGCCGCCGGCGCGGCGTCGCCGCGGACGAAGGCCTGCTGGACGCGTGCGAGGACACCGAGGTTGGGCGTCGGCCGCGTGCCCGCGAGCGCCTCGAGCCAGCGCTTCGCGAACGCCTGCTCGGAGAGGTCGGGGACGAGCGAGCGCGCGCGGTCGAGCTGCGCGCCGAGCGCCTTCGTGACCTCCTCGCGACCCGCGAGTCCGTTCCCATCGAGATCGAGGAAGCGGAAGAGCCGGTCGCCCGTGTCGCCGAAGTCCTTCGCGGAAAGGAGTCCATCGCCGTTGCCGTCGCGCGCCGCGAAGGCGAGGTCGACGAGCTTCGCGATGCTCGGACTCGGGTTCGCATCGGCCGCGGCGGCGCCGCCGGCCATGCCGTTCAGCTGCGCCGCGAGGTCCTGGGCGTCGACGGTGCCGTCGCCGTTGTGGTCGCCGCCGGCGGTGGCGGTCCAGGGATCGACGGGCGTGGCGGGCGTCTGTCCGTTCAGGCTGAGCGCGAGGTCGTGCGCGTCGACGGTGCCGTCGCCGTTGAGGTCGCCGCCGGTCGCGGTGGTCCACGCCTCGGTCGAAGAGTCGGTCGAGGCATCGGTCGGGGTCGCAGGCGCCTGCCCGTTCAGGCTGAGCGCGAGATCGTGCGCGTCGACCGTGCCGTCGCCATTGAGGTCGCCGCCGGCCGCCGCGTTCCACGCCGACGCATCGCCCGAGGCCGTGCCACCCGAACCCTCGAGGACGAGCGCGAGATCCTGCGCATCGACGATGCCGTCGACATTCAGGTCGGCGAGCGGATTCGAGGTGCCCCAGTTCGCCATGATGGTCGAGGCGTCGACGATCTGCGAGCCACCGGCGGCACCGCCGCCGTCGCTCGTCGAGGCGCTCGCGCCGACGGTCGTCGCGGGAACGGCGTCGCGCGGCTCGGCGGCGGGTCGCGCAAGCGGGCGCTGCGGCGCGATCGAGGGGTGGGGTCCGTTGATCTGCATGGAAGCCTCCTTCGGGGGAGGTGCCCATGCAACGGGCGTGCCGCGCGCGGGGCGGCGTCAGGCGGGGTCGCGCGGCGCGGGGCGCGCAGGGAGTGCGCGACTTCGGCAATCCGCGCGCGAACGGGTGGCGCCGGAGATGGGCCGCCCGCCGACGCGCAGCGCCCCGCCGTCAGCGCCTCCTGCCCACGGTGCGACGGCCCAGGGCCGCTCGCGACGGCCGAACGCCCCGCGTCGATCCCGTTCGGCGCCCGAGGCCCGCTCGGCACCATCCCCCGCTCGACTCCACTTCGCTCAGCCCCACCCCTTCGAGGGCTTCCGCTTGGGCAGATTCGCGTCCTCGGCGGTCTCGACGCGGCCATCGCTCCCGTTGTAGCCGAGGCAGACGACGAACATCTCGACGCTCTCCGCGCGCGAGGCGCGCGGCTTGTAGCCCTTCGCCTCGTCGAACATCCGTCCCGCGCGGCGCAGGAGCTCGGGGTACTCGCCACCCTCGAAGACCTTCATCACGAGGTTGCCGCCGCGGCGGAGCCACACCGTCGCCCGGTCGAGGAGATCGTGGCAGAGCCGCGCCGAGCGGAACCCGTCGCCCATCGGATCGCCCGTCGTGTCGGGCGCCATGTCGGAAAGGACGGCGTCGAAGGGCTCGCCTCCGAGATCCTCGAGCCCGATCTCGCGCAGATCGCCGCGAAGGACGCGCACATTCTGCGGCAGATTCGCGCGGCTGATCTCCTTGAGGTCGATGGCGACGACCTCGCCCTTCGGCCCGACGCGCGTCGACGCGACCTGCGACCAGCTGCCGGGCGCGGCGCCCGCGTCGAGCACGCGGTCACCGCGGCGGATGACCCGCTTCCGGTCGTCGATATCGATGAGCTTGTAGGCCGCCCGCGAGCGGTAGCCCTCTTCCTTCGCGAGCCGGAACCAGTGGTCCTGTACTTCCTTCACGGGCGCACTGTAGTGGTTCGCGCCGCGCGCGGCTCAGCGGATGTACGGGCCCACCGCGGTCGGCACGGGGACGACGGCGATGCGGATGTCGCCCTCGCTCGTCCGCAGGATGACGGGATTGGTGCCGTCGTTGAGCGTCGCGAGCATGCGGTCGTGGTCGTTCTCGCGGTGGATCGCGCGCCACTTGCCGTACTCGGAGCGCTGGCGGACGAGGCCGCCGTGGGTCGCGGCGTCGAAGTAGCCCTTCGATTCGCCGCGGATCCGGTAGTCGATGTCGCCCTCGCTCGTGACGATCGTCATCGCGCCCGTCATCGGCCAGGGCGTCATGACGCGCACATCGCCGCGGGTCGTCTCGATGTCGACGGCGCCCTGGTTCTCGATCACGGTGACATCGCCGTCGAGCGAGCGGATCTTCACCGTGTCGAGCGCGGGCGTGACGACCGTGATCTCCATGCGGTGGTAGTGCTTCTCGGGATTCGGCGTGTCGGTCGCGATGACGAGGGTCTCGCCACCGGCGCTGCGCGGCTCGAGGGTCGCGGTCCAGCTCGGCTCGTCGAGCACCGCGCGCGACTCCTGCCAGCGGCCGAGGCCGTGCATGGCGACGCGGCGCACCTCGACGAAGGTGCGCTCGACCTTCCGGTCGGCGCGGACGATGACATCGCCCGCGAAGTTCTCGATGTCGACCGCGAGCGGACCGTGGGTCGCGAGCTCGAGCGGTTCGTCGGTGTGGAAGGTGCGGAAGCGGGCGGCGTCCGAGATGCCCTGCGCCGCGTCGACGACCTCGTCCTCGATGGTGCGGTGCGACGCGCAGCCGGCGAGGAGGCCCACCGCGAGCGCCGTCGCGAGCGAGGGGACGAGCGAGGAGGCGAGAAGCGTGCGAAGGGTGCGGGTCGGTGCGGTGGCCGTCGATGCGTGCATGTCGTTCTCCTGCGGGATGCCCGGTGGCCGCACGACCGAATGGCCGCATCCCCGCGTGGGACCCGATGTATCGGCTCGCCGAACGGGTATCAATCAGCACATGCACCCGAGAACCCATGCGTCACCGCCGTCGCGACCCCTCCGTGGGGCGGTGGCGGCGCGGATGGGCGCGGCGTTCGCGGTCCTGGCGGTGGGGGCGATCTCGGCGATCTCGACGGCCCAGACCGTCGTCCCGACTGCCCCCGAGCTGCCACCGCCTCCTCCACCCGAGCGCGACCGATATCTCGTGACGATCGGCTCGTTTGGTGAAGGAAACGCCGCGGCGACCGCGGCGGATGCGGCGGACGAAGGCCCCGACGGCGGTGCCCGCGGGCCCGCGGTGGACGCGGCGACACCCCTCGCAGGCGGCAGGCTCCTCCTCTTCTTCACCCCCGCGACCCCCGCCTGGAATGGCATCGCGCCGATCGAGGGTCCCTTCCTCGGCCGCCTGCAGCCCGTCGTGTCGATCCCGCTCCGCGGCCTCGCACCCGGCGCGACCGTCGCCCTCGACGACACGCTGCCCGACCTCTTCGGTGGCCCGCTCGACGAACTCGAGGGCCGCTGGCGCGTCCAGGCCGTCGTCGACAGCGACTTCACCGAGCGCGGCCACCTCGGGCCGGGCAACCTCGTCTCCGACATCGTCGAGGTCGATCTCGCGCGCGATGTCGCCGACGAGGTGCGCCTCGTCGCGGCGCAGCGGCTCGAGGCCGCGCCGCCCCCCGAGGTCGCGGGCGTCGAGTGGATCGAGCGGCGCAGCGAGCGGCTGTCGAGGCACTTCGGTCGCGAGTTCCGCATGCGCGCGGGCGTCGTGAAGCCCTACGGGTACGACGACCTCGCCTTCCCGCGGCGGTTCTGGCCGACGATCTTCGTCGTCGGCGGATTCGGCGCGAACCACCTCGCGGCGGCGGACCTTGCGGGCGCCCTGCGCGCGCGCGAGACGCGGGCCGCGGTGCCGCAGGCGGTGTGGGTCTTCCTCGACGCCGACACGCCGTGGGGCCATTCGGGCTTCTGCGACTCCGAGGCGAACGGACCGATCGGCACCGCGCTCGTCGAGGAGTTCATCCCCTTCCTCGAGGAGCGCTTCCGCCTGATCGCGTCACCCGAGGCGCGACTCGTCACGGGCCACTCGAGCGGCGGCTGGACCGCGCTCCACCTCCTCGTCACCCACCCCGACACCTTCGGCCGCGCGTGGGCGAGCGCGCCCGACCCCGTCGACTTCACGGCGTTCGGGCGCGTGGATCTCGCGACGGCGCGATCGCTCTTCGAAGCCGTCGACGGCACGCCCGTCCCGAGCGCGCGCATGGCGATCGGCCCGTCCGACGACGCGGTCTCGATGCTCGTCGAGGACGAGTACCGCTGCGAACGCGCGATCGACCCCGACGGGCGCAGCGGCGAGCAGTGGTCGGCGTGGGAGGCGATGTGGTCGCCGCTCGATCCGTCGACGGGCGCTCCGCGCGCGCTCTGCGACCCGCGGACGGGCGCGATCGATGCGGAGACGGTCGCGGGCTGGTCGCGCCACGACCTCGCGCGTCGGCTCGAGGACGATCCCGCGACCATCGCGCCGATCCTCGCGAACAGGGCGCGCATCCTGTGCGGCACGCGCGACACCTACTACCTCAACGAGGCGGTCGCGCGGCT
>JBJOHC010000151.1:0-17683 GCA_046047955.1 Planctomycetota bacterium
GACGCGATTCCCGCGGGCGGCGGCGCGACGGTCACGGTCACCGTGACGCCGACCGCGTCGCAGGCGGGCGAGTCGCTTCGGAAGAAGGTGACCTTCCTCGTCGATGGCGGCGCTCCCGCGACGCTCGAGATCACGGGTCGGGTGCGCGCCGACGGCGCGGCGCCCGCGGCGACGGGCGAGCCTTCCGCGCCGGCCGGGGGCGTGCCGACGGCGCCCGTCGCCGACGCGCCCGTCTTCCGCCGCGTCGATCCGCCGATCCAGCCGGGGGCGCGCATCCGATTCCCCGATCTCGCCGACTGGGTGCGCGGCACGCCCGAGTCGGCGTTCGAGCCGGGGCGCGTCTACGTGTTCGAGTTCTTCGGCACCGACTGCTCGCATTGCCGCGAATACGCGCCGCTGATCGAATCGGTCGAGCGGCGCTTCAAGGAGAACGGCGTCCGCTTCATCGCGGTCACCGACGACGCGCGCGCCGAGGTCGAGGCGTGGCTCGCGCTGCCCGCGCAGGCGACGAACGCGGCCGATGCGGTCGTCTCCGATCCCGACCGCTCGGCGCTGGCGCTCCAGAACGGGACCTTCCGTGCGTTCACGCCGCGGTTCTTCGTGGTGAAGGACGGCGTCCTCCTCTGGTTCGGTCATCCGAAGGAGAGCGCGCCGATCCTCGAGTCGGTCGTCGCGGGGAGCTTCGATCCCGCGACCGTGCGCGACGAGGCGATCGTCGAGTCGGTCGTCGCGCGCGCGAAGAACTTCCTCGAGAACCTCACGCGCGAGGCGAGCGCGACGGGCGACTGGCAGCGCTACCTCGCGGGCGTCGACTCGGTGCGCGACGCGATTCCCGAGCGGGCCTACAACTACGAGGTGATGCGCTTCAACGTGATGCTCGGCCGCTCGGGAGAGGTCGAGGAGGGTTACGCCTACGGCCGCGCGCTCGCCGACAAGTACCGCGACGAGGGCAAGGTGCTGCGCACGATCGCGCGCTCCATCCTGACCGCGCCCTACGTTCCGCGCCGCGATGTCGACTTCGCGCTCGCGCTCGCGCAGCGGGCCGATGCGCTCTTCGGCGAGACCGACGCCCTCTCCGCGAACACGCTCGCGAGGGCGTGGTTCGCGAAGGGCGAGCGCGAGAGGGCGGTCGAGGTCGCCGAACGCGCGATGCGCCTCGAGGCCGACGACACGCTGCGCAACCGCTACATCAGCGACATGATGAAGTTCCGCGTCGATCCGACGGGTCCCGAGCCGTCGAAGTCCGCGCCGCCGCCCACGGGTCGCGCGGTGCCGAAGTCGGGCGCCTGATCGCGCGTCGCGGCGCGGTGGGCGCGCCTCGCCGCGATACGCTGCGACGCATGCGCAGCGTGCACACCCATCTCGTCGCCGATGTCGTCGCGGGCACGGTCGTTCCCGCGACGGTCGTCGTCGAGGGCGGGCGCATCGCGTCGATCGGTCCCGCCGAGGGCTCGCTCGCGCCCGGCGTTCTCGTTCCCGGATTCGTCGACGCGCATGTCCATGTCGAGAGCAGCATGCTTCCGCCCTGGGAGTTCGCACGCGTCGCGATGCGCCACGGCACCGTCGCGAGCGTGAGCGATCCGCACGAGATCGCGAATGTCCTCGGCGAGGCGGGCGTGCGCTTCATGCTCGACGACGCGGCGGGCTCGCCCTTCACCTTCGCGTTCGGCTGTCCGTCGTGCGTGCCGGCGACCGCGTTCGAGACCGCGGGCGCGACGCTCGACGCGGAGGCGTGCGCACGGCTGCTCGACGATCCGCGCATCGGCCACCTCGCCGAGATGATGAACTGGCCGGGCGCGATCGCGGGCGACCCCGAGGTGCTCGCGAAGATCGCCGCGGCGAAGGTCCGCGGAAAGCGCGTCGACGGTCATGCGCCCGGACTCGTCGGCGACGAGGCGCGCGCCTACTTCGGGCGCGGGATCGAGACCGATCACGAGTGCTTCACGCTCGACGAGGCGCGCGCGAAGGCCGCGCTCGGCGTGCGCATCCTGATCCGGGAGGGGAGCGCGGCGTGCAACCTCGATGCGCTCTGGCCGCTTCTCCGCGAGCGGCCGGACCTCTGCATGCTCGCGACCGACGACGCGCATCCGGACGACCTGCTCGCGGGGCATCTCGACCGCATGCTCGCGTGCGCGGTGGCGAACGGGATCCCCGCGATCGACGCGCTGCGCGCGGCGACGCTGCATCCGGTGCGGCACTACGGGCTGCCGTGCGGACTGCTGCAGCGGGGCGACCGCGCGGACTTCGCCCTCGTCGACTCGCTCGAGGACTTCCGCGTGCGTCGCGTGTGGATCGCGGGCGAGCTGGTCGCCGAGGATGGACGCACGCTCGTCGCGCCGCGCGCGTCGGCGACGCCGAACGCCTTCCGCGGCGCGCGCCTCGCCGCCGGGGACTTCGTCGTCCGCGCGCCTGCGCGCGACTGCGAGGTGCGCGCGATCGTCGCCGAGGACGGCCAGCTCGTGACGCGCGCCGCGATGGTCGCGATGGAGGCGCGCGACGGCCTGCTCGAGCCCGACGCCGCCCGCGACACGCTGCTTCTCGCCGTCGTGAACCGCTACGCCGAGGCGCCGGTCGCGACCGCGTTCATCCGCGGCTTCGGACTGAAGCGGGGTGCGATCGCCTCGAGCGTCGCGCACGACTGCCACAATGTCGTGGCCGTCGGCGCGACGCGTGCGGCGCTCGCCGACGCCGTGAACGCCGTCTTCGCGTCGCGTGGCGGACTCGCGGTCGCCGACGGCGACGGCGCCGCCGAGATCCTCCCCCTTCCGATCGCGGGTCTCATGAGCGACCGCCCCGCCGAGGAGGTCGCCGCGCGCTACGCCGCGCTCTCCGCGCGGGCGAGGTCGCTCGGCTCGCCGCTGCGCGCGCCGTTCATGACGCTCGGCTTCATGGCGCTTCTCGTGATCCCCGAGCTCAAGCTCGGCGACCGCGGGCTCTTCGACGGGCGCGCGTTCCGGTTCGTCGAGGCGGCCGTCAGCCGCAGTCGCCCCACGCCGCCAGCACCGCCGCCAGATCGGCCGCGGTGACCGAGCCGTCGCCGTCGAGATCGGCGCCGGCGTCGGCCGAACCCCAGGCGGCGAGCACGATGGCGAGGTCGGACGCGTTCACGCTGCCGTCGCCGTCGAGATCGGCGGGGCAGGGATCCGTCAGGAGGATGCGGAATCCGCGGAGACGCCCCGACGCGATGTCGAGCGCGACGCCGACGATGGTCGAGCCGTCCGCGGAGATGTCCGTCAGGTCGAGGATGCGGGCGCCGGCGGGCACGCCGCTTCCGTTGGCCGCGAGGAAGTCGGCCGCGCTCCGCATGCCGGTCTGCTCGGTCCAGACGAAGCCGGTCTCGTTGCCCGCGCCGATGCGGTTGTAGCCGACGATCATCGTGCCGTCGTCGGTCACGCTTCGCGCGACCGCGAGACCGAAGGGTTGGAAGGTGCCCGGCAGCGATCCCAGGAGCGTCTCCTTCCAGCTCGCGCTCGGCGCGTGCCAGTCCCAGCGGTAGGCGTCGCCGACCGTGAAGCTCGTCAGCGACTTCCCGATGCCGACGAGGCTGAGCCCGTCGCTGCGGACGCCCGCGACCTCGCAGAACGCCTCGTAGTTGCCGAGCTGCGTCATGACGCCGTCCACCCAGACGACCGGCTGCCAGAGCCCGTCGGCTCGCTCGCTCCAGCCGCCGACGACGGAGCCGTCGAAGCTGGCTCCGTTGGCGCGCGAGGAGCGGTTCGCGGCGAGGCTTCCGAGATCCGCGATCGAGGCGGTCGTCCCGACGCACGCATGCGCGGATCCTCCACCGACCGCGCCGCCTCGCCAGTAGAGACCGCAGACGGACTGCCCGTCGCCCGACAGGCCCCAGGCCGAGCCGATGCTCTGGTCGAGCGGCGCACAGTCCTTCGGATAGTCGTCGGGCAGTTCCGCGGTGCTCCAGCCCTTTCCAAGGGTCCAGACGCCGATCGTCGCGTACTGCGAGGTCTCGTTGAGGACGGTCGCCGAGATCCGCGTGCCGTCCGCCGAGATGTCGGGCGTTCCCGCGCCCACGCCGAGCACCGGGGCGGTCGCGCGGCCGAGGAGCTGCGCTCCGCCCGCCGCGGTCCAGCGGAACGTCTCGTACGAGAAGGCGAAGGTCGAGTTGCCCGCGATGACCGAGCCGTCGGCCGAGACGCTCAGTGGCGCGAGATCGTCGATCGCGGTCGGATCGAGGAACTCGAACCGGACCTCGCCCGCGGCTGCGACGGACGCGAGGAGGGCGGCGGCGACCGTGGTCATGGCGAGGTTCGATGTCATGGAGCTGGCTCGATTCAGACGGGGGAGAAGGGAGGCACGGCGCGAAAAGCCGGAATGGGCGCGGCGAATCGCTCCGCCGCGCCCATTCCGTCGGCGTCAGCGCGTGCGGCGACGGTTGGCGAGCCCGGCGAACGCGAACGCGACGATCGCACCCGGCGCAGGCACCGCGCTCCACGAGAGGTTGTCGGCGAAGGTCGACGGGTCGAAGCCGAGACCGACGTAGCGGACCTCGTCGAAGGTCGCGCCGTTGGCCGCGGTGATGTTCACCCACGAGTCGCCCACGCCGCCCCAGGACGGACCGATGATGGTGCTTCCGACCTCGACGCCGCCGCTGTAGACCGCGACGATCAGGCCGCCGAACGGTCCGTCGCCCGACGGATCCCACAGCTGCGAGCTGAACGCCGACAGGTCGGAGTCGAAGGTCATGAAGATCCCGAAGTTGCCGAGGAGCGAGTTGCCCTGTCCGAGCCACGGACCGAAGGTGTTGCCCCAGTTCTGCACGATGTTGTCGCCGCCGTCGCCCGGCATGATGGTGATGCCGTAGGTCGACTGCCAGGCGGTCGAGGAGACGGCGCCCGTGGGCCCGCCCGCCTCGTCGAAATTGAGCGAGGTGGCGTAGGTCGTACCGGACGAGCCGGTCGTGATCGAGATGTCGGCGGACGCGGCGCCGACGAGGGCGCAGGTGCCGAACGCGGCGGCGAGGTGGTGCAGGCGGGTCATGCTTGGGTCTCCGAGACGGTTGGGACGAGCCCTCCGACAGACGATGGCATCCGACGTTTGGATACCCCCTTCGATCCGAGGGTAGCCTCGTTCGTCGGGTTCGCAAGTTTTCCAATTGGAAATCCAGCTGAATTGGGAAGGTGTCCGACATCGGTCGCGGATCGGCGTACATTCCCCTCTGCCGACGCCAGGCCAGCGCCGAGCGGCACGGGTCTGCCCCAGTCGCAAGTCCATTCTCCGATTGCGTTTGACCGCCATGACGACGACCCGCAGCCAGCAAGCCCAGTCGCCACGGTTCGAGACGGACTGCCGTCAGGCACTTGCGCAGCTTCGCGCCGCGCTGATCGAACTGTACGACTCGGCGGGGGTCGACTCGAACATGCCGCAGGAGGTCGCGCGCCGATTCTCGATCAACAAGACCCTGACCTGGACCCTCGCGAAGCTCATGCACGAGCCGGATACGCTCGTCGCCGCGGCGCTCGTTCCGGGGACGGGATCGCTCGAGAAGGTCATCGAGGCCGCCTCCACATGCGGTGCCGAGGCGGGCGCCGCCGAGCGCGTGCGCGCCGCCGCCCGCGCCTTCGACAGGATGGCCGAGGAGCATGTGGGCGACCGCGCGTCGCTCGAACTCGTGCTCGACAGCATGGGCGCGGCAGCCGCCGACCAGCTCGAGATCAGCCGACGGCTTGCATATCGAGGTAACAGCGGGGTCTACGGTGTGCAGGCGCGCGCCCGCGTGATGTGCGCGTTCCTCATGCCATCCGGCGAGACCGAGTTCCTCGACCTCGCGATGATCTCGGGCTACTCGGGCTTCCGGCGGCTGCGGAGCGCGCCCAAGTGGCCGCTCTTCAAGGTGCGCAGCTGGGGCGGACCGAACGATCCCGTCGCGACCGAGCGCTGGCGTCCCGTCGCCGGCGCGCTCGACAACGGCATCCTGACCGAGCATCGGCGCGGGTACGCGGCCGAGCTTCTGGAGGAGGCGACCGCCGATGGCTCGGAATTCGCCCTTCAGCCCGGGCCGGTCGGCAACACCGGTGCGTTCGACCTCTTTCGCGCGGAGGCCCTGCCGCATGGCGCGACCCGTTTCGGGGACGGAAGCCGCGAGGGTGACACGGGCGAATTCGGCGTCAACATCACCACGCCGGTCGAGCATGTGCTGATCGACCTCGTGGTCCACGAGTCTCTCGAGTTCGCACTGTCCGCCGAGGCGAATGTCTTCGCGCGCATCTTCAATCAGGGCGAGGCGAGTCCGACCGCCGTCGGTGAGCGGCTGCCGATCCAACAGACGCCCATGCAGCTCGCAGGCAATCCACCCGCCTTCGCGACCCCGGTGGTCCCGGGCTATGCGGCGGTGGTGTCGGATGTCGCGGACCGGATCGGCTGCGATCTCGCGCGGTGCAGGGTCCTCCGGCTTCTCATGCGCTACCCGCCGCTCGGATCGACCGTTTCGCTGCGGTTCGCGCTTCCCAGGCGGCCCTGACCGCCTATGGCGGGGACCTGCGTGCGAGAAGCCTCACCCCTGAATCGGCACGCCGCAGGAAAGGCACAACCCCGTCGACCTTCGCGTGACGCGAGGGACGACGGGGTTGCGTCGAGGTGGACCTGATCGGGCTCGAACCGACGACCTCTTCCATGCCATGGAAGCGCTCTCCCAATTGAGCTACAGGCCCGGGTGGGTGTTTGGATGTGCCGCGCCAATCACTCGCGCGGGTCGGGAAGGGTAGGGCAAAGATCGGCCGTCCGCAAGGACCGCGTGAGTGAACGGTGCGTGGAATCGCGCGACGGTCCGGCGCGGATCGCGCTGCTGGTTATCGACGCGCGCGGGTTCAGGACCAGAGGCCGAGCAGGATGGCGAGGTCCGCCGCGTTCACCTGTCCGTCTCCGTCGAGATCGCCGGGACCGGCGGATCCCCATGCTCCGAGCAGGATGGCGAGGTCCGCCGCGTTCACCTGCCCGTCGCCGTCGAGGTCGCCGGGCGCGCCGTCCGCGGCGGGCCGCCGCACGGCGAGTGCGATCGACCCCTTCGCGACGACCTTCGACACGCCCGTCGCCCATTCGGACGCGGGGCTCGGACCGTTCGCGGGATTCGTGCCGCCACCCCATGCGATGACGGTGCCGTCGTCGCGGATCGCGATGGTGGCGTAGCCCGAGCAGGCGATGCCCGTCACGCGATCGAGGCCCGCGGGCACGGCGAGCTGTCCGCTCGTGCTCGCACCCCAGGCGACGACGGTGCCGTCGGCGCGCACCGCGACGGCGTGGGCGTTGCCCGCGTCGATCGCGCGCGGCGAGGCGCCGAGCGACGGGGCGTTCAGCGCACCGTCGGCGTTGCTTCCCCACCCGGTCACGGCGCCGTTCGCGCGCACCGCGAGCGAGAACGCGTCGCCCGCGGCGACGAGCGTGGTTCCCGCGACTTTCGCGGGCACATTGCACTGGCCGCTCGTGTTCGAGCCCCAGCAGGCGACGGTGCCGTCGTCCTTGCGGGCGACGAAGTGCAGTCCGCCGCCCGTCACCTCGACCACGCCCGCGAGGGCGGGCGGATTGAGGATCGTCGACGAGCCCCAGGTGCGCACGGTGCCGCCCGCCTCGAGCGCGCAGAAGCCGCCGTGCGTCGCCGCGAGCGCGACGACCTCGCCGAGATCGAAGGGCACGTTGCCGCTGTTCGACCATTCGAGGTCGCCGACGACCTGGACGAAGCCGCTCTCGTCGACGAACGCGACCGACTTGTCGGTCGCGGCGATCGCGCGGATCTCCTCGCGGTCGGGCATCCCGGTCGCGAAGACCGCCGACGGCCCCGCCGTCGCGACGCGGCCGTTCGCAAGGAGAATCGTGGTGAAGCCGTCACCCGCCGCGATCTGGACCGCGGGCGCCTCGAGCGCGGGGATGTCGGTGCCCGTCGAGTTCGCGAAGCCCCAGGCGGCGACGCTGCCGTCGGCGCGCAGGCCGACGAGGTGGTTGCCGCCGCACTCGATGCGCGTGAAGTTCTGGACGGCGGGCGGCGTGTTCGGCCACGAACCCCAGGTCACGACCGAGCCGCTCGGCATGAGCGCCGCGCTGAAGTTGTCGCCGGCCGAGATCTGGACGGCGCCGTTCGACGCCGCAGGCACGTTGATCTGTCCCGTCTGGTTGTAGCCCCAGCCGACCACCGTGCCGTTCGCGCGGCGCGCGAGGCTGTGACGGTGGCCCGCGGCGACCTCGACCGCCGTTCCCACGGTCGCGGGAACGGTGCACTGACCGAGGTCGTTCAGGCCCCACGCCGCGACGGTGCCGGTCGTGCGGAGCGCGAGCGTGTGCGAGCCGCCGACCGAGATCTGGCTCGCGACGAGGCCCGCGGGCACATTCCCCTGGTTGCTGAGGTTGCTGCCCCAGACGACGACGGAACCGTCGGCGCGCAGGGCCGCGCCGTGGAACTGCCCGACGCCGACCATCGTCGCGTCGTCGATGGCGGGTGGCGTCGCGACGGCGTAGCTCGCGTTCTCGCCCCAGACATGCACGCGCCCATCCTCGAGGAGGAGCGCGGTGTGCCCGATCCCCGCGGAGATCTGCGCGATCGCCGGCAGGGAGCGCGGGTTCGTCGCGCGCTGGCGTCCCCAGAGGACGAGGTCGTCGGCCGCCGACGCGGTTCCCGCGAACGCGAGGCTCGCGGCAAGAAGAAGGACGGTGGCGGTGGGCAGGTTCGGACCGGAACTGGACGGAAGATGCATGGACGCAAGGTACGGCGTCCCGCGTTCCGTGCGAAACCGCCGTCGCCGATTCAGCGGACGCCGCGTCGATCGATGGGGTTCTCGGGCGCGGGCGTTGGAGCGGCGGAAGGCGTCGCGACCGTTCGACGCCACTCCGACGCGAGCATCGACCAGATCTCGTGGTCGCGGCGGACGCCGTCGATCTCGACGAGTCCGCGCGCGAGGCCCTCGCGCGTGAAGCCGAGCGCATCGACGAGCGCGATCGAGCGGCGGTTCGTGGGCAGGATCTCCGCGCTCGCGCGGTGGAGGCCGCGCTCCTCGAAGGCGTGATCGAGCATCGCGGCGACCGCGTCGCGCATGAGTCCCCGACCCGTCTCGCCCGCGCCGAGCCAGTAGCCGACGCCGCATCCGAGATGCGGCCACTCGCTGATCGCGCTGAGTGCGCAGACGCCGGCGATGCGCCCGTCGTCCTTCGCGCAGACGAGGAGACGAAGGCGTCCGCCCTTCTCGCACGCGGGCCGCAGCATGCGGGCGAAGCGCCGGCCGAACGCCGCCTCGCCGCCGCGCGCGGTGCGCGGCATCCACGGCAGCAGGTGCTCGCGCGACCTTGCGAGCATCGCGAGGAACGCCGGACCGTCGTCGTCGCGCGCGTAGCGCAGGACCGTGCGCGCCCCGACGCGCACGACGCCTTCGGCGGCGTCGCGTGCGGTGGGCTTCATCGAGCGCGGCGGTGGCGCGTGCATGCGGGGAGCGTAGTGGCGCGTACGATCCGCGCCATGCCCCGCGACTTCACGCGCCTCGCGATCCTCGCAGCGTCGCTCCCGCTCGCCGCCGCCTCGCCGCTCGCCGCGCGTGCCGCGGGAAGCGACGAGGCCCGCGGCGCGCCACCGGCGACCGCGCCGGAACCCGCGCCGAATTCGGTGCCTACCACGCCGCCGACCACGCTCGCACCCAACGCACCCACGCTCGGCGAAGTCGCGGGGGCGGTCCGCGCCCGCCATGGCGTGCGTGGGCTCGCGGTCGCGATCGTCGATCGCACCGGCCTTCGCTCGATCGCGGCGGACGGCGACCGCGGCGGCGACGCGGGCGCGATCGTGCCCGACGACGCCTTCCATCTTGGATCCTGCACGAAGGCCTTCACCGCGACGCTCGCGGCGGCGCTCGTCGCCGACGGTCGTCTGCGGTGGAACTCGACGATCGGCGAGGTGTTCGGCGCCGCCGATGCGGGCCTCGCGATCGAGGCGGGATGGCGCGACGCGACGCTCGAGGAACTGCTTCGCCATCGCGGCGGCGCGCCGGCCGAGCCCGACCGCAGCGACTGGATGCGCGCGTTCGCCTGCGGCGCCGCGCCCGAGGCATGCCGCGCGGAGTTCGTCGCGGCGATGCTCGCGCGGCCACCCGCGCAGCAGCGCGGAACGCCCGTCTACTCGAACCAGGGTTACGCGATCGCGGGGCGCATGATCGAGCTCGCGGGTGGCGCGCCCTACGAGGCGCAGCTCGCGTCGCGCGTGCTCGCGCCGCTCGGGATCGCGCGCTTCGGCTTCGGACCGCCATCGCGCGTCGATCCCGCCGCGCCGCGCGGTCACGCCGGGGACGGCGCCCTCCGCGATATCGACAATCCCTCGGCGATCGCGCCCGCGGGCACGCTGCACATGCCGCTCGGCGAATGGGCGAAGTTCGTCGCATTCCATCTCGGCGCGGCGCCGCCCGACGCCCTCGCGGGCGCCGCGCGCGAGCTCGAGGCGCTTCACCGCGCGGCTCCCGAAGAACCGCGCGAGGCGCTCGGCTGGCGCACGGCGACGCGTCCATGGGGTGGCGCCGTGCTCCATCACGCGGGATCGAACACGATGTGGTTCGCCGTCGCGTGGCTGTCGCCTTCGCGCGGATTCGCGGTGCTCGCGGCGTCGAACCAGGGTGGAGACGCGGCGGCGAAGGCCTGCGACGAGGCGTGCGCCGCAGCGATCGCGCGCTGGTCCGAGATGGCGCCGGCTCAGGCTTCCGAAGGCGCGGCGCCGCGCGCGATCGACCGCGCGACCGACGCGCCGTAGGCGAGCGCGGCCTCCCGATCCCTGGGCTCGACGAGCGCCGCTGGCGCGGGCGGCTGGCCCGAGTCGCGCTCGAGAAGCGTGGTCTGCGTCGGGAAGGCGAAGTCGACGCCGAGCTCCTTCGCGAGCCGCATCACGTCGAGCATGAAGGCGTGGCGCGCCGCGAGCTCGGCGGTCCAGTCGGGCACCTCGAAGAAGATGTAGAGCAGGATGTCGAGGCTCGAGCCGCCGAACTCGTTCAGGACGATCTGGTGGTAGTCCTTCCGCGTCGACGGATGCGCCGCGACGAGTGCGCGCAATCCCTCGCAAAAGGCCTCGATCTGCGCGGGGCTCGTCGCGTAGCGAACCGAGAGCATCGTCTTGAAGCGTCGGTAGCGCCGCGCGCCGTAGTTGTCGACGCGCACCTTCGTGAGCATCGAGTTGGGGATGGTCACGAGCGAGTTGTAGAAGGTCCGCACGCGCGTCGAGCGAAGACCCACGACCTCGACCGTTCCCTCGGTGCCCTCGATGACCACCCAGTCGCCGACGACGAACGGCTTGTCGAGGACGACCGTCACCGATCCGAAGATGTTCTCGATCGTGTTCTGCGCGGCGAACGCGAAGCCGAGCGAGCCGATGCCGATCGCACCGACGAGCGGGCCGATCTCGACGCCGAGAAGCGGCGCGAGGTTCACGATTCCCATCACCAGCGCGAGCACCTTGAGCGTCTTCCGCACGAGCGGAAGGATCATGTCGTCGAAGGTGTTCTCGGTGCGGCGGGCGCGCTCCGTCAGGATCGCGCCCGCGGCGTCGATGACGCGGAACGCCGCGAGCGTCGACGCGAGGACGACGAAAAGCCGCGCGGCGCCGGCGAGCATGACGAAGACGGTTCCCTCGAGGCGCACCGATCCGAGAAGCTGGAACCAGACGACGCCCGCGACCGCGAGCCCGACGCTGCGGCAGGCGCGCCGGCGGATCTCCGCGTCGATCACGACGAAGCGCGCGAGGAGCCGCTGGACGACCGCCCGCGCGACGAGGTCGCCGACGAAGCCCGCGAAGAGGACGATGCCGATCGCGATCCACTGCCAGGTCGCGACGCCGAGGAATTCGGCGTCGGCGGGAGCGCCGAGCCATTCGCGCAGGAATCCGAAGTCGAGCCAGCGGTCGAGCTCGGTGCCTTCGGGAACGAGCGGACGCGTCTCGCGCGCGGCCGCATCCCGGGCGAGTTCGGTGCTGGCGGCCTTCTCCGTCTTCTCCACGATGGCTGTCGGCGACTGCATGGCCGCAGTCTAGGAAATCACGCCGACCGCATCGTTGCGATCGGGGAACGCCACGCGGATACTGGAGCGAATGCCGCGCATCCTGCGATTCTCCGCGTCGACTTCGCGAATCGTGCCCGCCGTCCTCGGTCTGTTGTTTGCCGGAGTCCCCGCTCGGGCGACGATCGCGGGTTCCGAGAGCGATGCGGCCGCGGCGCGCGCGCTGGCACGCATCGCGGCCGAGGAGGTCTCCTGGACTTCGCCCGGCGGGGATGCGGCGGGATCGATGCCCCTCGGGAACGGCACGCTCGGCGTGAACGCGTGGGTCGAGGCGAACGGCGATGTGGTGCTCCTCCTCTCGCACACCGACGCGTTCAGCGAGGCCGACCGGCTGCTCAAGCTCGGGCGCGTGCGCGTGTCGTTCGATCCGCCGATCGATCCCGCGCGCTTCGCGCAACGGATGCGTGTCACTGAAGGGCGCGTGTCGATCGAAGCGGGGGACGCGCGCCTCGAGATCTGGGTGGATGCGGAGGCGCCGGTCGTCTGGGCGACCTGCGAGAGCGCGACGCCGCGCGCCGCGACCGCGCGGCTCGAGCGGTGGCGAACCGCGGAACGGAGGCTCGAGGGTGCGGAGCTCGCGAGCTCGTGGACGATGCGCGACGCGCCCGCGTCGGTCGAGGTGCGCGAGTCGGGAGATGTCGTCGTCGCGCCTGAAGTCGAACCCGAGGCGGTCGTCTGGTACCACCGGAACGAGTGGTCGGTCGTGCCCTTCACGCTCGAACACCAGGGACTCGCGGAGGAGTCGGGGGCGTTCGGCGATCCGCTCATCCTGCGCACCTTCGGCGGATGGCTCGGAGGCGAGGGATTCTCGCGCGACGGCGTCGACGCGGAGGCGATGCGCGCGAAGCCCGCGACCTCGCATGCGCTGCGCATCGCCGCGGCATGCGTGCAGGCCGACGACGTCGACGGCTGGCTCGAGCGGCTCGGCGACCTCGCCGCGACGAACGCCGACGCCGAGGCCTCGCGTGCGCGGACGGCGGCGTGGTGGCGCGCGCGGTTCGCGTCGAGCTGGGTGATCGCCGAGCCGCGCGTGACGCCCTCGTCGATCCTCGACAACGATCATCCGCTGCGCGCGGGGTTCGATTCGAACGGCGCCAACCGGTGGCAGGGGTCGATCGCGCGCGTGCGCATCCACGAGGACATGCTCGGCGCGCGCGAGATCGCGGCGCTCGCCGTGGCGGGCGCGGCGGCGGGTGACGGCGGCACGACCGTCGCCGGCGCCGCGGGCGAATCGTGGCGGCTCATGCGGGGCTTCTCGCGCGACGGTTCGTTCACGGTCGACGCGTGGGTGACGCCCGCCGTCGACGGACTCACCGCGCGGATCGCCGACAAGATGGCCGCGGGCGGAAGCGATGGGTTCCTCCTCGACCTGCAGGGCGGAAGGCTCCGCGCGATCGTCGGCGACGCGACGGTCCAGTCGGAGGTGGCGCTCGCGGCCGGTCGCGTGGCGCATGTGGCGCTCGCCTTCGTCGCAAGTGATCGCGAGATCACGCTCTGGCTCGATGGCGTCGAGGTCGCGCGCGGAAGCGGTCGGCCCGTGCGCCCGCGACCGTCGCTCGTGCAGGCGTACGCGGCGCAGCGCGCGGTCGCGCTCGCGGCGACGGGCGGGCGCTTTCCCGTCAAGTTCAACGGCTCGATCTTCACGGTCGCGCCGAAGCCCGTGAACGGGCTGCCCTTCGACGACGACTACCGGCAGTGGGGCGGATCGTACTGGTGGCAGAACACGCGGCTCGCCTATCACGGTCCGCTTGCGCGCGGCGATGGCGACCGCATGTCGTCGCTTCTCGACTTCTACGCGGGCACGGTCGATGGCGCTCGTGCGCGGGCGCGCGCGTGGCACGGAGTCGACGGCGCGTGGTTTCCCGAGACGATGACAACCTTCGGAAGCTACGGCAACGGCGACTACGGCTGGAATCGCGAGGGGGTCGATCGCGCGGTGGTCCAGTGCCCGTGGTGGCAGTGGGCGTGGAACCAGGGGCCCGAGCTGGTCGCGCTGATGCTCGATCACTGGGACCACACGGGCGACGCGGAGCGCCTCGGGAAGTCGACGATTCCCGTGGCGAACGCCGTTCTCGCGTGGTTCGACGGCCGCTTCGCGCGCGATGGCGACGGGCGGCTCGTCCTCTCGCCGACCCAGTCGCTCGAGACCTACTGGACGGGCGTCGTCAACGATCTTCCGACGGTCGCGGGGCTTCGGGAGATCACGGCCCGGCTCTGCGCGCTTCCCGACGGCTTCGGCACACCCGAGGAGCGCGACTTCTGGCGGCGCATGCGGGAGGCGTGTCCGCCGCTCCCGCGCACCGCCGACGGGGCGCGTCTCGCGCCCGCCGCGCGCTTCGATCCGCGGCGGTCGAACTGTGAGAATCCCGAGCTCGTCGCGGTGTGGCCGTTCCGGCTCGCGGGCGAGGACCTCGCGGTCGGCCGCGCGACCTTCGCGGCGCGCGTCGAGCGGATGACGCACGGCTGGACGCAGGACGGGATGCAGGCCGCGCGTCTCGGGCTCGCCGACGAGGCGGCGGCGAATGTCCTCGCGAAGCTCGGCAACACCCACCCCGCGTTCCGCTATCCGACCTTCTGGGGTCCGAACTTCGACTGGGTGCCCGACCAGTGCCACGGCTCGAACCTGCTCGCGACGGTCGAGGAGATGCTGCTCGGCCGCGACGGCGATCGGATCGTCGTGCTGCCCGCGTGGCCGCGCGACTGGGACGCGTCGTTCCGCCTGCACGCGCCCGGGCGGACGGTCGTGACGGGCGAGGTCCGCGATGGTCGCCTCGTCGCGCTCGAGGTGGAGCCCGCGTCGCGGCGCGCGGAGGTGATCGCCGGCGAGGGGTGGGCGATTCCCGACGCGACCAGGTGACTCCGTGGCCGTGGAAGGCCACTCGCGGAAGACGCGTGTCCGCGGGAAAAATACTTTGTGAGACAAAGTATGCGACGAAGAGTCCGCGCCTGTGAAAATGCACCGTATACTATGTGACGCATATCGTCATGCGTCACACAGTGTGGCGCCTCCAGAAAGGGGTCCGGTCATGGCTTCGGAAGAACAGTTCGTACGCGGCGCGGGCATGCTCGCGGTCCTGAAGGTCCTCGAGGGCGGCGAGCTCTACGGCTACGCGATCGTCGAGGCGCTCGCGAGGACGAAGGGGTCCGTGCTCCATCTCGGCCAGTCGACCGTCTATCCCATGCTCTACAACCTCGAGGCCAAGGGCTTCGTGAAGTCGCGCTGGGACGAGACGGGTGCGCGCCCGCGCAAGTACTACTCGCTGACGAAGACAGGCCGTACGCGTCTCGCGGGCGACGCCGAGCGGTGGCGCGAGATCACGCGCGCGATGGCGTCTCTCGGGCTCGAGTTCGCGGGCGCGCGGCCCGCGTTCGGCTGATCGGTCCGCGCGGTCGCGTCCTCCGAGTTTCGGCTTCCTCGCCCCCGCGGGCGGGCGCGCTTCCTCGCGCGCGCGTTCCGACGCCCTCTCACCCTTCGCAAAGGAGGCAGCATGTCTGGATTCCTGTCATGGTCGCGTCGCCGCGCGGTGCGTCGCGCGATCGCGGATGCGGGACTGCCGTCCGCGATCACCGGCTTCATCGAGCGCGTCGTGGTTCGCGCACGGCTTCGCGGAGGCGAATCGGCCGATGTCGCGGCCGAGCTCGCCTCGCACTTCGCCGAGGGGCTCGCGGGTGGTCGCGGCGCGGACGAACTCGTGCGGCTCTACGGCGATCCGAAGCGGAGCGCGCGCGAACTCCGACGAAGCGCCATCGCGAAGCGCGGCGCGCTCGATCGTGCGATCGGCGCGCTCGTCGTCTGGAGCGGGCGTGCGACCGTCGCGGTCGCCGCGCTCTACGCCGTCTCCGCAATCGTTCTCTCCATGAAGCGTCCCGTGCTCTCGCTCGACGCCATCGCGGCGCTGCGCGCGGCGATGCCGGCGCCGGGGCCCGAGGGCCGCGCGATCGATCTCTACCGCGAGGCGCTCGCGGGCGCGGAGGGCCGCTTCGACCTCGAGTCGCGCGCGGTGGCGCTCTTGACGCTGCAGGACGACATCGCGCGCCTCGAGTTCGACGCCGCCGCGCGCGAACGGGCGCGCGCCATGCTCGGCTCGATCGAGGACCGCGTGGCGATCCTCCGCCGTCTGCGCGAGCGCCCCGTGTTCGGCGCGGCGCCCGGCCGAGACGGATTGTCGACCGATGACGCGCGTTTCCTCGGTCTCGAGGAGGAGCCCGCCCGTGACCTGGCCCATCCTGCGGCACCGCCCGCTCTCGCGGAGGTTCTGCTGCCGCAGCTCTCGCTCTTCCGGGGCGCCGCGCACTGGCTGGCGAGCGATGCGGCGATGGCCGCGCATGACGGGCGCACGGCGGACCTCGTCGCCGACCTCGAGTCGATGGCGGCGATGGCGGGGCATGCCGACGAGATCCCGACCCTCATCGGAGCGCTCGTCGCGATCTCGGTGCGGATCGAGATGCTCGCGACGCTCGTGTCCGCGATCGAGAACCACGCGGAGGATCTCGACGACGCGTCGCTCGCGCGGCTCGACGCGCTCGCCCGCGCGCAGCGCGTCGACCTCGGGCGCGCCTTCGACGCCGAACGGCTCTTCCAGCTGGACGTGGTCCAGCGCTGCTACAGCGACGATGGCGACGGCGGCGGCGTGCTGCTCGTCGCGCCGGCGTCGTCCATCCTCGGCGGGTTCGCGACGGACGAGCCACGCGGCGCGGCGGTGCCCGCGACGCTCGCCTTCCTCGCGGGTCCGTTGGCGGCGGCGGTTGTGCCCGGGCGGGCCGAGGTTGAGCGCCGGATCGACCGGATGTTCGAGGAGTTCGACGCCGCGCTCACCGCGTCGACGCGCCGCGAGGCCGTCGAGCGGATCGCGCGGCTGGAGTCGGAACGCTCCGGCCAGGGGCGCTCGTCCCTCCTGCTCAGCGGCGTCATCGATCTCCTGATGCCCGCGCTCGGCCGTTCGATCGGCCAGGTCTGGCGGCTCGACGCCGAGCGCGAGTCGGCGGTCGCGGCGGTCGCGATCGAGCGGTTCCGTCGGGAGAACGGGCGGTTTCCCGCCGATCTCGGCGAGTTGCGGCGTGCCGCGGGCGTCGAGGTCGGGGCGTGGTGGGAGGATCGCCAGCCCTGGCGCTACGCGCTCGCCGATGGCCGCCCGCTCCTCTACGACTGTGGCGTCGATCTTCTCGACGACCGCGCGCGCACCGCGATCACCTTCGTCGGGGAACGGGAGCCCGAAGTCTCCGCCCATGCGCTCCCGCCTCGGTACGCATCGCTCGCGATCGCAGGGGGCGCGGGCGAGATGATCGACGACGCGGCGCCGCGGGGATTCGCCCGGTCGGCGTCGCGCATCGCGGCCGACGCACCGCTCGATCCCGCGCGTCCCGTCCTCGATGACGATTCAAGCGCGACCTGGTTTCGCGCGGGCGACGCGGTGCGCGTGTGGTGGCGCTCGGATGCCGCGGGACCGAGCCGCATCGTGCTCGCGCACGAAGCGCGGCCGCTCGGCGACATGTCGTCCATCGACTCCTCCGACGACGATGCCTCGGGTGCGTCGGATGAAGTTTCGCCCGCACCCGTTCAGGAGTGACGTGGCGCGATGACCGCGGCGAGGCGGCCGCTCGCGGCGCCGTCGCGGCGGAAGCTGTGGAAGCGGTCGGCGTCGCCGAAGGTGCAGGGCGGATCGGC
>JBJOHC010000152.1:0-8856 GCA_046047955.1 Planctomycetota bacterium
GCGGCGGGCGCGTCGGGAAGCGCGGCGTTCACGCTGATCCCCGGCGATTCGGCGGCGCCGACGGGACCGACCGTCTACCGGGTGAACGGCACGCTGAGCTACGCGGTCGGCGGGCAGACGCTCGCGTTCCCGCTCTTCCCCGCGCAGATCACGGTGCTTCCGAACCCGTCGCTCGAACTCAACTACTTCATCGAGACGCAGGTCTTCGGCGACGATCCGTTCACGCCCGAACTCGAGCCGAGCGTGCCGTTCTCGCTCGGCCTCTGGGCGAAGAACGCGGGCGGCGGCACGGCGGGCGATGTGCGCATCGAGTCGGGCGAGCCGCGGATCGTCGAGAACGAGCGCGACCTCCTCATCGACTTCGACCTGATCGGCACCCGCGTCGGCGCCGAGGAGCGCTCGCCGTCGCTCGCGGTCGACCTCGGCGACATCGGCGCGGGCGAGGTCGCGGTCGCCGAGTGGCTGATGACCTCGACGATCCAGGGCGAGTTCGTCGGCTACGACGTCGAGATCTCGAGCCTGAACGGCTTCAACACGCCCGAGTTCGCGGTGATCGACTCGGCCACCATCGAGCCGCTCGTGCGCACGGTGCGCGCCGATGTCCCGCTCGACGACGGAATCCCCGACTTCCTCGTCAACCAGCAGAACGATGTGAACGGGCTTCCCGACCGCATCTACCTCTCGGAAGGCGCCGTCGAGCCCGTCACGCCGCAGATCCTCGCGGCGACCGTGGTCGACCCGCTCACGCTCTCGGTCGACGCGGGCGTCGCGCCGGGCTGGCGCTACCTGCGCCTCGCCGATCCGTCGGGCGGTGCGAAGCGCGTCGCGCGCGTCGTCCGCGACGACGGCCGCGAGCTCGCGGTCGGCGTGAACGCGTGGCAGACGAAGTTCATCGACCGTTCGGTGCCGCAGCCCGTGCTGCGCGCCGACATCCATCTCTTCGACCGCGGCGGCAGCGGGCTCTACACGATCGAGTACGACCCCGACAGCGAGGCGCCGTCGGTCGTCCAGTGGGCGAGCGTGCAGGGCTCGGGCGGGTCGCAGGCGGCGCTGCCGCTCGCGGCGGGCAAGGCCGTGAGCGAGCCGCGCGCGGGCGGCCTCGCGCGGCTCGTCGCGACCTTCAGCGAGCCGATCGACCCCGCGACCTTCGACGCGGTCGCGATCTCGCTCGCCGCGTTCGACGCGACGGGCAGCGAGGTCGCGGTGCCCGCGACCACCGTGTCGGCGTCGCTCACCTTCGGCGGCACGGGCGCCGAGATCCTCTTCGAACCGGCCCTTCCCGCGGGGCTCCGCTACTGCGTGCGGATCGTGGGCGCGGCCGACGCGGCGGGCAACCTCCTCGTCGCGTCGACCGCGCGGCTCGATGTCGCGGTCGTCGTCGGCGACGCGACGGGCGACCAGCGCGCGAACGCGACCGACTTCGGCGCGATCGCGACGCTGCTCGGCGTCGAGGTCGATCGCGCGAATCCCGTCGAGGTCCGCTGCGACCTCGACTCGGACGGCACGATCGACCAGACCGACCTCGCGCTCGCGATGGCGGCGAACGGCGTCGACCTGCGCGCGGCGGTGAATCCGTGCACGAGCTTCCTCTCGGGTGCGGTCGCCGCGGGCGACGGCGTCGCGCAGGCGCCGCGCGACGGCGGTGTGCCGGGCGCGACGCGCGGCGGTGGCACGCACGGCGGCTCGGGTCGCTCGGCGCGGGGCGGCGACGGCGACGGCACGGATGCCGACGCCGATGCGAGTGCCGAATCGACGCTCGCATCCATGCTCGAGTCGCTGCCCGATGGCGCGGTCGTCCCCGGGCTCCTCGCCCTGCGCGAGTCGCCCGAAGGTCGGCGCGCGGGCACGGCGCTCGCCGCCGCGGAGGCGGCCGCGGCCTTCGCGCTCGAACCGCTCGGCGAGGTCGACGGCTGGCTCGTCGCGCTCGCGCCCGCCGAGCAGCACACGCCCGCGTCGGTCGCGGCGCTCGGCGCGATGCTCGTCGCGTCGGGCCTCGATGTCGGCGTCGTCGTCCACGCGGGCGACGGCCGCGCGTCGGTCGTCGGCCCCGACCTCGTCGTCCGCTTCCGCGACCGGATCCCCGCCGACTGGCAGCGTCGCGTCGTCGACTCGTTCGGCGGCTTCGACGCGATCGCTCTCGCCGACGGCGAGTGGCTCCTCGAGGGTTCGACGCGCCTCGGCGTCGAGGCGTGGCGCGCGTCGCGCACGCTCGCCGCGCGGCGCGATGTCGCCGAAGTCGCACCCGCCGCGCGCGATGAGCGCCGGCCATCGCACCCGTCCACCGACTCCGAATGAACCGTTCCGAACGGAGATCACCCGCCATGCGCGCTTCCACCATCCGCCTCCTCGCGCCCGCCGCCATCCTCGCCACGCTCGCCGCGCCCGCCTTCGCGGGCGACGCGATCGCCACGCTCCACTGCCGCTCGTCGACCGGCGCGACGACGGTCGGCGTGCGCCCGGGCGGCACCTTCGCCGTCCGCGTCGAGCTCGAGAGCGAGCTGCCGATCGCCTACAACTCGGCGGTCTTCCGTCTCGTCCTCTCGCGCGAGGGGCTCGCGATCGGCGACTACGCGTGGGGCGCGCCCTTCGAGACGGGCGGCGCGACCGACTTCAGCCTGCTCGGCGTCGAGCTCCCCGCGACGATCGACGCCGACACGCTCGCGGGCCCGACCTATCCGGCGGAGACCGTCGACATCGAGTTCGCGAACTTCCTCGTCACGGGCGAGGCGGAGCCGGGCGCGGTCGTCGAGGTCGAGCTCGCGGTGCCCGCGAAGACCGCGCCCGGCGAGACCTTCTTCGTGGTCGCGGTCCCCGACACCTTCGCGTTCGGATTCCTCGAGATCCCGACCGAGGCGGAGACGGTCCTCACCGTGCGCACGACCTTCTCGCCCGACTTCGACGGCGACGGCCAGGTGAACGCCGCCGACCTCGCCATCTACCTCGGCCTCTGGGGCTCGCCCGACGGCGATCTGAACGGCGACGGGCTCTCGAACTCGGCCGACCTCGCGATCCTTCTCGGCAACTGGACCTGACGCGCGCGCCGCGTCCGCCGCGCCTCCGCAGCCGCTCGCGCTACAGTCCGCGCCGATGGCGGGATCCGAACTCCTCCCGATGCTCGCGATCCCCGCGGTCGGCTGGGGCGTCGCGCTTCTCATCGGCTGGCCCGCCGCGCGCGCCGCGCGGCTGCGCCGCTTCCTGAAGGACACGCCCACCTCGAAGACGAAGGGCGTCTTCATCGGACATGTCGAGGTCCAGGGCACCGCCGAGACGCAGGTGCCGTTCACGAGCTACCTCGCCGAGCGCCCGTGCGTCCACTACGCGTGGTCGGTGGGCGAGCACTGGAGCCGCCTCGTCACCGAGACCTACCGCGATTCGAAGGGAAACACGCGGACGCGCACGCGGCGCGAGTCGGGCGTCGCGATCGTCGCCTCGGGCGGCGAGACGCAGCCCTTCTACCTGAAGGACGAGACGGGCTACCTCCTCGTCCGCCCGGACGGCGCGCGCATCGAGGCGCTGACGACCTTCCGCGAGACGGTTCCGCGCGGCCACCCGCTCTATCACGCGAAGGGGCCCGCGGGCGCGGTCGCGCACTCCGACCATCTCCGCACCTTCTCCGAGACGGCGATCCCGCTGCACCAGCCGCTCTTCGTGGCGGGCACCGCGCGCGAGCGGCACGATGTCGTCGCGCCCGAGATCGCGGCCTCGCGCGACGCGCCGATCTTCGTGATCTCGGTGCACGGCGAGGATTCCATCGGCCGCGGCTACGCGTGGGCGTACTGGCTCTGGACCGTCTTCGGCGCGTTCGTCGCGGCGGTGAGCTCGTTCTTCGCGACGCTCGCCCTCGCGGGGACGCGCGATCCCGAGCCGTGGATGTCCTTCGCGGGCATCGCCGCGGGCCTCGGGCTCTACGCGCTCTACCACCTCGCGATCTGGGCGTGGATGGCGTTCAACTCGCTGCAGCGCCTGCGCCAGCGCGTGCGCGCGGCGGCCGCGAACATCGATGTCGAGCTCAAGCGCCGCCACGACCTCTTCCCGCGCCTCGTCGAGGTGGTGAAGGGCGCGCGCGGCCACGAGCGCGCGACGCAGGAACTCGTCGCCACGCTGCGCGCGCAGGCCGTCGCGCGGCGCGAGTCGGGCGATGTCGCCGCGGTCTCGCCCGCGGTCGTCGCGATCGCCGAGGCGTACCCCGAGCTGCGTGCGAACACGGCCTTCCTCGAGCTCCAGCGCACGCTCTCCGACACCGAGACGCGCATCGCCCTCTCGCGCGAATACCACAACGGGATCGTCGCGGGCTTCAACGCGCGGCTTCTCGTCGTGCCCGACCGCCTCGTCGCGCGCCTCGCGGGCATGAGGCCGTTCGCCTTCTTCGAGGCGAAGTCGCTCGAACGCGAAGCCCCGCGCGTCGCGCTCGCGGACTGACGCCGCGCCGACGCCGACGCCGCCTACGCCCTCGCGCCGCGCGCCTACGCCATCGCCGCGCGATAGCCCCGCTCGAGCTGCGCGAGCCGCTCGTCGAGATCGCCCGTGTAGCCGACCGACATGCGCACGAGGCCGCGCGAGATGCCCGCCTTCGCGAGGCTCTCGTCGTCCATCTCGCTCGAGGTGCTCGCGGCGCTCGCGCTCATCAGCGTCTCGCTGAACCCGAGGCTCACCGCCATGTAGCCGAAATCCTCGGCGTTCTGGAGATGCTCCATGAAGCGCGCCGCGCGCTCGGCGGTGCCGAGGTCGACCGTGAGGAGCCCGCCCGCGCCGTAGCCCGGGTTCGCGAGGCGCGCGAGAAGCGCGTGATCGGGATGCGAGGCGAGGCCGGGATACACGACGCGCGCCCCGAGCGACGCGAGCCGCTCGGCGCACGCGAGCGCGCGGCGGCCGTGCTCGCGCATCCGAAGCGCGAGGTTCGGAAGCCGCGTCGCGACCTCGTACGCCGCGCGCGGATCCATCGCGGGACCGAGCAGCATGAGGCTTCCGACATGAAGGTCGTACATCGAGTCGATGAACGCGCCGTCGGCGCAGACGCAGCCCGCGACGATGTCGGACGCGCCGTTGATGAACTTCGTCAGGCTGTGGACGACGACATCGGCGCCATGCAGCGCGGGCGCGATCACGCAGGGCGCGAAGGTGTTGTCGACGACGAGCCGCGCGCCGTGCGCGTGCGCGATCCGCGCGAGCGCCGGCAGGTCGGCGACCCGCAGCGTCGGATTCGACACCGACTCGCAGTAGAGGACCTTCGTGCGCGGCGTGAAGGCGCGCTCGACCGCGTCGAGGTCGGTGAGGTCGGTGAAGGTCGTCGAGATCGCCGCCTTCCGCGGCAGGAAGTCGTGCATGAGCGCCCACGATCCGCCGTAGAGCGTGTCGCCCGCGACGATGTGGTCGCCCGAGTCGCAGCACTGGAGGAGGACGCCCGAGATCGCCGCGAGCCCGCTCGCGGTGCAGTAGGCGTGCTCGGTCGCCTCGAGCGCCGCAAGCTGCCGCGAGAGGACCATCACGGTCGGGTTGAAGTGGCGGCCGTAGAGGTAGCAGCCGCCCGCGGGCCCCGCGCGTCCCTCGAAGATGTCGGGGAGACGCCCCGCCTCGAGGACGGTGAAGGTCGAGCTGGTCTCGATCGAGAGGTTCACGCCTCCGTGCTCGCCGAACTCGTGGCGCGCGCGCGCGAGCCGCGCGACGGGATCGCGAAGAAGCGTGGAACGGTGGGCGCCCGCAACGGGAACGCCCGCAGGATCGCCTGCGTGTTCGTGTGACGACATGTGGGATGTGGGGGAGTGCGACCCGGCCCGTGGGCTCGAAGGGGCGTCCCACCCGCAGGCGGACGACCCCAGGCTGCGCGCGCAGTCGAGGCAGCCGGCGCGAGGGTCTCGAACGCCGACATCCGATCTTGGCGCGCCGCGGGCCGAAGTCAAGCGGAGGTACGCTGCGCGACATGACTTCCTTCGCGCCGACGCCCGCACGGTCGAGGACGCGGCCGCGCTCCGCCGCGCCGGCGCGGACGGGTCCGCTTCGCGGCGGTGCCGTCCTCCTCGCGCGCGCGTTCGCCCTCTTCGCCGTCGCGCTCCTCGCGCGCGCGGACGACGGCGTCGCCTGGACGCGCCTCTGGACGGGCACGATCGACGGTCGCGCGGCGGCGCTGCTCGTCGAGCGCCTGCCGCAAGGACCAGGTCTCCTCGCGGTTCGCTGGGAAGGCCCCGTCGGGCGCGAGCCCGTGGTCGTCGCGAAGCAGGCGGGTGGACCGAGGCGCGTGTCCCTGCTGGTTCCCGCGACGAATCAGGATGCGGCGTCGGGCGCGTTCGAGGGCTCGCTCACGCTCGATGCGAGCGGCCACTGGACGATCGAGGTCGCGCCCGCATCGGACGGTTCGCTTGCGAGCGCCACCTGCTTCCTCCATGTCCCGACGCCCGAGGACACGATCGATGTGCAGGTGCGCGACGGCCGCGGTCCGTTCCGAAAGGCGCGCGTGGTGGCCATGACGCAGGGACAGCTCCTCTTCTCCGCGTTCGTCCTCTTCCCGCTGGGCATCGCACTCTCGGTGCTGATGGTGCGCTGGTTCCTCGACCGCTTCGGCCGCCGCGGCTGAGCGCGCGCCGAGGTCCCGCCCGTCCCGCAGAAGCCCGTCGGCCCGTCGCCCGACCGTCAGCGCGGCACGGTCCGCCACGCCGGCGGCACGTTCGCCACGGGGGCGCCCTCCTCGCGCACGGGACCGTTCATCCGCCAGACCGAGACATTCCCGTTCTGCGCGTTGCGCCAGACGAGGTCGTCGTCGCCGTCGCCGTCGGTGTCGATCGCCGCGATCACGGCGAAGGTCGGCGCGATGTTCGTGCGGACGACGGCGCCCGCGGAACGGAAGCCGTACTCGATCATCCAGGCCCGCACCTCGCGGGTCGAGAGGTTGTGCCAGACGAGGTCGTCGTCGCCGTCGCCATCGAGATCGGCCGCGCCCGCGAAGCGCCACTCCGATCCGAGCGCGGTCGGCGCGACGGGCGTCGTGATCATGCCGCCGAGCGGCGTCCGCGCCCGCACGAACACCTGCCCGTTCGCCGCCTGCGAGAGGATGTCCGCCCAGCCGTCGCCGTTCAGGTCGGCGGTCGCGAGGTACGAGTGGCCCGCGGTGAGCGCGAAGGGCTCGCGCGGTGCGAAGTGGTCGAAGTAGGCAAGCGGCCGAACGCGGAAGACGCCTGGATTCGCCGTCGACCGCTCGAGGATGTCGACGCGTCCGTCGCCCGTGTAGTCGGCGACCGCGGTCGGGCGCCAGTTCGGCGACGCGGTGTAGAGGAACGGGTTCGCCGTCCGCTGCTCGCCGAGGAAACTCCAGACCACGACCCACCCCGAGAGCGGATGGTGGAAGAAGACCTCGGGAAGCCCGTCGTCGGACTGGTCGCCGGAGCCGAGCGGCTCGAAGCCGCCGTAGGTCGACCAGGGCATCGCGGCCTTCGTCAGGCGCGTCACGCCGTCCATCGTCCAGCGCGAGAGATTGCCCGCGAAGGGCAGATGCCAGAGGAGATCCTCGCGGCCGTCGAGATCGAAGTCGAAGCCCGTGCGCCCGACGCGCGCAACGCCGGGCGGCGGATCGCCGACGCCATCGCCTGGCTCACCGCCACCTCCGCCGCCTCCGCCACCGCTTCCACCACCGCTCTCCTCGGCCCAGCAGAAGGGCTCGGGTGAAGGCGTGTCGAACGCCGCCGCCGCCGTGCCAGACGGGTCGCGCGTGAACGGCACGGTGATCACATGCTGCGTCAGCGTGGGAAAGCCGGCGCCGCGGAAGGAGACACCCAGCCGGAAGCCGAAGGTCATCGTCGCCGATGGCGTCCACGCATCCTCGTGCAGCGTGAAGCGCGCGAGTCGCACCTGCCGATCGGGACCCGCGAAGTTCCACCGCGAGACCGGAGGCACATTGAAGATCCCACCCGGATCGAATCCGTTGCCGTCGAGGGTCGAGTCCGTGTAGTCGGGCGTGATCCAGCAGAAGCCCGAGGTGTCGAGCTGGTGCTCGCCGCCGATCGTCAGGTGGCTGTCGAGCTCCCAGAGCGGGTCGCCCTCGACATAGCCGAGCGGCCGCATGCTCGCGGGCGCATCGGGGTAGTGCATCTGGAAGAGCGTCCCGGCCGTGCCCGACAGGCCGCACAGGATCTCCCAGGTCATGAGGACGCGATCGCATTCGTCGGGCAGCTGGACGAAGACGTCGGTGTGGTAGTAGCGCTCGCCCTCGACGACCGTCGAACCCGCCGCATAGGTGGGGAATGCCTGCGGCGCGGCGAGTGCGGGTGTCGCGGCGAGCGCCGCGCACACGGATGCCGTCGTGGTTCCGAGGCGCGCGCTCGCGGCGCGCGCAAGTGCGGTGGGAAGGCGATCGCGGTCGGCGTGGGAGTGGGATTGCATCGGGGCCATCGGTTTCGCTCGGCTTGGACTGGATGCGCGCCCACCCCGGAAACGCCTTCGCCGGTGAACCGCGTGGAAGTGCGCCGGACGGGGCGCGCATGACGTTGTACGCGGGTGCGCGGCGTCCATGAAGATCGTCGATGCGAAAATCCGCGCCCCTCATTTGGACACCTCCTCCCGCCCGCGATCGGGTCGCGTTCCCCGCAGGCCGCCCCGCGGCGTCGGTCTAGGTTCCTGATCGCGTGGCAGAGCGACGAACCGCGGCGAAGCGCCGTCGCGTCAACCACCTGCCGTTCCGACCACGCCACTCGAACCCACGGAGAACGACCGCATGGACCCCTTCAGCACCACCGAACCGCTCACCCGCGCCCAGTTCGTCGAATGGGGGCTCGCCGCAGGACTGGTCGTGGTGGGGGGAAGCCTCCTCGTCCGTCCGCGCGCGTGGATCGCGGCGCTCGCCCCGGCCATGGCGCATCCCGCCGCCTCGTT
>JBJOHC010000153.1:0-5203 GCA_046047955.1 Planctomycetota bacterium
ACGCGAGCGGCTACCTTCCCGCCATGTCGAGGAAGTTCACCCGCCGCGCCGCGCTGCGCACGATCGCCGCGTCGGGGCTCGCTCCGCTCATCCTCCGGCGCGTGTCGTGGGCGGGACCGCCGTGCGAACCAGCGGCGTTCGCATTGACCGAATCCGACCTCGACGCGCTCGTTCGCGGGGTCGCGGGCGAGACGGTCTTTCCCGCGACGAGCGGATACGACCAGTTGCGGCGCAGCTGGAACGGCCGCTTCGCCTCGTGGCCGGTCGCGATCGTGCGCGCCGTCTCGGCCGCCGATGTCTCGGCCGTCGTGCGCTGGGCGCGGCCGCGTGGAATTCGCGTGACGACGCGCTCGGGCGGGCACAGCTACATCGGCGGCTCGGTCGGCGACGGCGTGATCGTCGACCTCTCGTCGATGAACGGCGTCGTCTTCGACGGTCGGACGAACCGCGCCGAGGTCGAGGCGGGCACGCGGCTCGGGCCGCTCTACGACGAGCTCTACTGCGGCGGCCGCGGCCGCATGCTCATCAGCGGCACCTGCTCGAGCGTCGGCGTCTCGGGGATCACCCTCGGCGGTGGCTACAACGAGCGCTCGCGGCTCTACGGACTGACCGTCGACGCGCTCCGCCGCGCGACCGTGGTGCTCGCCGACGGCACGATCGTCGACGCCGACGCCCGGCGCGAGCCCGATCTCTTCTGGGCGCTGCGCGGCGGGGGGCCGTCGTTCGGCATCGCGACGGCGTTCGAGTTCGACACGCTCCCGTGGGAGCCGCTTCCGAACATCACGATGACCTGGCCGTGGGCCGCGAGCGCCGAGGCGTTCTCCGCGTGGAGCGCGTGGATCGCGACGCTGCCACCGACGGCCGCGACCACCGCGACCTGGGCGACGAACGGGTCGGTCGCGTCACGCGCCTTCCGCACCGTCGTCCGTTCGCTCGAGGGAGCCTCGGCGGCCGCGGCGCTCGCCGATTCGCTCGAGCACACGGTCGGCGTTCAGACGACGCGCGCGAGCGGCACGCTCACGCCACCCGGCTGCGCGTCGACGGGCGAGGCGACGGGCGCGCCGATCACGAGCACGGGGCTCTTCGCGGACGGCGCGATTCCGTTCGAATCCGCGAGGGCGCTTCGCGAGGGCTTCGAGGCCCGTTCGCGCATTCCCGAGATTCCCGTCGGCGACTGGTCGTACTGCTTCTGCCACGCCTTCGACGGCGCGGTCGCGGCGCGGCTTCCCGACGAGACCGCCTTCGTCCATCGCGACAAGCGGCTGCTCGCGCAGCTCTTCACGAACTGGCCGCTCACGGCGACCGCGGAGCGCGCCGAGGCGCACAAGGCGTGGCAGCGCGGACTGCGCGACACCGTCCGTCCCGGTTTCGGCGAGGGCTCGTACTTCAACTACGCCGACGAGTCGCTCCCCGATTGGCGCACCGCCTACTGGGGAGGCAACCTCTGCCGCCTCGAGGCCGTGAAGGCCTCGTACGACCCGGGGCGCTTCTGGACGGGGCGCCAGTTCGTGTGACGACTCTGTCTGACGACTCTGTCTGACGACTTTGTGCGACGACTTCGTGCGACGACTTCATGTGAGGAGGCCGGCGCCGCGCGCCTCGCTCACTTCGGCCGGTGCGCGAGCGCGTGGCGGATCGTCTCGAGCGCCTGCGCGCGCAGGGCGCCCTCGACGGGGCGGCGCGGGGCGCGGACGCGTTCGTCGCCCGTTCCCGTCTCGGCCATGACGAGCTTGATCAGTTGGACGAACTCGGGCACGGTGTCGAGGCGGAGGAGCGGCAGGAACCAGCGGTAGAGCGCATCGCAGGCCGCGCGGTCGGCGGGGTCGGCCGACTGGGCGAGCGTGAAGAGGCGCACGCTCTCGACGGGCATCGCGTTCGCGAGGCCCGCGATCCAGCCGCACGCGCCCATGCGCGCGCCCTCGACCGCGCAGTCGTCGAGTCCGACGAGGGCGCCCACCGCGTGCGCGCGGCCGTGGCTTCCCGCGACGAGCGCCGTGAGCCGGCGCGCGTCGCCCGACGAGTCCTTCACCGCGACGAGGTTCGGATGGCGGTCGGCGAGTTCGAAGACCTGCTCGGCGCGCACATCGACGCCGTACGCGGGCGGATTGTTGTAGAGCATCATCGGCAGCGGCGCCGCCGCGAGCATCGCCTCGAAGTGCGCCTCGAACTCGCGCCACGGGCCCTTGTGGACGTAGGGCGGCAGGATCATGCAGCCGCGCAGGCCGAGATCGGCCGCGCACTCGACCTGCCGGACGGCCTCGCGCGTCGAGGCGGCGGAGATCGTCGCGAAGGTGTTGCCGCGGCCCTCGCTCGCGTCGCGGATCGCGGTCCAGCCCGCGCGGCGCTCGTCGAAGGAGAGCGCCTGTCCCTCGCCGAGCGACCCCGGCCAGACCGTGCCCGTCGAGCCCCCCGCGAGCATCGACTTCGCGAGGTCGCCGAGGCGCGCCTCGCAGAGGTCGCCGTTCTCCTTGAAGGGGGTCACGAGTGCGGGGATGACGCCGCGGAAGGGCGCGCCGGTTTCGGTGGAGGTCGACATCGCGCGCAGCGTAGCGCGAACGCGCGGTATCCTCCGACCCGTGCGAATCCCGCGCTTCATCGACAGCCATACCGAGGGCGAGCCGACGCGCGCGCTCGTCGCCGCCGACGGCGGACCGCTCGATGCGACGCTGCCCGAGGTGCTCGCGGAGTGGACGCGGGACGGCGCGCTCGCGATCCCGCCCGCGATGCTCGCCCTCGCGGCGAACCCGCGCGCGGCCGACGCGACCGTCTGCGCCCTCGTCTGCCGGCCGTCGCGCGCGGAGGCGACCTGCGGCGTCCTCTACTGGAACGCCGCGGCCGCGCTCGGGATGTGCGGTCACGCGACGATCGGCCTCGCGCGGACGCTCGCCCACGCGGGCGTCGCGATGCCCGCGCGCGCGACCTTCGAGACCCGTGTCGGCGAGGTGGTGGTCGAGACGCTCGCCGACGGCCGCGTCTCCTTCGAGAACGTGCCCGCGCGCGTCCACGCCCTCGATCTCGAGGTGACGCTCGAGCAGGGCGGCACCGTGCGCGGCGACCTCGCCTGGGGCGGCAACTGGTTCTTCATCGTGCGGCTCGACGGCGCGAAGGGGCGCGCGATGCGCGACGCGGCCGACGAGCTCGCCTTCGCGCGCTCGATCGAGCGCGGCATCCGCGCGATGGGCCTCGCGGGTGGCGCCGGGAACGGCGGCCTCATCGACCACATCGCGCTCCTCTTCCACCCGACGCGCGGCGACGCCGACGCGCGCAACTTCGTCCTCTGCCCGAACGGGACCTACGACCGTTCGCCCTGCGGCACGGGAACGAGCGCGCTCCTCGCGACCCTCGCCGCGCGCGGTGAACTCGCGGAGGGCGCCGCGTGGCGGCAGGAGTCCGCGATCGGAAGCCTCTTCGAGGCGCGCTACCGCGCGGGCGCGCGCGCGGGCGAGGTCGTCCCCGCGATCGCGGGCCGCGCCTTCGTCGTCGCCGACGGCCGCCTCGTCGACGACCCGTCCGATCCCTCGCGCTTCGGCGCATGGCGCGAACCCGCAGCGGCGCGCGAGTCCGCGGCGGCCGGCGGCCCCGCCTGAACGAACGACATGAACGCAGACACCTACGCGCTTCTCCACAATCCGCGCCTCAACAAGGGCACCGCCTTCACCGCCGAGGAGCGCGAGGCGCTCGGACTCGAGGGGCTCTTTCCCGAGCAGGTCGAGACGAGCGCGACGCAGATCGCGCGCGCGCTCGGACAGCTCGCGATGCGCGCGAACGACCTCGAGCGCTACGTCTACCTCTCCGAGCTGCAGGACCGGAACGAGCGCTTCTTCTACCAGCTGCTGCGCAGCGACCCCGCGCGGCACATGCCGATCGTCTACACGCCGACCGTCGGCGAGGCGTGCCAGAGGTTCGGCCACATCATGCGTCGGCCGAAGGGGCTCTACGTGTCGCTCCGGCACCGCGGACGGATCGCCGAAGTGCTGCGCAACTGGCCCGAGGCGGACGTGCGCATCATCTGCGTCACCGATGGCGAGCGGATCCTCGGCCTCGGCGATCTCGGCGTCTGCGGGATGGGCATTCCCGTCGGAAAGCTCGCGCTCTACACCGCGGTCGGCGGCGTCTCGCCGCGCGCGTGCATGCCGGTCGTCCTCGATGTCGGCACCGACAACGCGCCTTTCCTCGAGGACGAGCTCTATCCGGGCCTGCGCGTGCCGCGCGTCCGCGGCGCGGACTTCGACTCGTTCGTCGAGGAGTTCGTCGAGGCGGTCCAGGAGGTCTTCCCCGACGCGTGCATCCAGTTCGAGGACTTCCACAACTCGACGGCGATCCCGCTCCTCGCGCGCTACCGCGACCGCGTCTCGTGCTTCAACGACGACATCCAGGGGACGGCGTCTGTCGCGGTCGCGGGGCTCTTCGCCGCGTGCCGGATGCTCGGGAACCGGCTGGCCGACCACACCTACCTCTTCTACGGCGCGGGCAGCGCGGCGACGGGGATCGCGGAGCTCGTCGTCGAGGCGATGGTCGCGCAGGGCGCGACCGAGGCCGATGCGCGCGCGCGGATCTGGCTGATGAATTCGAAGGGGACGCTCGTCGCGTCGAATCCCGGCATCCAGCCGCACCAGCGCGCGTTCGTCCGCGAGGGCGAACTGCACGCGACGCTGCCCGACGCGGTGCGCGCGCTGCGGCCGACCGCCCTCATCGGAACGAGCACGCAGGGCGGCGCCTTCACCCGCGAGGTCGTCGAGGCGATGCGCGCGCACTGCCCGCGGCCGATCCTCTTCCCGCTCTCGAACCCGACCTCGAAGGCCGAGTGCACCGCCGAGGACGCGTGGCGCTGGACCGATGGCGAGGCGATCTTCGCGGCGGGCTCGCCGTTCGCGCCCGTCGAGATCGGCGGACGCACGCTCGTCCCGGGGCAGGGGAACAACGTCTCCATCTACCCCGCGGTCGGGCTCGCGGTCTACGCGACCGTCGCGCGGCGCGTGACCGACGCGATGTTCCTCGTCGCGGCCGAGGCGCTCGCGGCGCGTGTGTCGGACGACGACCTCGCGCGCGGGCTCGTCTATCCGCCGATCGGGAGGATCCACGAGGTCGCGGTCGAGGTCGCGGTCGAGGTCGCCGAGGCGATCTTCGATGCCGGACTCGCGCGCGTCGAACGGCCCGACGACCTCGCGTCGTTCGTGCGGGCGCATGTGTACGACCCGTCGTA
>JBJOHC010000154.1:0-4856 GCA_046047955.1 Planctomycetota bacterium
TCGAGGCCGAACGCGGGCTGCATCCGCCGCTCGAACCATGCGGTGCCGTTCGCGTGGCGGGCGTGCGCGAGGAAGAGTTCCAGCAGCGCCGCGGGATCGTCGGGGGCGTCGGCCCACGCGAGCCCGGTGTCGCGGGTGAAGTTCTCGAAGAAGGCCGAGACGTTGCGCGAGAGCGGATCGCGGATCGGCGAGATCACGAGGTGCCGGAGGCCGAACGCGCGGCACGCCGCGAGCGTGTCGCGCGCCTCGTCGCCGAACTGGTCGATCGCGTGCGCCTGGTCGACGACGCCCGGCCAGTCCGCGGCGAGCGTCGACCGCACCGCGCTCGACCCGACCTTCCCCATCTGGAAGACGAGGACGGGCGGATGGCGGAACGCGCGGATCGCGGCGGCGAGGCGGCCCATCGGTCAGAAGTCCCGACGGCGGAACCACCACGCGCCGAACGCGAGGAGCGCGAGCTCGAACGCGAGGCTCGTGCCGACGATCCACGAGACCGAGCGCCCCTCCATCTCCGCGGCGATCGCCGCGCCGAGCTGCCGCGGCTTCACGTAGCGCGAGCTGAACATGCCGCGGTTCCGCCGCATCTCCTCGTTCTCGGCGACATCCTCCTCCTCCTCGGCGGGAATGTCGGCGGCGAGCGAGAGCGCGCGGCGCACGAGGCCCGCGGTCTCGGTCGTCTTCGGCAGGAGCGTCTTCGCGGCGTAGAAGAGGTCGTGCGCGAGGATCCAGTTGCCGTCGGTCGCCTTCTGCTCCTCGAGCGGCTCGATCAGTCCCTTCTTCGCCTCCTCGGTCTGCAGGCTCTCGATCTGCTTCTCGCGGCCCTCGATCTCGAGCCGCGACGCGAGGCGCCCGACCAGCGTGAACTGCTCGCCCGAGTGGACGAGGAAGATGAAGATCCAGAAGAGGAGCGTGACGATCACGGCCGCGATCGGCGACTTCGTGAGGAGCCCGACGACCGCCTGCACGCAGAAGAGGTAGCTGAAGAAGACGACCATCAGCGGCACCACGACGAAGACGCCCCACTCCCAGGTGCCGCCGCGCACGCCCATCACGAGGAAGGCGAGCAGCGCGAAGACGAGGACCTGGAGCGCGGTGAAGAGGAGCCCCGACGCGAACTTGGTGAGGAAGAGCCGCGTGCGGCCCACGGGCTTCGAGAGCATCGTGTCGACGCCGCCCGTCGCGAGGTCGGGGAAGATCGACGCGGTCGAGAGGAGCGCGAGGATCGTCGACAGCCACGAGAGCCAGAAGCCGACGCCGAGCGAGGCGATGATCGTCTTGTAGAGCTTGCCGTCGGGGAAGAGCTTGACGGTGACGCCCGGGATCGGCAGCTTGTAGCCGAGGATCCAGACGCCCGTCTCGTCGATCCCGATCGCGGCGACGGCGCCGATCACGAGCGCGTTGAGGGCGAGCGCGACCCAGAAGAGGCGCCGCGCGTTGAGCTCGCGGTAGGCGGCGACGAGGACGGCGTTCGTCTGGACCACGCGGTCGGCGAAGGTGAGGCGGGGCAGCGCGCTCATCGCGAGGCCGCCTTTCCGAAGCCCGCCGCGCCGACCGCGGCCGAGCGGCCGTCGACCTCGCGCACCATGCGGATGAAGAGGTCCTCGAGGCTCTCGCGCGTCTCGCTCACGCCGACGACGGCGAGGCCCGCGGCGCGCAGGCGGTCGATGAGCGACTGGACGAACGCGAGGTCGTCCGAGGCGAACTCGACGGCGTGGCGGGCGGGGTCGGCGAGGGCGGTCGCGGCGCCGTATTCGGCGAGCCATGCGGGCGGCGCGCCCTCGAAGGCGACGCGCCAGCGGCGGCTCTCGTCGGTGAGTTCGGCGAGGGTCCCCTGGCGCTCGACCTTGCCGCCGAGCATGATCGCGACGCGGTCGCAGACGCGCTCGACCTCGCTCAGGAGGTGGCTGTTGAGGAAGACGGTGCGGCCCTCGTCGCGCATGCGGAGGAGGAGGTCGCGGATCTCCCGGCGGCCGACGGGGTCGACGCCGTCGGTCGGCTCGTCGAGGAGGACGAGCGCGGGATCGTTCACGAGCGCGGCGGCGAGGCCCGTCCGCTGCTGCATGCCCTTCGAATAGGTGCCGACGCGGCGGTCGCCCCAGGCGCCCATGCCGACGATGTCGAGGAGTTCGGCCGCGCGGGCGCGGCGCGCGTGGCGGCGCATGAGTCCCATCGCCCCGAAGAACTCGACGCACTGGCGGCCGGTCAGGTACGCGGGGAAGCGGTGATGCTCGGGGAGGTAGCCGACCTTCGCGAGGGTCGGCCGGTGACCGACGGGCGCACCGAGGATGGTGCCCTCGGCGCGCGTCGGACGGACGATCGTCGTCATGATCTTGACGAGGGTCGACTTGCCCGCGCCGTTCGGGCCGAGGAGGCCGAAGATCTCGCCGCGGCGGACGCGCATCGAGACGCCGCGGAGCGCATGCACGCGCCCGGCGTAGGTCTTGACGACCTCGGCGAGGTCGATCGCGAGGTCGTGCGCGGGAGCGTTCGCGGCGGGGCCTCGTGGGGCGCCGTCGCGTTGGGCGGTTGCAACCATGGCGCGCAGTGTAGGTGGCGGCGCGGGCGCTATCGTCGCGGGATGGACGAGGCGGCCGACCTCCACGACACGGGCGCGCGCGGCGGCGCGCGGCGACCGCTCGTCGCGCCGACGGGCGCGAACCTCGCGGCGTGGGGCGTGCTCTTCGTGACGAGCGCGGGCTTCTGCTTCGCGAGCTACGCGATGGCGCGCGCGCTCGCGGGCGGGTTCGGCGGTTCGGTCGCGACGATCGTGCTCGCGGCCGTCTCGACGCTCGCCGCGTCGATCTTCCTCTGGTGGCTCGCGCCGCTCGCGGACTTCGCCGAGATCGCGTGGATCCACCTCCCCGCCGACCGGCGCGCGCGCCGCGGCGGCTGCCCGCACTGCGGCTACCCGCACTTCGGCCGCGCGACCTGCACCGAGTGCGGCGAGGCGACGGCGCCGCTCCCCGCGTGGACGATCTCGCGGCGTCCGGTGCGGCGCTTCGCGACGATCCTCGCGGCGGCGCTCGTCGCGGGCTGCGCCGCGGGCGAGGCGTGGTCGCGGCTCGACGAGCGGCGCTTCGCCGACGAAGCCGCGCTCGCCGCGCGCCCCTATGCGCGGGCGCGGGCGTTTCCCACGGGTTTCGCGCGGATGTCGGTCGACGCCGCGGGCACCTTCACGAGCGAGGCCTGGCCCGACGACGCCCGCGACCGCCGCTGGCAGCCGCAGGACGAATCGCTCCGCGAACGCGGCCTCGGCTGGCGCGACGGCGCGGCGGAGTGAGGGAGCCGCGCGTCCGGCCGATGTCGCGACGGGGACCCGAAGTCGCGACGAGGACGCGATGTCACGACCAGGACGCCGGACCGTTCCGCTCGCAGGTGTCGCGACCGGTACCGCGGCGCGCAGCCGCCGGACGGCGATCATCGTGGGTGCCCGACGACTTCGGTCGTCGGAACGGAGGGCGCCCCGATCACCGCGGGATGGAGCGCGCCGTCCGAAGCACCCGAAAAACCACGCGGCGCGCGTCGGAGCGCGCGCCGCGGGCCATCCACCGCGCCACCACGCTCGCGCGCGGGCGGTGATCCATGCGGGCCTATCGGCCGAGCGGCTTCGGCGCCGCCACCTTCTTCGCGGGTTCGGGCAGCGGGTACTTCGCGACATGCTCGGGCTTGAGGAAGAAGTAGTACATCTTGCCCGTCGCGTACTGGCCGCCCGCGAGGAGCTCGGCCGCCGCGCCCGTTCCCATGTAGAGGTCGGCGCGCCCCGCCGCGCGGATCGCGCCGCCCGTGTCCTGGTCGAGCATGAAGTTCTTGTACTCGACGAGTCCGCGCGTGAAGGTGTTCGCGCGTGTGTCGACCATCACGAGTCCGCCGCGCGGGAAGATCGACTTGTCGGTCGCGATCGACGCGTCCTCGTTCACGCGCGTGCCGAGCGAGCCCGCGGGCCAGCTGCCGGGCGCGTACTCGGTGAAGAAGACGTACGACTCGTTGCGCGTGATGAGCTCGTCGACCTTCGCGGGATCCTGCCTGTAGTAGCGGCGGATCGCCGAGAGCGAGAGCTGGCTCTTCGTGAGGAGTCCCTCGTCGAGCATCGCCTTGCCGAGCCCGAAGTACGGGCGGTCGGTCTTCCCGGCGTAGCCGATGTACATCACCGACTCGTCGGGCATGATGAGCTTCGCGCTGCCGTTCACCTGCACGATGTAGACATCGAGCGGGCTCTCGAGCCAGACGAGTTCGGTTCCCGCGAGCATGCCGCTCGACTCGATCTCGGCGCGCGCGGGCCACGGCTTCGTCGAGCCGTCCGCCATGCGGCGGCCGAGCGGCTGCCCCGTCACGGGATCGGTGACGAGGTCGGCGGGACGGTTGTAGAGCGGGAAGCGGAAGCGGTCGTCGGGCGAGCGGCTCGCCTTGAAGGTCGGCGAGAAGTAGCCGGTGAAGAGCACATCGCGCGACTGGTTGTAGCCGACCGACTGCCACACGTCGAACATCTCGGTGAAGCGCGCGGTGAACTCGCCCGCGTCGCGCGACGACGAGAGGAGGTCCTTGAACGCGAGCACGCTCGCCGCCGCCTGCTCGTGCGTGCAGACCTCTTCGCGCGTTCCCTGGTTGAGGAACGGGAACCACTGGCGGCTCGACGGCTTCTGGAACCAGCCGATGCTCTCGTCGACCGAGCGGTCGAGGTAGAAGTTCCGGCGCGCGAAGGCCGCCGCGAGATCGGGCGGCGGATCGTCGGGGCCGAGGCGGACGAGCGCGGGGCCGTCGGTCGGGTTGTTCGCGTCGAGGGGAATCTCCTCCTGCGTCCGGCATCCTGCCAGCGCGAGGAGCGCGACGGCGCCGAGCGCGAGCGCGCGGCGCCACGG
>JBJOHC010000155.1:0-45656 GCA_046047955.1 Planctomycetota bacterium
ATCTCGGCGTCGGCACTCGCCCCCGGGCGCGGCGTGTTCGCGCGGGTCGCCGTCGCGTGGATGGTCGGCCTCGCGCCGGTCCTCCTCCTCCTCGCGGGGCTCGTCGGCGGCGCCGAACTCACGGACGGCCTCGGGCTTTCCCGCGCGCGCCTCGCCGAACGGATCGGCGCGGGCCTCGTCGGCATCCTCGTCGCGTTCCTCCTGTCGATCCCCGCGAGCCTCCTCGCGACCGCCCTCTACACGCCATTCGGCCGCCTCGCGCGCCGACGCCACGCCGCCGCGGTCCGGCTCTCCGCCGCCATCGAACGAACGCCCTCGTCGCGGCCGCCCTCCGCGCCCACTCCCTCGTCGAGAGCTTCGTCGGCCGCAGGCCGTACCGACACGGCCGTTCCAACGGACACGGGCTGAAGTACCGCCGCAGCGATCGTCACCACCGCCCGCGCGCCGCATGCGGACGACATCGGAACCACCCGGGCACCGCGCACGGCACCACGCGAGCCCTCACGCAAGCCACCCCCATGCCCGACGACGACCGCGACCCCGACCTCCCCCGCTCCGCGCCACCCCCGCGCGAGACCCTCTCGGGCGACCGCCTCTGCATGCAGTGCCTGCATCCCCTCGCGGGCAGCGCGGTCGAGCGCGACGCCTCCACGGGACTCCTCTACTGCCGCTGCGTCGAATGCGGCACCGCCGCGGCGCTCTTCGAGTATCCAAGCGCGGCGCCGTGGCTGCGCCGCTTCAAGTCGGTCGCCGCGGCGAGCTTCGCCGTGCTCGCGATCCTCGTCGTCGCGGCGAGCGCGGGCGTCGGCGGCATCTTCACGAGCATCGCCTCGGAGTTCGGCGCCGAGGCGTCGGCGCACGCGATCGCCGCGGCCTATCGCGACGCGGGGTTCTCGACGCAGGACGCCACACTCAACTATTTCGACAACGGCATCTACGCGAACGCCGACCGCGCCTGGCTCGAGACCGACGCCGGCCGCGCCGCCGTGCGCGCCTCGCGCTTCAGTGCGAGTGCGCTGCTCCAGGTCGCTGGACTCTGCCTGATCGCCGCCGCGATCGTCTCGCCGTTCGCGATCCTCGCGGGCATGGTCGCCCTGCGGCGCGGCCCACTCGCGCGCGCGGCGCTGGGCGCGCTTCTCCCCACGATCGGTGGCGCGATCGCGCTCGCATCGATCGTCACCATGACGGCGCTCCTGCCCGCCCGCACCAACTTCAGCTGGCGCATCTTCGCCGAGGCGGAGAACGGCCCGCACTTCGCGGTCCTGGTCATCGCCTGGATCGCGCTCGTCTCGGGCACCCTCGCCGCCATCGCCCCCGCCGCGGTCGCCGCCCTCTTCCGCTTCATCCTCCCGCCGAGCGACCGCCGCCTCGTCGCCTGGATCTGGGAGTGGCGCGGCAGGCCCGTTCCGCGCGACTGACCGCGCGCGCCCGCAGGTTTCGCCCCACGCCCCCGCTCTGCTACCCTTCCCGCCCGCCTTCGCGGGCCACCGATGTCGCTCGTCACCCTCGCCAACCTCCGCTTCGGCCACGGCACGCGCCTCCTCCTCGACGGCGTGAGCGGTTCGATCCATCACGGCGAGAAGGTCGGGCTCGTCGGCCGGAACGGCTGCGGCAAGAGCACGCTCTTCAAGCTGATCGCGGGCCTCCTCCAGCCCGAGGCGGGCGACATCCAGATCGCCCGCACCGTGCGCGTCGGCTACCTCGAGCAGGACCCGAAACTGCCGCAGGACAAGACCCTGCGCGGCGCCGCCGCCGAGGCCTTCGCCGACCTCGAGCGGCTCCAGCGGGAACTCGAGACGGTCTTCGACCGGATGGCGACCGCCGACGGCGACCAGCTCGAGAAGCTCATGAACCGCCAGGTCGCGATCGAGGAGGAGATCCAGGCGAAGGGCGGCTATGCGATCGACCACAAGATCGACGCCGCACTGCACGGCCTCGGCTTCACCGACGCCGACTTCGAGCTTCCCGTGAAGGGCCTCTCGGGCGGACAGAAGGCGCGGCTCGGACTCGCGCGGCTCCTCCTCTCGGAGCCCGACCTCCTCCTCCTCGACGAGCCGACGAACCACCTCGACATCGAGGGCCGCCGCTGGCTCGAGGACTTCCTCGCCGACGACTTCAAGGGCTCGGTCGTCCTCATCTCGCACGACCGCTGGCTCCTCGACCGCGTCGTCACGCGCATCATCGAGATCGACCGCGGCGTCCTGCGCGAGTACCCCGGCAACTACGCCGCCTTCCGCGCGCTGCGCGCCGAGCGCATGCTCACCGTCGAGCGCCAGCACGAGAAGCAGCTCGACAAGATCCGCCAGGAGCAGGCCTTCATCGACCGCTACCGCGCGGGCCAGCGCGCGAAGCAGGCGCGCGGCCGCGAGACGCGGCTCGAGCGCTTCAAGGAGGAGGCGCTCGTCGAGAAGCACGCCGAGATGGGCGTGATGGACCTCGAGCTGCCGCCGCCCCCGCAGATGGGCGACTTCGCGTTCGTCGCCGAGGGGATCTCGAAGTCCTTCGGCGAGCGGAGGTGCTTCCTGAACCTCACGCTCTCGGCGCGCCCGGGCGCGCGCATCGGGATCATCGGACCGAACGGCGCGGGCAAGACGACCCTCGTCCGCACGCTCCTCGGCGACCTCGAGCCCGACACCGGCGACATCAAGCGCTCGCCGCGGCTCGAGATCGGCTGGTTCCGCCAGAACCAGGACCACATCGACCGGAACCTCCTCGTGTGGGAGTTCCTCCAGCAGACGATCCGCTCGCTCGAAGGCGCCCCGCGCGCGAACGAGCAGGAGGCGCGCAACCTCGCGGGCGCGTTCCTCTTCACGGGTCCCGAGCAGGACAAGGCGGTCGGCGACCTTTCGGGCGGCGAGCGCGGGCGGCTCGTCCTCGCGTCGCTCATCGCGAGCGCGAAGAACCTCCTCGTCCTCGACGAGCCGACGAACCACCTCGACATCCCGAGCGCCGAGCGCCTCGAGGAGTCGCTCGAGAAGTTCGGCGGTGGGCGCGGCGTCGGCGGCCGCGGCGGCCACGGCGGCGTCCTCCTCCTGATCTCGCACGACCGCGCGCTCCTCGAGGATGTCTGCGACACGCTCGTCATCCTCGACGGCGACGGCAACGCCCGCGTCTTCGAGGGGACCTACCGCGAGTGGGAGACGAAGGAGCGCGCCGAGCGCGCGGAGGCCGCCGAGCGCGCGCGCAAGGCGACGGCGCGGCCAGCGGCGAAGCCCGCCGCCCCCGCTCCACCCGCGCAGACGAAGCAGGGCTCGGGCGCGGGAAGCGCGACGGGGAAGCCGGGCGGCCCATCCGCCGCGAAGGGGAAGTCGAAGTACGGCAACCGCACGCTCGAGTCGATCGAGGCCCGCATCGCCGAAGTCGGCGAGAAGCTCACCGAGATCGACTTCGCCTTCGCCGATCCCGCCACCGCGAGCGACGCCGCGAAGACCCGCACGCTCCTCGAGAAGCGCGAAGCGCTGCGCACCGAGCAGGAGGAGCTCGAGGACGAGTGGCTGCGGCGGAACGGTTGAACGCGAGCAGTGGACGCGAGGGACGAACTCGAGGGACGAACTCGAGGGACGAACTCGAGGAACGAACCCGAGGAACGAACCCGAGCGACTGAACCGCGGAACGGAACCAGCGCGAAGCCCGAAGCGGTCGACGGATGCGTGCCCGTGCGCGGGATGCGCGACGAGGCGGCTCTCCGACCTCGCGGCGCTCTCCGAAAATCCATCGACTTTCAGAAGCCGAGGCGCCTCGGCTTGCGGCTCACGCCGAGAAGAGCACCGTGCCCCACGAATCGCGGATCGCGATCCGCGGATTGGCGGCGAACGCAGCGGGCACCTCGATCAGCTTGCCGAACGCCGTCGTCTCGACGCGGAAGGCGTGGACGACGGGGGTCTCGCCATCGGCACCGAACGCGACGATCTCAAGCGTCTCGCCCGCCGACAGCCCGACGCCGAGGATGGCGATCCGACCCGTCGACGCGTCGGCGAAGACCTGGACATGCCCGCGAACGCCCGCGATGGCTGGCCGCAGGTCGACATGCTTGGCCGCGCCGAAATCAAAGGCGCCCATCGTCGCGACGAGCGCGCGCATGTCGGCGTCGATGATCGCGGCGTTCGCGAAGCCGAGGACCTTCTCGGAGAGCCGCGTGTAGCGCCAGTTGAAGAAGAGCGAGACCGCGAGCGACGCGAGGAGGAAGAGGATCGCCGCGCGCGTCCACCAGCCGGTCCGCTGCGCCGCGATCGAACGCCGCGTCGCCTCGACCTGCGTCTCCTCGACGCGGCGGAGGACCTCGTCGACGCTCGATGCCATCGCGCGCTCGTCGGCGGCGTCGCGGGCGGTGTCGCGGGCACGGGTGCGCCCGATGCTCGCGAGCGGCGCCTGCGCGCGCTCGGCCTCCTCGATCGCGGTCGCGAGACGCGCGAGGACGCGCAGCCGGAGTTCGGCGGGCACCGCCTCCGAGGATCGGAGCGACGGCTCGACCGCGAGCTGCTCCTGCAGCGCGCGGATCTCGGCCTGCACCGACGGGCGCGCCGCTTCGAAGAGCCGCTCGAGCCGCGCCGACTCGACCTCGTCGAGGCAACCGACCACCTCGAGTGTCGCGAGCTCGCGGAGTTCGTCGCGTGAGGGAGTGTCGGCGTTCTGCGGCATGGGTCCGGTCTTGAGCGGGTGGGAGTCCCGATTCGGGTCGTCGACGGACCCTCTCGCTTCCAGTCGTGTCGATCCGTTCTTCAACTCCTCACGCACGCGCTTCTACAAACTTTCGGCATCGGGCCCGAGGGCGGACGCCACGGCGGCACCGTACGCAACCGCGATCGCAGGGGTTGCGACCTTCCGCGGCGATTCGCGCCGGGCCGCACCTCACGACCCCGCCTCCGCGCCGCCCGCATGCTCCCGTAACCGCGCGAGTCCACGACTCAACGCGCTCTTGACGGTTCCAAGCGGCGTATCGAGTTGATCGGCGATCTCCCGCAGGCTGAATCCCTGCAGATAGGCCCGCTCGATGACCGTGCGCTGCAGTTCGGGCAATCGCGCGAGGCCACGGCGAAGCCGCTCGCGTCCCTCATCCATCTCCGACTCGCTCGGACGGGCCTCGGGGGCGATCGCCCCGCCGGCATCGCCACGCGAGGCGTCGAGCGCCCGACGGTCGGGTCGCGCGCCGTTCCGACGCAGGCGGTCGATCAGATGGCGACGGGTGAGGAGCATCACCCAGGTCACGAGCTTCGCACGGTGGGGATCGAAGCGGTCGGCCGTCCGCCAGAGTCGGACGAACACCTCCTGCACCGCATCGTCGACCTCGGCGCGCGAACGGAGCACCTGCCGCGCGGACTGGTAGACCAGCGCCCCGAAACGGTCGTAGAGCTCCTGCAGGGCCTCCTCCTCGGAGGCGGCGACCCGCTGCATGAGCGACCAGTCCTGTGATTCGGAACCGTGCACGGCCCTCCGATCGGCGATCGGAAATGTACCCCGAATCTCTTGGAAATCCAGAACGAACGGATGGAGTCTCGCCACCTTGGGGGTATCTTCCGCCAGACGCCTCCGGGATCGCCCCGGGCGTCGGCCTCTTCGACTCGGAGCTTGCGCTTGCCGACGCGCCCAACTCCCCTCGAGCCGATCCAGCCATCGCGGCACTCCCCCGCCGCGACGGAGTGCTGCCGTTCCCGGCGTCTTCCCCGTCATCGAGGCTTCCATCAGGGCTTTCGTCGAGGCTTCACGGTCGTCGAACTGCTCGTCGTCATCGGCATCGTCGCCATCCTGACCTCGCTCCTGATGCCCACGCTGCGGCGCGTCCGCGAGGCGGGCGAGCGCCTCCAATGCGCGAGCAACATGCGTCAGATCGGCTGCGCGCTCACCGACTACATGGCCGACGACGCGCGTGGACGGCTTCCCGAGCTCGACTACACCTCGAACATGTACTTCGCCCCGCGCTTCAACGAGGCGATGGCGCTGTCCGATGCGACGGGACTCCAGATGGACGGCCTCGGGCTCCTGCTCCCGGCCGTCGGCGGGCTCGGCTACCTCGCCGACCCGCGACTCCTCTACTGCCCCTGCCACCGCGGCGATCATCCCTTCGAGCGCTACCAGTCGCGCTTCAAGGCGAACACGATGGTTCCCGGCGAGGCCCTCTACGGGAACTACCACTACCGTGGCACCGTCGATCCAGTGACGGGCGAGCCCCTCGTGCGGCCGCTGCGCACCGATCTCGTCGTGCTCGTCGACGGCCTGCGCTCCCGCCGCGACTTTAACCATCTCAACGGAACGAACCGCCTGAAGATCGACGGGTCGGTCGATTTCCACGCGGACACGGGGAACGCCATCTTCAAGAGCCTTCCGTCCGGTCCCGATGGCGTCTCGAACTCCTCGGTGTACGCGATGGTCTGGAAGCTGATCGACGCGCGTCGGCCGACCGAAGAGGACTGAACCTGCGCGCGCCGTCGCGTCGCGGGCCACCGCGGGCCGCCTCTCCTCCGCCACCCTGCAGCTGCTGCGAACCGCTCCGATCCCCTCGGAGAGCGGTCATTCCGCCCGATCGAGCGCGACCATCTGCGCGCGGTGCCTTCCCACGCCGAGATCGAGGTAGCGCGCCGCGCGCGCACGCCACGGCGCGCGGACGAGCGTGAGGTCGATCGGCCAGAAGGGCGTCGCGCGGGGGTAGCTGCCTCCCCATCCGCGTCCCGCGGCGCCGAAGGCCTCGACCGCGTCGGGGGCGAGATTCGCAAGCGACGCACTTCCGCGCGAGATGTTGAAGTCGCCCGCGAGGACATCGCCGGGCGTGTGCCCGAGTTCGGCGAGATCGGCGGCGAGCGTGCGCGTGAGGAGCGACCGCGGAAGCGTCGGCGCGCTCGGGAGGTCGACGCCGTCGAGGGCGAGCGGGCCCCGCGGCGTCGCGATCACGAAGCGCGAGACGACGCGCAGCCGCGACGCGAGGACGGGCCGCGCCTCCGTGACGGGCAATCGGCTCGCGAGGCCGAAACGGCCACCCGAGGAGAACGCGTAGCCGGCGGCGCGTAACGCCTCGCCCCGCGCCCCGTGCCAGAGACGCCCGGGATCGGTGACGAGGATGAGGTCGGCGCCGGTCGAGAGGAGCGCCTCGGCCGCGCGATCGGCCTCCCCTTCCTCGGGCGATCCGGCGTTCCAGTGGACGAGGACGAGTGCGGCGCCCGCGCCCGACGGACCGAGCGGCCGCCAGTCGCGGGGCGTCGTCCAGAGGGCGAGGGCGGCCATGACCGCCACCCAGCGCCATGCCGCGCGCCGCTCGCGGCGCCGCGCACGCGTGAACGGCAGCGCGAACAGAACGAGAAGCCACAGGCACGCGAACGCCAGGAGAAACGACCGCGGCACCCACCAGGCCACCTGCACCGCGGCGAACCGGTCGGTGAGGACCTCGGATGCCACCAGGACGAGCGCCACGAGCGCGAGTGGCGACCGCAGCGCGCGCCCGAACCAGACGCCGCCCCCCGCGGACGGATGCTCGAGACCGGTCGGCGCGCGACCCATGAACGCTCAGCGCGCCTCCGCCGCCGACGCGGGCCGCGCGAACCCCTCGGCGAGATCGCGCGCGGCGAGCGCCGCCGACACCGCGGGCCCGAGACCGCGCGCCGTGCAGATCACCGCGTCGTTCGCCGAAATGCGCCGTCCGCGCGCGAGATCGATGTCGGCGCCATCGGTGTCGCCGACCCACGCCCCCGCCTCGCGCGCGAGAAGGACGGCCCCCGCGTGGTCCCAGACGAACTTCCCCGCCCCACCGCCGCGACGGCTGTAGGCGATGTCGGCGAGCCCGAGGAGGACGTGTGCGTACTTCGCCTGGCTGTCCGAGTGGACGAGCTCGCACGCGTACCCCGTCGCCTCGCCGATCGCGCGGCGCGCGACGGTCTGTGCGGGCGTCGGATGGGCGGGAGCGACGACGCGGACGGTCGCCCCGGGCGCCGGCGGCGTCCGGTCGACGAGGACCCGCGACCGGCCTCCACCCGCGAGGTCCGCCGACCAGGTGCCCGCCCCCGCCACCGCCGAGAGGAGCACGCCCCCGCGCATCGTCGGGTGCCCGTTGGCGGCGAAGACCGTCCGCCCCCGCGAGAGAAGCGCGAGGCACGGACACCAGTGGTCGCCCTCGACGAACCCGCGCGTCCCGTCGATCGGGTCGAGGATCCAGAGCGCGTCGAGCCCGCCGGTGGCGCCATCGAGTCCGCCGATCGAGAGGGCGCGTCGGTACTCGGCGTCACCGATCGACGGGTCCCAGGCGGCGAGGAACTCGCGGCAGTGCGCCTCGGCCGCCGCCTTCCCGCCGATCGAAGCGAGATCCTCCTCGGCGATCACCGGCAGCACCCCGACGCGACGCTCAAGTTCCGTCAGAATCAGGACCTGCAGCGCGACATCGACGGCGGTCACGACCGATCCGTCGGGCTTCTGGACGATCGCCTCGGCGGGCAGCGCCGGCCGGGCCGCCACCGCGAGCCGCGTCGCGCGGGCGACGAGTTCGGCGGCGAACGCGAATTCCTGCTCTCCGAGCGGCTTCCCGTTGGGCATCCCCGCAGCGTACACGCACCGCGGAATCGATCGGTGCCAATGTGGCAGCCTCCCGCGGCGGTTTCGCCACTTCGCGCGCCCGAACCGCGCCCGAACCGCGCTCCGGCGCTGGCATGCTGCTTGCGTTCGGGCGCCACCCCTGCGAGCGGCGCCCCGGACGGGCGCGTCGCGAGCCGGGCCACAGAGTGCATGTCGTCCGGCGCAACCCGCCCGACGGGAAGGAACCCAGCATGTCCAACGGAACCGGCAAGATCATCGGCATCGACCTCGGCACGACCAACTCCTGCGTCGCGGTGATGGAGGGCGGCCAGCCCAAGGTCCTCATCAACGCCCAGGGCAACCGCACGACCCCCTCGGTCGTCGCGTTCACCGACAAGGGCGAGCGCCTCGTCGGCCAGCCGGCGAAGCACCAGCAGGTCACGAATCCGAAGAACACGATCTACTCGATCAAGCGCTTCATGGGCCGCCGCACCGACGAGGTCGCCCAGGAGCAGAAGATGGTGCCCTACGCGGTGCTCGGATCGGGCGCCGACCTCGTGAAGGTCGACGTCCGCGGCAAGCAGTACACGCCGCCCGAGATCAGCGCGATCGTCCTCCAGGAGCTCAAGAAGGTCGCCGAGGACTACCTCGGTGAGAAGGTCGAGCGCGCGGTCATCACCGTGCCCGCCTACTTCAACGACGCGCAGCGCCAGGCGACCAAGGACGCCGGCGAGATCGCCGGCCTCAAGGTCGAGCGCATCATCAACGAGCCGACCGCGGCGGCCCTCGCCTACGGCCTCGAGAAGAAGAAGAACGCCCGCATCGCGGTCTTCGACCTCGGCGGCGGCACCTTCGACGTGTCGATCCTCGATGTCGGCGACGGCGTCTTCGAGGTGCTCTCGACGAACGGCGACGGCCACCTCGGCGGCGACGACTTCGACGACCGCATCATCCAGCATCTCGCCGCCGAGTTCAGGAAGCGCGAGGGCATCGACATCACGACCGACGCCATGGCCCTCCAGCGCCTCAAGGAGGCCGCGGAGAAGGCGAAGATCGAGCTCTCGACCGGCATGGAGACGACGGTGAACCTGCCGTTCATCACCGCCGATCAGAACGGCCCGAAGCACCTGCAGGTCACGCTCACGCGCGCGGCGTTCGAGTCGATGTGCGCCGACCTCTTCGACCGCCTGCGCGGTCCCTGCGAGCAGGCGCTCAAGGACGCGAAGCTCACCGCGGGCGAGATCGGCGAGGTCGTCATGGTCGGCGGCTCGATCCGCATTCCGAAGGTCCAGGCGATCGCGAAGGAGATCTTCAAGACCGACGCGCTCGACCGCTCGATCAACCCCGACGAGGTCGTCGCGATCGGCGCCGCGATCCAGGGCGGCGTCCTCATGGGCGATGTGAAGGACGTGCTCCTCCTCGACGTGACGCCGCTCTCCCTCGGCGTCGAGACGCTCGGCGGCGTGATGACCACGCTCATCGCCCGCAACACCACGATCCCCACCTCGAAGAAGGAGACCTTCTCGACGGCGGCCGACAGCCAGAGCTCGGTGACGATCCACGTCCTGCAGGGCGAGCGCCCGATGGCGTCCGACAACCGCAGCCTCGGCAAGTTCGATCTCACGGGCATCCCCGCCGCGCCGCGGGGCACGCCGCAGATCGAGGTCGAGTTCGCGATCGACGCGAACGGCATCCTCAACGTGTCGGCGACCGACAAGGGCACGGGCAAGAAGCAGGAGATCAAGATCACCGGCAGCTCGGGCCTCTCGAAGGACGACATCGAGAAGATGAAGCGCGAGGCCGAGGAGAACGCCGCGGCCGACAAGTCGCGCCGCGAGCTCGTCGACCTGCGCAACCAGGCCGAGCAGATCGTCTACGCGACCCGCAAGACCCTCACCGACCTCGGCGAGAAGGTCCCCGCCGCGACGCGCAGCTCGGTCGAGAGCGCGATCTCGAACGTCGAGGAGCGCGTGAAGGGCGACGACGCCACCGCGATCCAGAAGGCCCTCGACGCCCTCAACCAGGCGGCGCAGGAGCTCGGCAAGATCTCCTACGAGAGCGCGAAGGGCGAGACGGCGGGCGCGGCGGATGCCGGGGCCGCGGCGGGCGCGAAGCCCGGCGACGATGTGATCGACGCCGAGTACGAAGTGAAGGAGTGACCGCGGGCGACGCCCATCCGCCGCGGCACCACGCCGCGCGGGGAAGGCCCACCTGCCCGCGTCCACATCCGATGCGACCATCGCGACCGGCGGCAGCCCCTGCCGCCGGTCGCGCTTTCGGCGCCCCTCCGCCCGCCCGCTAGACTCTCCGTCCGATGCCCTCGATCCCAGCCACGCCGCGCCCGATGCAGACCGTGAAGGGCATCCCCGTCTCGCCGGGAACGGTCATCGGGCGCGTCTTCGTCCTCGGCGAGGCCGAGACGCATGTGCCGCACTACGAGGTCGCCCCCGACGCGGTCGACGCCGAGCTCGACCGCCTCGCGGGCGCGATCGCCGACGCGACCGCCGACCTCGTCGTCCTGCGCGACCGCACCGAGGAGCAGCTCGGCCGCGAGGCGGCGAAGATCTTCGGCTTCCACCTCGGGCTGGTGCAGGATCCGTCGCTCCTCGGCCCGATCCGCGAGCGCATCCGCGCCGACCTCGTCAACGCCGAGACCGCCGTCGCCGACGCCTTCAAGGCGGTGACCGACCAGTTCCGCGCGATCGGCAACGACGTCTTCCGCCAGAAGGCCAACGACGTCCTCGATCTCGAGCGGCGCGTCCTCGGCAAGCTGATGGGCGAGAACGAGTCGCGCCTCTCCGCGCTGAACGAGCCGGTCATCATCGTCGCGCACGAGCTGACGCCGTCGCAGACGGCGGGCATGGACCGGCGCAAGGTCCTCGGGATCGCGACCGATCTCGGGGGACGCACGAGCCACACCTCGATCGTCGCGCGGGCGATCGAGATCCCCTGCGTCGTCGGCTGCCAGCGCGTCATGGAGCGCGTCGAGGACGGCGATCTCGTGATCGTCGACGGCGACACGGGCGTCGTGATCGTGCGCCCCGACGCGCGCACGCTCGAGGAGTACCGCTCGCAGCAGGACCGGAGCTCGAGCTACCGGCGGCTGCTGCGCGAGAGCGCGTCGCTCGAGGCGGTGACGAAGGACGGCGTGCGCATCCGCATGATGGGGAACATCGAGTTCCCCCACGAGGTCGAGAGCGTCCTCGCGAACGGCGGCGACGGCGTCGGCCTCTACCGCACCGAGTTCCTCTACCTGACGAACGACCACGAGCCGAGCGAGGAGGAGCAGTTCGCCGCGTACCGCCGCACGCTCGAACTCCTCGCGGGGCGGCCGTGCACCATCCGCACGCTCGACCTCGGCGCCGACAAGTACACGCAGCAGCGCGCGCACGAGCCCGAGCGGAACCCCTTCCTCGGCCTCCGCTCGATCCGCTACTGCCTGCAGCACCGGGAGCTCTTCAAGACGCAGCTGCGCGCGATCCTGCGCGCGAGCGCGCACGGTCCGCTCAAGGTGATGTTCCCGCTCGTCTCGACGCTCATGGAGCTCCGTCAGGCGAAGATGATCCTGAACGACGTCTGCGAGGAGCTCGACGAGGAGGGCATTCCCTTCGACCGCGCGCTCCAGACGGGCATCATGGTCGAGGTCCCGAGCGCGGCGCTGATGGCGCGCGCCTTCGCCGACGAGTGTTCGTTCTTCTCGATCGGAACGAACGACCTCATCCAGTACACCCTCGCGGTCGACCGGGGCAACGAACGGGTCGCGAACCTCTACACGGGGGCGTCGCCGGCGGTCCTGTATCTCGTGAAGCAGATCGTCCGCGCGGGGCGCCGCGCGGGGATCGACGTCTCCCTCTGCGGCGAGATCGCGGGCGAGGCGGTCTACACGATGTTGCTTCTCGGTCTCGGGTTGCGTACACTCTCGCTCGTCCCGAGTCAGATTCCGCTCATCAAGCGGGTCATCCGATCGGTCGACATCCCCTACTGCGAGCAGCTCGCCCGAAAGGTCGGCTCGTTCGATTCCGAGCGGCAGGTGCTCAACACCCTCCGCGACGAACTCAGGAAGATCGATCCCGACTCGTTCGGCGGCTGGTTGGCGGAGTGAACCACTTCGCATGCAGCGCTTCCCAGCGAAAACCGCTTGGAAGACCGCCTGTGAGAGCTGTCTGAAGACAGCGTGAAGCCCCGCATGAAGGCCCCGTACGGCGGATCGATCAAGCACAGCAGATTGAACTTCTGATGCCGTTCCGGAAGGCTTCCGAGCGCCCCACACCGTTCACGGTGGAAGCGCAGGGAGCCGGCAGGAGGCGCGAGACAGGCGGCCGTCGGTTCGGTCGCCGTCCGCAAGAGGATCGCCGCGGGCGATGCCGGTCGTGAGGCGGAACAGCGTTCCGAACCCCGATCGCGCGCTTCGCGCACCTTCGCCCTCCCCGACGGTTGGACAGCCCTTCGCGGCGCTCCCGATTCGCGTTCCCACACGCGAGCCCGAGTCGGACCCGCGCGCCTCCCTGGGCTGCATGGAATTTCGGCTGCATGGAACTTCGCGTGCGCCGCGGCGCACCCGGTCAGGCGGCGATTCGCCCCCTCCCGAATGCCGCGGCCCGCTCGGATGCCCGCCCCTCCCGCGACCGACGGTCGCATCTCGGGGCACCGCGCTTCGCGGATCGGCTTCGGGCCACGCGGTCTCGGCGCGCCTTCGCGGCGCGCGCCCTGCCGGAGACTTCTCCGGCGCCTCGCCTGCCGGGCGATCCCGATCACGGGACACCTGGCCTTCCCCGGGATCGTCCCGGGGCCGGTTCTCGAGATTCGCTCGAGGCAGGAGGCGCGAAGGGCTCGGGACGGTCCTCGCGACCACGCTCCATGTCGGCTTCCCGTCGGCTTCGCGCCGGCTCCATGTCGGCTCCTCGCCGATCCGACCAGCCTCCGGCCCGGCCTCGCAAACTGGCGATCCGCCAGAGAAACGACGGGTACGCGATGGTCATGGACCACAACGACGGAACGGCTGACACGACCGGAATGACCGACGAGGCGCGCGGCGCCGCGAGCGGGCATGAGACGGTGCATGAGACGGCGCATGAGACGGCGCACGAGACGGCGCACACGAGCGACCACCTGCACGCCCCCGCGTCGCTCGACACCGAGCGGCTCGAGAGTGGTTCGGCGGCCGACGCCGACGCGGAAGCCGACTCCGGGCTCGGCGACGGCCTCGGCGAGGAATCCGACGACGCGAGCGTCGAGACCCTTGATGAGGGTGGCTTCGACGATGCGGCCGACGATGCCTCCGATGAGGAGGAACCCCTCGACGAGGAGTCCGACCCCGAAGCGCGCGCCGACGCCGAAGAGGCCGCCGCCGCCTACGCCCGCGCCTCGGTGCGCGCCTTCGAGGCCGAGCCCGAGACGCGCGAGGACGACGCCGACGATGCCCTCGTCGCCCACCGCGGCGAGAAGCCGCGCCAGCTCGTCGTCGTGAACGATGTGCCCGGCGAGGAGACGCGCATCGCGATCCTCGAGCAGGGCAAGCTCGCGCAGTTCCACTCCGAGCGCACGACCACCGCGACCAACGTCGGTTCGATCTACAAGGCGCGCGTCGTCAATGTCGAGCCCGCGATCCAGGCGGCCTTCGTCGACTTCGGCGAGGGCGCGAACGGCTTCCTCCACATCTCCGACCTCCATCCGAAGTACTTCCCCAAGAAGAAGGGGCAGAGCGACGACGGTGACGGCGACGGCGAGGCGTCGGGCGACGGCAAGGTCCGCACCGAGAAGGTCGGCCGCAAGATCCCCCGCCGCGCGCGCCCGATGATGCAGGAGGCGCTCAAGCGCGGCCAGGAGATCATCGTGCAGGTCCTCAAGGAGGGCCTCGGCTCGAAGGGCCCGACCGTCACGAGCTACCTGTCGATCCCCGGACGGCTTCTGGTGATGATGCCCGACATGGACAATGTCGGCGTCAGCCGCAAGGTCGAGGACGAGGAGGGCCGGCGCAAGATGCGCAAGATCCTCGACTCGCTCGACCTTCCCGCGGGCTTCGGCTTCATCCTCCGCACCGCGGGCTTCACCGCGACCCGCACCGAACTCGCGCGCGACGCGCAGTACCTCACCCGCCTCTGGCAGGTGATGGAGAAGCGCATGAACGCCGTCGGCGCGCCGTGCCAGCTGTACGCGGAGGGCGACATCCTCCTGCGCACGATCCGCGATTCGATCGACCAGACGGTCGACGGCATCGTCGTCGACAGCGAGCAGGCGTTCCACCGCGCGAAGGCGTTCCTCGAGGTCGTCTCGCCGCGCACCGCGACCAAGGTCCACTTCTACGACCGCAAGACGCCCGTCTTCCACGCCTTCGACGTCGAGCGGCAGGTCGATCTCCTCCACACGCGCGAGGTGCCGCTCCCCTCGGGTGGCGCGCTCGTCTTCGACCAGGCGGAGGCGCTCGTCGCGATCGACGTGAACTCGGGCCGCTCGCGCAGCGCCCGCGACAGCGAGACGAACGCCTACCAGACCAATCAGGAGGCCGTCGACGAGATCGCGCGGCAGCTGCGCCTGCGCGACCTCGGCGGCGTCGTCGTCTGCGACCTCATCGACATGCGCTCGGCGAAGCACCGGCGCGACATCGAGGAGCGCTTCAAGAAGCACCTCGCGCGGGACCGCGCGAAGACGACCGTCGGACAGATCAGCGAGTTCGGCATCCTCGAGCTGACGCGCCAGCGCATGCGGCCGAGCATCCGCAAGACCCACTACGCCGACTGCCCGCACTGCGCGGGCTCGGGCGAGATCCGCATGCCCGACTCGGTCGCGGCCGACGCGATGCGGCGCATCCAGCTCATCCTCGACATGGACCGCGTGGCGCGGGTCGAGGTCGTGTGCTCGACGCGGGTCGCCTCGATGCTCCTCTCGCGGCGGCGGCGCGCGCTCGTCGAGCTCGAGGACCTCTTCTCGAAGCGGATCGACATCCGGATCAGCGAGTCGATCGCGGCCGACCGCGTCGACCTCTACGCCTACGACGAGCGCAACGCGGATGTCGATCTCGACCGTCCGCAGAAGTCCGTGGCGCCCGCGCTCTCGAGCCTCCCGACCGAGATCGAGGAGGATGACGAGACCACGACCGCACCCGCGCAGGGACAGTCGCAGGGCGGCGGAGGACGCAAGCGCCGGCGCCGGCGGCGCAAGCCCGCCGCGGCCGACGCGACCTCGCTCATCCTCGCGGGCGACTTCGACGACCTTCCCGACATCGACGAGGACGAGGGCAGCCTCTCCGACGCGCTCGATTCGGCTGCGGACGAGGAGGATTCCGACGAACGCACCGAGCGCGACGGAGCCGCGGGCGACGAGGCGCGTTCGGGCGACGAAGGCGGTCGCCGCGGGCGTCGGCGACGCCGGCGGCGCGGTGGGCGCGATCGCGCGGAAGGTGGAGAGACGGACTCGGATCGTGGCCCCGGCGCCGCGCCCGCTGCGGCACCGAAGCCCGCCCCGCTGCCCCCGCCGCCGCCCCGCGAACCGAGCGATCCGATCCGCGTGCACGCGATCGCGAAGGAGATGGAACTCACGAGCAAGGACGTGCTCGCGAAGTGCGCCGAGCTCGGCATCGAGGTGAAGGGGCACCAGTCGCTCCTCTCGGGCGAGCAGGGCGACGAACTGCGCAAGGCCTATGGGAAGCCCCCCTTCGATGTGCCCGAGCCGACGCCCGAGCCCGAGCCGGAGACCGCCTCCGCGGGATCGACCGGCGGTGAGGGCGAGGCGGGTGAAGGCGGACGCAAGCGCCGCCGGCGTCGCCGTCGGCGCGGTGGCCGCGGCCGTCGCGAGGATGGTGCGGAAGGCGCGTCGTCGGCCGGGGCTCCCGCTTCGGACGGTGGCGACGAGTCGGACGACGCGGACTTCGAGAGCGATGAGGCGGAAGCTGCCGGGGAGAGCGAGCCTCTCGCCGATGCCGTGGCGATCGCCGAAGATGACGCCGCGACGGCCGAGGCCGACGATCGTGATGCCGAGTCGGGGTCCGATCAGGGAGACGCCGAGACGGACGACGGCGATCGCGGATCGTCGGAGGACGGGCCGCGCAGGCGCCGCCGCCGTCGCGGAGGCCGCGGGCGCAAGGACCGGCGCGGCGACGATCGCGAACGCGCGACGACGCCGGAGCGGGCCGCGAAGTCCGCGGAGTCCGCCTCCGCGACACCCGCGCGCTCGTCGGGCTCGCGTGATCGCGCCCCCGATGCGAAGGGCGGAGCGAAGCCCGACTCGTCGGCGGGCAAGTCCGGCAGGAACGCCAGGGACAGCACCGACTCCGCGGCGAAGTCGGACCGCGGATCCGACGCGCGATCGGGTCGCGGCGGCCGCGACTCGCGGTCGGGCGGCGGACGCGGAAAGTCGGGCGACCGGTCGGAGCGCGGCGGCTCGTCCGGTTCCAAGTCGAAGGCCGATGCGGGCGCCGCGAAGGCGGGCTCGAAGTCGGAGGCGAAGCCCGAGCCGAAGCCTGAGCCGAAGCCCGAGCCGAAGCCCGCGCCCAAGCCGCGCTCGCTCTACGGCGGCCGCGTCCGCAAGCTCTCGCCCGGCGAGCGCCCGAAGGGTGGCGGCGACGAGTGAGCCGCCCTCCCCGCCGGCTCTTCGTCCTCGGCTCGACCGGGTCGATCGGCACGAGCGCGCTCGACGTCGTCCGTGACTTCGGCCGACGCGGAGAGCGCCGTTTCGAGGTGGTCGGTCTCGCGGGCGGCCGCAATGGCGCGCTCCTCGCCGAACAGGCGCGTGAGTTCGGCGTGGCGGCGGTCGCGCTGGCCGACGGCGACGCCGCGATCGAGCTCCCCGCGGGGACGCGCATCCACCGCGGCCCCGAGGCGGCCTCGGCGCTGATCGCCGCCGAGGCCCGTCGCGGCGATCTCGTGCTCGCGTCGATGGTCGGAGCCGCGGGCATCGCGCCCGTGCTCGAGGCGATCGCGCGCGGCTGCGACATCGCGCTCGCGAACAAGGAGGCGCTCGTCGCGGCGGGCGCCGTCGTCATGCCGGCGGCGAAGGCGGCGGGCGTGCGCGTCGTGCCCGTCGACAGCGAGCACAACGCGCTTCACCAGTGCCTCAAGTCGTCGACCGGCATGCACGAGGTGCGGCGCGTCGTCCTCACCGCGTCGGGCGGCCCCTTCCGCACCTGGACGCGCGAGCGCATCGCCTCCGCCACCGTCGCCGACGCCCTCGCGCACCCCACCTGGCGCATGGGCCCGAAGGTGACGATCGACAGCGCCTCGCTCATGAACAAGGCGCTCGAGCTCGTCGAGGCCCACTGGCTCTTCGACCTCGGCGCCGACCGGATCGACGCGATCGTCCACCCGCAGTCGGTCGTGCACGGCTTCGTCGAATATCTCGACGGCAGCGTGCTCGCCCAGCTCTCGCCGCCCGACATGCGGACGCCGATCCAGCAGGCGCTCTGCGACCCCGAGCGCTTCGACGGACCGTCGCGCAAGCTCGACTTCGCCGCGCTCGCGTCGCTCGACTTCGAGCCGGTCGATCACGCGCGCTTCCCCGCGATCGGTCTCGCGCACCGCGTCATCGCCGCGGGCGGCAACGCGGGCGCCGTCCTCAACGCGGCGAACGAGGTCGCGGTGGCGGCCTTCCTCGCGGGAGCGATCGGGTTCCCCGCGATCGCGGAAGCCGTCGCCCGCGTCCTCGACGCCGTCCCCTTCGCCCGCGTCGCCACGATCGAGGATGTGCGCGCCGCCGACCGCGAGGCGCGCGCCCGCGCGGAGTCGCTCGTCCGCGCGTGAGGCGCGGGTCGGCGTGCGCCGAGCCTCCGGGCGCCGCGCGCGGGAGACGCGCGCCCGCTCCCGCGAACACGCCCGCGCATGCGTAGGATGCGCCCGTGAGCGCGCTCCCAGGTTTCCTCCTCGTCCTCGCCGGCTTCGGCTTCCTCATCTTCGTCCACGAACTCGGACACTTCCTCGCCGCGAAGTGGGCGGGAATCCGCGCCGACGGCTTCGCGATCGGCATGGGGCCGTGCGTCGCGAGCTACCGGAGGGGCGTCGGTCTCGTCGCGGGTTCCGCCGACGCGCGCGTCGTCGCGCGCTTCGGAAAGCGACCGATCGAGATGAGCGACCGCGAGCGCGAGGAGAAGGGACTCGGCGAGACCGAGTACTCGCTGCGCGCCCTTCCGCTCGGCGGCTACGTGCGCATGCTCGGGCAGGAGGACGGCAATCCCGAGGCGACGAGCGACGATCCGCGCAGCTTCGGCCGCGCGCCGCACCTCCGTCGCGGCGTCGTGATCCTCGCGGGAATCGCCGCGAATCTCGCGCTCGCCGTGATCCTCTTCCTCGTCGCCTTCCTCGTCGGCGTGCGCTTCCCCGCGCCGACCGTCGGTTTCGTCGCACCCGACAGCCCCGCCGCGCGCGCGGTTCCCGTGAACGAGCCCGGCAAGCCCGCCACGCAGGGCCTACGCCCGGGCGACGCCGTCGTCGCGATCGACGGCGACCCCGTCCTCACCTTCGTCGACCTGCGTGTCGCCGCCGCGATGGCGAAGCCCGACACGCCGCTCGCGGTCGAGGTCGAGCGCGGCGACGAGCGCCTCCGCTACGAGATCCTCCCGCAGCGCGATCCGTCGAGCGGGCTGCTCGCGATCGGCGTCGATCCCGCCCGCGGCGTCTCGCTGACCGCGGTCCGCGTCTCGCGCGACGCCGTCGCCGAGGCGATCGCGGCGACGCCCGGACTCGCGGACTCGGGCGTCGTGCCGGGCGCGACGGTCGAGTCGGCGAACGGCGCAGCCGTGCGCACCTTCGCCGAACTCGAGGCGGCCGCGGGCGCCTCGGACGGCGCGCCGATCGAGGTCGTCTGGCGGACGCCCGCGGGCGAGCGCGTCGAGACGAGCCTCGCGCCGCGCCCCGACTTCGAGACGCTCCGCTCGGCCGACCCCGCCGAAGGCGCCGACCTCGGGCTCGTCGGGCTCGCGCCGCTCGCGCGCGTCCGCGGCGTCGTCGCGTCGAGTCCGAACCGCGACGCGATCCTCGCGAACGATGTCTTCCTTCGCGTCACCCCCGAAGGCGGCGCCGCCGTCGAGGGACCGCGCCTCTCCGAACTGATGCGCACCTTCCGCGGCGCCCCCTCGACGAGGATCGCGGCGATCGTTCTCCGGAACGGCGCTCCCGTCGAGACCGTCCTCGAGACGAACGCCGACGGGCAGGTCGGGATCTACCTCGAACCCGCGTGGGAGCTGCCGATCGTCGCGCGCCCGATCGACGAGGTCGCGACCGCCGACGGAACTTCGCCCACGCCCGCGAAGGCGCTCGAACTCGTCCCGCTCGCGCGGATCGAGTCGATCGACGGCGCGGCGATCGCGAACTTCCTCGAACTCCGCGCCACGCTCGTCGGCCGGGCGCGCGCGCACGCGGGCGACGAGCCGCTGCCCGTCACCGTCGCCTTCCGCGACCCGGGTGAAGGCGCCGCGCGCCTCGAGGCGACGACCACGCTCTCCGCCCGCGATCTCGCGGGCCTGCGCGACCTCGGGCACTCGTTCCCCGTCGACGACGCCTTCTTCGATCCGCTCTTCACCGTCCTCAGCGCGAACGGCAACCCGCTCGAGGCGGTCGCGATGGGCTTCCGCCAGACGCTCGTCATGATCGAGCAGGTCTTCCTCACGATCGACCGCGTCGGGCGCGGCTCGGTGGGCGTCAACCAGCTGCAGGGGCCGGTCGGCATCCTCCACACGGGCACGCAGGTCGCCGACGAGGGCTTCATGTACGTGGTCTTCTTCCTCGCGCTGATCAGCGTGAACCTCGCGGTCGTGAACGCGCTGCCGATCCCGATCGCGGACGGCGGCCTCCTCCTCTTCCTGATCTACGAGAAGTTCGCGGGGCGCCCGCCGTCGATCGCGTTCCAGAACGCGGCCGCGATGGCGGGCATCGCGTTCGTCGCGGGGCTCTTCCTCCTCACCTTCTACAACGACCTCGGCCGGCTCTTCGGCTGACGCGCCTCGGGCGACCACGGATGTTGGCGCTCGGGACGCATCGGAGGGAGCCGACCGCGCGAAGGGCGCGCCATGCAGGATGAATCGACTCGTGAATTGAATCGTGAATTCAATCTGGGCCGCCCCGTCGCGATCGTGACCGGCGCGGGAAGCGGAATCGGCGCGGCCGCCGCGCGCATGCTCGCCGCACGCGGCCACGACACGGTCCTCGTCGGACGGCGGCTCGAGCGGCTCGAGGAGACGCGCGCGACCTTGACCGAGCCGACGCGCCACCTCGCCATGGCCGCGGATCTCGCCGACAGCGGACTCGCCGCGGAGGTCGTCGACCGCACGCTCGAGGCCTACGGCCGGATCGACGCGCTCGTCCTCTGCGCGGGCACCGCCCCGAAGCATCCGATCGACGAGACGACCGAGGAGATCCTCGAGGAGGCGTTCTTCGTGAACGCCTTCGGCCCCGCGTTCCTCATCACGCGCGCCTGGCCGCACTTCAAGTCGCGTCGCGCGGGACGCATCGTGCTCGTCTCGACGCTCGGAACGGTCGACCCGTTCCCAGGGTTCTTCGCCTACGCCGCCGCGAAGAGCGCGGTCGACAGCTTCGCGCGGTCGATCCGCGCCGAGGGGCGCGCGCTTGGGATCCGCGGTTTCGCGGTGAATCCCGGTGCGGTCGAGACCGACATGCTGCGGCGGAACTTCCCCGAGAAGGTGCTGCCGCGCCACCGCGCGCTGACGCCCGAAGCGGTCGCCGAAGTCATCGTCGCCTGCGCGACCGGCGAACGCGATGACGAGAGCGGGAAGTCGATCCTCGTTCCCAGTCCTTGACGTCCCGAGGCCGCGACGTCCCCAGTGCGTGACGTCGCGAGTGCGTGACGTCCCGAGTTGGTGAAGTCGCGAGTTGGTGAAGTCGCGAGTGCATGGCGCACGCGGCGACGCGCGGGCGAAGTCCGCGGCGGGGAACTCAGCGGCGGCGGCTCATCGCGCGATCCATGTCGCGCCTGTCCTCGCGCTTCGCGATGTCCTGCCGCTTGTCGTGCTGCTTCTTGCCCGCGCCGATCCCGATGAGGAGCTTCGCGCGGCCCTTCGACCAGTAGATCTTGAGGGGAACGAGCGTCGCGCCCTTCGCGCGCGCCTCGGTCGCGAACTTGACGATCTCGCGACGGTGGGCGAGGAGCCGCCGCGACCGGTTCGGGACATGCTGCCGATGGGCGCCCGCGGGCGGGTACTCGGCGATCGTGACATTGAGGAGGGTCAGGCTCGGCGGCTCGACCTCGGCCTTCACCCAGCCCTCGGCGAGGCTCGCCTGCCCCATGCGGAGGCTCTTCACCTCGGTCCCGACGAGCTCGATGCCGCACTCGAGGGTCTCGCCGATCGCGAAGTCGAACCGGGCCTTGCGGTTCTCGACGACGGGTTCGCGGTCGGCGGCGGACTTCTTGTTGCGGGCGCTCATGGGGGTGCGGGGGATCGCGGACGGTATCCGACCCTGCGCCCGAGGGCGACGGACGGGGGCGCCTGAGGGGCGAGAATCCGAGGGGCAGCAGGAATCCGAGGAGCAACGTCCAAGGGTCGAAATCCGAGGTCGGGTCGCCTCGCAGTGGGTCCGGGCGCGATCTTGGCGAGCGCCGGAGCCTCTCGGACGGCGGTTCGCCCGCCGCTCACAGGCCAGACGGGTCCGAGATGCTCCCGACCGCCAGGCTCGCTCGAGCGGGCCTCCCGACGCGACGCCCCATGTGGCGCCTGATGTGGCGCCTGCCCGAATCCGCGTCCGCGGAAACCGTCGGTCGCGCGCCATCTTTCCTCTTTTGTGGGAACGGGAGCACGATCGATGCGAACTTCCCGCAAGATAATCGGGCGCGGCCGTCCCATCGCCGCGCCATCGTGCCGACACAAGCACAGATCCGACCGTTTTGAAGGAGTCTCGATGTCCGTTCAGCGTTCCTCCCGACTGGCGTTTCTCTCGGGTGCCCTCCTCGGCACCCTTTCGCTCTGCGCCTCGACGACGCTCGGCCAGACCGGCCCGGGCTCGCTCGACCCGCTCTCGGCCCGTGACGCGTTCCTCTCGGCGAACCCGGGAAGCGATGTCCTCGAGATCGAGGGCGCGCTCGTCCGCGTCTACGGCAACGCCTTCTCCTCGGGCGGCAATGCGGTCGAGAGCGCCGAGCGCTTCCTCCGCGACCACGCGCCGATGCTCGGCGCGGAGTTCGGCCAGCTCATGGCGATCGGCCCGAACGGTGACGGCACGCATGTCCTCCCCGTCAGCTACGACCAGGGCAGCGACGGCTACCGCTTCTCGCTCGTCGGCTACACGCAGCATGTGAACGGGATTCCCGTCTTCCGCGGCGATGTGCGCTGCCTCGTCCGCAACGAGCCGGGCTACCCGCTCGTCCTCGTGACGAACGCGCTGAAGGACGTGCGCGCGTTCGCCGCGACCTTCAACGGCAAGGCGATCTCGCCCGCGAAGCTCGACCTCCGCAAGGCGACCCGCCTCGCGATGAACCAGTTCGGCCCCGGCGCCAAGGTCTCGGATGGCGAGCAGGTCATCTGGGCCGGCTACGAGGACGCGGTCGCCGAGTCGCCGCGCCTCGCGATCAAGTTCATCGTCGACGGCACCGGCGTCTTCGACCGCGAGACCCGTCAGAAGTTCCTCTATGTCGTCGACGCCGCCTCGGGCGAGATCCTCTATCAGGAGGACCAGATCCACTTCGCCGACGTGCAGGTGCAGGTGAACGGCGTCGCCACCCAGGGCAGCGGCGCCGACATCTGCGGCCCCGAGGCCTCGACCCCGCTCCCCTACGCCCGCGTCACCTACGGCGCCACGACGCTCTACACCGGCGTCGACGGCTCGCTCACGATTCCGAACGCCTCGGGCGCGAACCTCAGCATCACCTCGACCGTCGCCGGCCGCTGGTTCACCGTCAACGACGTGGCGAACGGCACCGTCGGCTCGCAGACCCAGTCGAGCACGGGCGGCGCCCTCGGCTTCACCCACAACGCGGCGAACACCGCCGAGGACCAGCGCGCCGAGGTCAACGCGTACATCCACGCGAACTACGTGCGCGACCTCGCCCTCTCGGCGAACCCCTCCTTCCCGACGATCGGCACCCAGCAGAACTGGCCGATCAACGTGCAGGTCTCGGGCACCTGCAACGCCTTCTACGACGGCGTCTCGATCAACTTCTACCCCGCCGGCGGCGGCTGCGCGAACACCGCGTTCAGCCCCGTCGTCCACCACGAGTACGGACACCACCTCGTGAACCGCGCCGGCTCGGGCCAGGGCGCGTACGGCGAGGGCTTCGGCGACGTGATGGGCGTCCTCGTCACCGACGAGTCGCGCCTCGCGGTCGGCTTCCAGAACAGCTGCGCCACAGGCATCCGCGACGCGAACAACAACTGCACCTACTCGGCGACGGGCTGCTCGTCGTGCGGCAGCGCGATCCACTCCTGCGGCCAGCTCCTCTCGGGCTGCGTCTGGGATCTCCGCAACAACCTCGCGGCGTCGAACCCGTCGACCTACCGCACGATCCTCGCGGATCTCGCGGTGAACTCGGTGCTCCTCCACGCTGGCACGGCGATCAACCAGCAGATCACGATCGACTTCCTCACCCTGGATGACGACGACGCGAACATCGGAAACGGCACGCCGCACTACGCCGAGATCAACGACGCGTTCAGCCAGCACGGTCTGCCCGGCCCCGAGCTGAACTACCTCGACTTCTCGTTCCCCGAGGGCGTTCCGTCGCAGATCGATCCCGATGGCGGCACGCAGTTCGTGTTCGCGGTGTCGCCGCTCGTCGGCACGCCCGGCGCGAACACGGGCAAGTTCTTCTTCCGACTCTCGGGCGCGACCTCGTTCGTCCAGGGCACGGCGGCTCCGCTCGGCAACAACGCCTACCGCGCGAGCTTCCCCGCGCTCGACTGCGGTTCGGTCGTCGAGTTCTTCGTGAGCGCCGCGACCACGACCGGCATCAACCAGACGAGCCCGCTCGACGCGCCCGTCACGCTCTACTCGGCGCCCGTCGCCACCGGCGCGACGACGCCGTTCGACGACAGCGTCGAGACGAACCTCGGCTGGCAGCTCGGCGCCGCGGGCGACACCGCGACCACGGGCCAGTGGGTGCGCGTCAATCCGAACGGCACCGCGGCCCAGCCCGAGGACGATGTCTCGGCCGACGGCACGATCTGCTTCGTCACGGGTCAGGGCTCGGCGGGCGGCGCGCTCGGCGAGGCCGATGTCGACGGTGGCTTCACCACTCTCGTCTCCCCCGCGATGGATGCTTCGGCGGGCGAGGCCTACCTCAGCTACTGGCGCTGGTACTCGAACAACGCGGGTGCGGGCGCGAACCAGGACACCTTCCGCATCCAGATCTCGGGCGACAACGGCGCGACCTGGACCGCTCTCGAGACGGTCGGCCCCACGGGCGACGAGGCGAGCGGCGGCTGGTACTTCCGCGAGTTCCGCGTCGCGGACTTCGTGACGCCCTCGGCGCAGGTGCGCGTCCGCTTCATCGCGGACGACGCGGGCGCGGGCTCGCTGGTCGAGGCGGCCGTCGATGAGGTCGTCATGCGCGTCATCGAGTGCGACGCGGGCGGCCTCCCCGGCGACCTGAACGGCGACGGCCGCGTCGATGCGGCCGACCTCGCCGTCCTGCTCGCGGCCTGGGGCACGTCGGGCCCCGGCGACCTCAACCTGAACGGCACGGTCGAGGGCGCCGACCTGGCGCTCCTCCTCTCGGGCTGGACCGGCTGATCGGCAGGACATCCACGCAAGACCCTCGGGAGGCCCGCTTCGGCGGGCCTCCCGTCTTTTTCCTCCCGCCGAACAAACTTGCATCGACGGGTTGCCGATCCATCGCTCCTCGGATATCTTCCCGCTCCCCCCAACGACAGCGTCGCGGGGCCACCTGCCCAGGTGGCGGAATTGGCAGACGCGCTAGCTTGAGGTGCTAGTGGTGTAACAACCTTGGAGGTTCGAGTCCTCTCCTGGGCATTGACGAACGACCTGCTCTGCGGGTCGTTCGTGCTTTTGGGGGGCATCGACGGGGGCATCGACGAGGGCATTGACGGACGACATGCGCTGCAGGTCGTTCGCGCATTCCTGGGGTGTCGATGAACCACCGGTTCCGCGGCTCGTTCGTCGCCTCCGGGGCACGAAGAAGCGAGCGCCCCGCGCTAGACGCCGCGCGTCGACGGTTCCCAGATCAGCTTGTGGAGCTGCGTCTGCTGCCGGACGGGCAGGCGGTCGGCGAGGATCCACTCGGCGAGCTGGCGCGGCGCGAGGCCGGGGCAGCCGAGGATCTCGAGCCCCCGCTTCTGCGGGAAGGCGGGACTCATGAGGACCGCGCGGCAGCGCTCGTCGAGCCGGTGCTCCCGGATCCGGTCGCGCGCCCACTCGTAGTCGGCGCGATCGACGATCACGAACTTGACCTCGTCGTGGGGGCGCAGGTCGTCGAGGTTCGACGGAAGGTTGCGCGCGCATTCACCCGAACCGGGCGTCTTCAGGTCGAGGATGCGGATCGCCTTCGGATGGCACGGGCGGATATCGACCGCGCCCGAGGTCTCGATGAGGACGGTGTACCCGCGCTCGCAGAGGAGGTCGATCAGCGTGAAGGCGCGCTTCTGCGCGAGCGGCTCGCCGCCCGTCAGTTCGACGATCCGCGCGCCCGATGCGGCGATCTCGTCGAGGATCGCGCGAAGCGAACGCGGCGCGCCCTCGCGGAAGGCGTACTCGGTGTCGCAGTAGTGGCAGCGCAGCGGACAGCCGGTGAGGCGCACGAAGAAGCACGGACAGCCCGCGTAGGTCGACTCGCCCTGGATCGAGAAGAAGGTCTCGTTCACGCGCAGCGTCGCGTCGAGCGCGTCACCGGGCGGAGCGTCGTTCGCGGCGGCGGGCGCGTCGCCCCCCATCAGTAGACCCACGCCTCGACGAGCGCCTCGGGAGGATGCGGGACATCGAACGGCCGCATCGTGAGGATGATCGCGTCGAGGAGGTCGCCCTCCTCGTCGTTGATCGCCTCGACCGCGATGTCGGACGGGATCTCGAGACCCTCGTGCCGGAGTAGCCGCACGAGCTCCTCGCGCACGCGACGCGGCGGCTCGCCACCGCCCTTGTATCCCTTCGCGGGCCACTCGCGCCGCTTGAGGACGCTCGCGGGGCACCCCTCGCAGACGCGCACCGCGGGCGTCGAACCGTCGGCGGGCATCGACACGGGCATGATCGCGACGCCCTCCCGCGCGAGCGGAAGCGCGATCTCCTTGATGAGCGTGAAGGTCTGCTTGAAGACGCGGAGATTCATCGGCGCGAGCGGCGTCGCGAACTCGCGGTCGCAGGTCCGCTTCGGCTCCTTGCGCGAGGCGTCGCGCATCGCGGCGCGCCATTCGCGCGGCGTCGCGAAGCCCGACATCCACTCGGCGACCGCGAGCCACGAGAGCTCGCGCCCCGCGAGGACCTCCTCGAAACCCTCGGGCATCGCATCGGTGAAGCACGCGAGCGGCAGTCCGAACGGCGCGTCGATCCGCCAGAGGTGCTCGCGGCCGTCGTTCCGGCTCTCGAGGATCGCCCGACGGAGACCGTGGCGATCGAGACGGCCGCGGACGCGCACGGCGCTCCGTGGCTTCAGCTCGCGCTCGGCGATGCGGATCTTCGACGCGCCCCCGCTGTCGGCGCCGCTGAAATCGACGCCGTGGATGACGATCGGCCGCGGCGGGACGGCGGATGCGGTGGAGCGGGCGGGCTTGGCGGTGTTCTTCAAGTGTTCCCTTGCGGTGGTCTTCGGGACTGCGGGATGGATCGGGGGGCGACGGACCGTGCCGTCAGGGTCGGGTGAGGCGGGCGCGCGCGGTCAGAGGCCGCACCCGCCGCCCGGGCGGCCGCAGCCACAGCCGGACGAATGCACATGTCCACCCGACGCGGGCGCGCCCGCCTCGGCGCCGCCGATCGCGCCGAACACCGAGAGGCGGCGGCGGAAGGTCCGCCCCTTCCCGTCGGGATCGGCGACTGGTTCGTCGGCCTCGCGCATGGGTCGGAGGAGTTCGATGATGGCGCCGTCCTCGACGGCCTCGTACTCGTAGATGGGCATGGCGCGAAGGATAGCCGACGCGCGTCCGAAGCCGATCGGCGCGCCCGTACACTGCCGCGATGCCGACGAGCCGATCCGACCGCGCACCGAAAGACGACGCACGCAAGCCCCTCCGTCAGCCCAGGAAGTCGGGCGGCGACCGCGCGCTCGACCACGGCTTCGCCGACAAGTCGCGCGGCGTGCGGCTCCAGAAGGCGCTCGCCGACGCGGGCGTCGCCGCCCGGCGCGAGTGCGAGGCGCTCGTCCTCGAGGGCGCCGTCACGGTGAACGGCAAGGTCGTCGACACGCTGCCCGCGTGGGTCGACCCGAGCGAGGACCGGATCGAGGTCTTCGGCCGTCCGCTGCGGAAGCCCGAGAAGCACTACTACATCGCCCTCTTCAAGCCGCGCGGAACGGTCTGCACGAACAGCGATCCCGAAGGCCGCCCGCGCGCGATCGACCTCGTGCAGCATCCCTCGCAGCCGCGGCTCTACTGCGTCGGTCGGCTCGACCTCGACAGCTCGGGGCTGCTCGTCCTGACGAACGACGGCGAGTTCGCCAACCGCCTCACCCATCCGCGCTACGGCGTGAGCAAGGGTTACGAGGTCACGCTCGACGGGCGGCTCGACGACGCGGCGGTCGCCGAACTCGAGCGGCGGATCTTCGGCGCGCGCGGCCATCACGAGCGCGAGAGCTCGATGCGGATGCTCAAGCGCGAGAAGGACCGCACGGTCGTCGCGATCGAGCTCTGCGAGCACCGCAACCTGCAGGTGCGCCCGCTCATGCTCGAACTCGGGCATCCCGTGAAGAAGCTCCGCCGCACGAGCTTCGGTCCGCTCAAGCTGAAGGGCCTCGGCGTCGGCGAATGGCGTGAACTCACGCCGCGCGAGATCTCGGAGTTGCGCCGCGCCTCGAGCGGCAGGCGCGAGATCGCGGCGGCCGCCGAGCCCGCGCAGCCGCGCGATCCCGAGGTGATGGCGAAGCGCACCGCCCGCACGCTCGCGAGGGCCGCCGAGGCGGCGCTCGCGGCCGAGGCGGCTGCGAAGGCGGCGGAGTCGGACGAACGGGAGTCGCGAGGCGACGCGCGGCGCGCTCCGCGTGGTGGATCGCGTGGCGAGTCGCGTGGCGAGACGCGTGGCGAGTCGCGTGGCGCCTCGCGCGGCGAGACGCGTGGGCGCGCGGGCGGTGCCAAGGGCGCTCCTCGCGGAGGCGAGCGCGCACCCCGTGGAAACGGCGCGAAGCCCGTCGGGAGCGAGGAACGGCCGTCGCGCGAAGGGAGCGCGACGCGCGAGAACCGCCGCGCGGAGTTCCCGCTCCGACCGCTCCGGTCGAATGACGCGCGCGGCGCCGCAGGGACACGAGGCCCGAGCGGACGCGGCGAGGACCGCGCCGAGCGGGCGCCCGCGCGCGGATCGAAGTCGGTGCCGGCGGCGGGCGCGAAGCGTGCACCGCGAGCGGCCGATGGCGCGCCGCCCCGCGCGGGTGGCAAGCCGTTCGGTCGGCCCGGGGCTTCGGCCGAGCGCGGCGTGCCGGGTGCGCGTGGTGCGGCTGGCGCGCGAGGCGCGACGGGCGCGCGTGGTGCGGCGGATGCGCGTCCAGGCAAGCCCGCCGCACGCGGCATGGCTCCGAACCCGCGCGGCGGCGCCTCGGGTGCGCGCGGCGCGACGGGCGCGCGCGGCACGACGGGCGCGCGCGGAGCCACAGGTGCGCGCGGCGCGACGGGTGCGCGTTCAGGCAAGCCCGCTGCACGCGGCGCGGCTCCGAACCCGCGCGGCGGCGCCTCGGGCGCACGCGGCGCGACGGGCGCGCGAGGCGGAACGGGCGCGCGAGGCGCGTCGGGCGGACGCGGAGGCGCAGGCGCGCCCCGCCGCGGGGGACCGCGTCGATGAATGCGCGCGTCGCGGTGACGGCGGCGTTCGCGCTCGCATCCGCGGGCGCGGCGCTCGCAGGCGCGCGCAACGCGTCGCCAGCGCCCGCCGAGTCGGGCTACAGCGGCATCGACATCGTCGCGCGCGAGGGCTTTCTCGAAGTCCGCTCGATCCGTCCCGGCCCGCTCGACGGTGGGCATGTCGTCAGCAGTTCGCTCGCGCGCGGCGACCGCATCACCTCGATCGACGGCGCCCCTGCGAGCGAATCGGCATGGCGTGCGGCGCACGAGCGCGCGCCCGGCGAGACCGTCACCATCGGCTACCGCCGCGCCGGTGAAGGCGAGGACGCACCGCTTCGGACGGTCGCGGTCACGCTCGACGATCCGTCGATCTGGCGCGGCTCGTGGCGCTCGGCGGATCTCGCGCCGCACGCGCGTCCCGCGCACGCCGCGACCGAGATCTCGACCGCCGTCGAACGCGCGCGCGGCGCGCTCGGCCCACTCGCGACGGCGCGCGCCGAAGCGCTCGCGCGGCATGTGGCCGCGATCCCCGAGTCGCACCGCGATCCGCGCACACCGCCCCTTCTGCGCGAGGTCCTCGCCGCGCCCACGCAGGCGGCGGACCTCGTCGCCGCCACGCTGCCGACCGCCGCGCGCTGGCGCGAGTCCCCCTTCCGCGCCGCGGCCGAGTTCGTCGCACGGGCGTCGGCGAACGATCCCGCGCTCCTCGCCGAACCGCAGGGCACCTTCGCGATCGGTCACGCCGACGCGGGCGTCTGGTACCTCGACTTCCTCCTCAACGAGGCGCGCGTGAAGTTCGAGTCGACGGTTCCCGCGGGAGAGGCGCTCGCGGGCGACCTCCACGCCCTCGCCGCCGAGCGGCTCGACAGCCTGATGGTGCGCGGACCGCGCGCGCGCGAGGCGATGATCGCCCTCCGCGGCATCGACCGATTCGGTCCCGCCGAGGCGGCGCGCGTCCTCGCCCACTTCGATGTGATTGCGGCGCCTTCGCCCGAGTTCCTCGCGAGCGAGGCCGTCGAACTTCCCGACGCGCTCGCGGGCGCGGTCGAGGGCGCGATCCTCGCGGCGAGCGAGATTCCCGAACTCGGCTGGCTCGTCGTCGGCGGCGCGGACGCGAACCGCTACGACCTCGGCCGCGTGGCCGCGATCCTCGACATCGGCGGCGACGACCGCTACGACTGGCGTCACGACGCGGGCATGCACCGGCTCGTCGTCGATCTCGCGGGAGACGATCATCACGAGGGTGGCGCGCGCCTCGGACCCGCGGGCGCCCTCGGCGCGGTCGCGGTGATCGACGATCGCGCGGGCGACGACCTCTACCGCGGCGGCGCGTTCACGGCAGGCGCCTCGCTCGGCCTGTCGGTCCTCCTCGACCGCGCGGGCGACGACCGCTACGAATCGGGTGCATGGAGCCTCGGCGCGAGCACGGGCGGCGCGGCGCTCGTCATCGACCTCGACGGCGACGACCGCGCGCGGTCGGACGGCATGGGAATGGGCGTCGGCGGGCCCGTCGGAGTCGGCGCGTTCGTCGATGTCGCGGGCAACGACCTCGCCGAGCTCGGGACGCGCCCCTCGGTCTACGGCGTCGCGGGCGAGCATGCGGGATTCGGGATGGGACTCGGCCTCGGCTTCCGGCTCTCGTCGGCGGGCGGCGTCGGGTACTTCGTCGACGAGGCGGGCGACGACATCCGCCGATCGGGCGAGTTCTCGCAGGGATGCGGGTACTTCCTCGGACTCGGCGTCCTCGTCGACGGGGCGGGCGACGACACCGTCGTCTGCGACCGCTACGGCCTCGGCTCCGCGGCGCACCAGGCGGCGGGCGTCGCCATCGACCGCGCGGGGCGCGACAGCTACCTGACGCGCACGGCCGCACATCTCGGCGGCGCGTGGGACGAGTCGGTCGCGTTCTTCCTCGACCTCGCGGGCGACGACACCTATCGCACCGGCGGGCTCTCGCTCGGCGGCGCCGCGCAGCAGGCGATCGCGATCATGGTCGACGCGGCGGGCGACGACGCCTACCTCGGTGGCGGCGCGACGCTCGGCGAGCCGAGTTCGAACGACTACCACTTCGGCACGACGGGCCTCGGCTCGCTCGCCCTCTTCCTCGATCTCGCGGGACGCGACCACTACCCCGCGCGCCGCCGGAACGGCACGGTCGTTCCGACTCCCGACGAGGCGTCGCCCGAGCTGGGTGGCCGCGACGGCGTATTCGTCGATGAAGATCCGACAAATGGACGAGACGCGGGCGGCGCGACGCCCGCTCCCTGAGGTTCTCGGTACACTCCGCTCCATCGTTCTCGGGCGTACGGCGCGCGCGGCGAAAGCCATGGCGCGCTCCGTGCTTCTCGGGACGGACGACGCCGCATCGAAGACGCGGCCCGATCGCGGACACGGATGATTTCAAGGCTGTCGACTCCGGAACGGGCGACCCCAGCACCGGATCTCCGCCAGGCAGGATCATCCCGAGACAGGATCACCCCAAGGCAGGATGCCGCGGGCTCCCCCGAACCGACGCTCCCAGGACGGGAGTTCCGAACGGAACGACGGGACCCGACGCGCGCAAAGGAAGCGCTCCCCATGTCGAACCACCACCCGGAACACGACGCGGACCACAACCCGAATCACGGCATGCATGCCCGCTCGCTCGAGCTCTCCGCGGGCGCCGTGCCGTTCACCTCCTTCGCGACCTTCGACCTGTCGGCGAGCGATGCGCACGCGCCGAGCGCCTCCCTCCCGGCCACGCGGGATGGTGCGCCGGAAGCATCCGATCCGATCTCGGTCTCGGCACCGCGCCCCGTCGCGCAGAGCGGCCCCGCGCGGCTTTCGGAGCTCGTCGTGCGCGCCGAGCCACTCGTCGCGCGCCTCGAGTCGTCGCTCGCCAACCTGTCGGAGAACGCCGATCGCGCCGCGAAGAGCGCGACCGAACTCGACGAGCGCCTCCGCCTCGGCGTCCGCATGCTGCAGGCGTTCGATGTGCAGGTCGAGCGCTGCGCGAAGGCGTCGGACGCCGCGCGCGGGACGCTCTCGTCGCTCGAAGCGTCGATCGACACGGCGCGCGAGGCGATCCAGTCGCTCGCGGCGCCGGTCGCGGCCGAGTCCGCCAACGCGGGAGCGATGATCGACGAGGACGCCGTGCGCACAATCATCGACCGCGCGCTGGACGCGCGGCTCTCGGCGCTCGACGCGACGGTGGACGGGCGCCTTCACGGGATCGTGGACGAGCGCCTGCACGCGACGCTCGGCGAGCGTCTCCACGGCATGCTCGATGAGCGCCTGCAGGGGATGCTCGACGAGCGCCTTGCGGGCATGATCGGCGAGCGCCTCCCGGAGTGGATCGGCGAGCGCCTTCAGGAGTGGATCGGCGAGCGCCTTCAGGGCATGGTCGACGAGCGCCTCGGCGCCCTCGTCACCGAGCGCCTCGAACGCGCGGGCTTCGACGACGCCGCGATCGAGACGAAGCTCGCGTCGATCGACGAGCAGATCGGCTGGCGCGTCGCGCGCGCCCACGAGGCGGCTGCCGAGGTCGAGGCGCGCATCGACGCCGCGATCGCGGGCAAGCTCGCATGGATCGATGGCGAACTCGGCGCGCGGCTCGAGCGCCTCGGCCAGACGGTCGGCGCCGCCGACCACGCCTGCGGCCGGATCGAGCACGCGCTCGGCGCGGCGAACGAACGCGCGGCGGGACTCGAGTCCGCGCTCGAGCGCCTCGCCGCCCTCGAGCCTTCGCTCGCGCGCGCCGAACGCGCCTCCGAGGCGATCGACGCCCTCGGCCGCGACGCCGAGCGCCACATCGAGACGCTCGCCGCCCGGAACGGCGACGCCGCCGCGCTTCGCGAGTCGCTCGGCACGACGCTGCACGAACTCTCCGCCGCCCGCGAGACCGCGCACGGCGAGCTTCGCCGCCTGCGCGACGACCTCGGCTGGCTCGTCGAGAAGGCCGAGCGGATCAGCGGCGAACTCGTCGAGAAGGCCGACGACGCGAACCGCCGCGCGGGCGAGGTCGCGGGCGCGCTCGAAGGGCTCGCCCCCGCGATCGCCGAGGTCGAATCGCTGCGCGAGTTCCTCGCGCACGGACAGGACCGCGTGGCGCCGATCGCCGAGTCGCTCGCCGAAGGGATCGCCTCCTCCGTCCGCGACGAACTCCGCGCCGACATGCGTGGCTTCGCGACGGCGCTCCGCCAGCTCGCGACGCGCGCCGAGAGTTCGTTCAGCACCGTCCGGATCGACGCGTCGCTCCTCGCGCGCGACCACCGCGTCGGACAGGGCGCGAACCACAGCGGACCAAACAGCGGCGGATCCAACGACGCGGCCACCGGCCTCACCGCGGCGATCGCAAGCGAACTCTCGCGACTCTCGGGAACCGCGACCGAAGCCCCCCCGACGATCGCCGTGAACCGCCCCGTCGAGCTCGAGGCCTGACGCGGGGAGGCACGGGTCGGGCGCCCCCACTCCGCTCGTCGGGAGGCGCGAATCCGGGTCGGTCCGCGATCCCCGTCCCTCGCGCCCGATCGGGGTCTCCACCCCGCTTCCGCCCCCACTCCCGGCATCGTGCCGGCATCGGATCCCACGCCCGCGCGCGCAATCGCGCGGTTTTCATTTGAGTCGCGGCTTGCCCCCAAGTCGGCCCCATTTCGCGCCGACACAACGGGCATGACCCCTTACACCCTCTCCACGACCAACCGCGAATCCGCGCTCAGCCAGTACGTCGCGATCGAGCGGTACCCGAAGGGGCTCTACGCGCGCGTCACCTGCCCCACCGTCGGGCAGCGCGAGGCGCCGATCATCTCGGCCGAGATCACCGAGGCCTTCACCTCGTCGAACTTCCCGAAGGGCGGCACCCTCGTCCTCGACCTCTCGGGCGTGACCATGCTTTCGAGCATGGGCCTCGGGATGGCGGTCGACATCCGGAACCGCGCGTCGAGCGCGAAGTTCAAGCCGTACCTCTTCGGCTGCAGCCGCACGCTGCTCGAACTCTTCCGCATGATGAAGGTCGACCGCCTCTACACGGTGGTCCACGGCAAGGACGAGCTCGGCGGCATCCTCGGCTGACGCCCAAGCCGCGGGGCGATCCGCCCCAGCGGGCCTCGCCCCTGACGCATCCGCACACACGACGCGCCCGAAAGGGCGCGTTTTCACGCGTTTCGCCCGCGCCCCGAGGCGCTACCATGCGCGTCCCATGGGCATCGAAGCCGCGCTTCCCACCGACAGCGTCGTCACCACGCAGCTCAACCGCGTCATCAACTGGGCGCGCCGTTCGAGCGTCTGGCCGCTTCCGTTCGCGACCGCCTGCTGCGGCATCGAACTGATGGCGACCGCCTGCTCGCGCTTCGACCTCGCGCGCTTCGGCGCGGAGGTCATGCGCTTCTCGCCGCGCCAGGCCGACCTCCTCATCGTCGCGGGCCGGATCAGCGTGAAGACGCTGCCCGTCCTCCAGCGGATCTACATGCAGATGGCCGAGCCCAAGTGGGTCATCTCGATGGGCGCGTGCGCCTCGACGGGCGGCGTCTTCGACACCTACGCGGTCGTGCAGGGCGTCGACCAGTACATCCCCGTCGATGTCTATGTCCCCGGCTGCCCGCCGCGCCCCGAGATGCTCATCGAGGGCATCATGGCGATCCAGCGGATCATCGATCAGGACAACATTCCGCGCGATCCGACCGGCAAGCGCCTGCCCCTCAACATCGCGCTCAGCCCGAACTACGAGGTCCGCCCGCAGCCCGTGCCGCTCGGAATCGGCGGCGCGAACCGCGTCGGCGTCTGACCGCGACCGACCCCTCGCGCGGGTACGCTCCGCGCATGTCGACCTTCCCGATCCTTCTCGCCGCCTGCGCGCTTGCCGCAGGCGGCGTTCGTTTCGCCACCGCCGATTCGACGCAGGACGCGGCCGCACGCCCCCCCGCGCCGCCTGCGGCGCAGCAGCCCGATCCGTTCGCGTCGATCGCCGCGGGCGAGACGGTCGTGCGCGCCGCGAACGGGGGCACGGAGGAGGGCACGACCGAGGGCGCGGCGAAGGCGACCTACCGCTACCGCCTCGTCGAGCCGCCCGCGGAGGCCGTCGCCGACGGCGCGAAGGTGCCGCTCGTCGTCTTCCTCCATGGCGCGGGCGAACGCGGCGACGACAACCGCGCGCAGCTCGTCCACTTCGCGGGAGGGACGGCGAAGGAGGAGTTCCAGCGGAAGGCGCCCTGCTTCGTCCTCGCGATGCAGTGCCCGAAGGGCGAGACCTGGGCGGCGCTCGACCTGCGCGCCTACCGCGAGCGCGGCGAGTTCCCGACGCAATCCGGCGAGCCGACCCGCGCGATGCGCGCCGTGATGCAGGCGGTCGATGAAGTCCTCGCGACGAAGCCGATCGACACGGCGCGCGTCTACCTCACGGGACTCTCGATGGGCGGCTTCGGTTCGTTCGACCTCGCGGCGCGACGGCCTGAGCTCTTCGCGGCGGTCGTTCCGATCTGCGGCGGCGGCGATCCGAAGACGGCCGACACCGTGGCCGGCATCCCCTTCTTCATCGTGCATGGGACCGACGACCCGGTCGTCCCCGTCGGACTCAGCCGCGCGATGCGCGACGCGATCGCGAAGGCCGCCGAAGCGCGCGCCGCGGCCGAGCGCGAGAAGGCGCGGGGCACGGCCGACGCGCCGCGGCCCATGCCGAAGCGCGCACCGAACCCGATGTACCGCGAGTTCGACAAGGTCGGCCACGACTCGTGGACGCCCGCCTACCGCTTCGGCGAGGACGGCGTCCTCGACTGGATGTTCGCGCAGCGGAGGCCGTGAAAGCTCAGGCGAGCGTCGCGACCCAGTCGCGGATGCGGGCGATCCCGCGCACGATCGTGTCGTCGCCGCACGCGAAGCTGAGGCGGATGTGCCCGCGCGCGCAGTCGCCGAAGTCCTCGCCCGGGACGACCGCGACATGCGCCTCGTCGAGGAGCGCGTCGGCGAACGACTGCGCGCCCGTGATCGCGGCGCCCTTCGGCGAGGTCTTGCCGAAGTGGGCGGAGACATCGGGAAACGCGTAGAACGCGGCGTTCGGCGCGACCGTCACGAAGCCCGGCACCGCGTCGAGCTCGCGCTTGATGAGCGCGGCGCGCGAGGCGAACCGCACCCGCATCGCCTCGACGCCCGCGGCGCTGTTGGTGAGCGCCTCGACGATCGCCGGATAGAAGAAGCTCGGGATCGAGTTCGTCATCTGCCCCTGCAGCTTGATGAGCTCCTTCGCCATCGCCTTGGGCGCGGCCATGTAGCCGATGCGCCAGCCGGTCATCGCGTACGACTTGCTCATGCCGTTGATCGTGATCGTGCGGTCGGCGAGCGCGGGAACGGATCCGGGCGAGAAGTGCGCGAGTCCGGGCGCGACCTCGGGATAGATGAGCTTCTCGTAGATCTCGTCGGAGAGGACGGCGATCCGCTCGTGGCGGGCGAGCACCTCGCAGAGCGCGCGGATCTCGTCGACGGGATAGGCGGTTCCGCAGGGATTCGACGGCGAGTTCCACACGATGCCGACGGTGTTCGGCGTGATCGCGGCGGCGAGCTGCGCGGGCGTGACGCGGAAGCCGTTCGCGACCGTTCCCGGGACCTCGACGCAGCGCGCGCCCGCGAGCTCGATGAGCGGCCTGTACGAGACCCACGCGGGCGTCGGCAGCAGCACCTCGTCACCGCGCCCCGGCTCGACGATCGCCTGCAGCGCCATGTAGATCGCGTGCTTCGCACCCGCCGTCACCGTGACCTGGTCGAACGCCGTCGCGACGCCGTTCTCCTCGGTGAGCTTGCGCGCGATCGCCTCGCGCGCCGACTTCTCGCCCGGGGTCGGCGCGTACTTCGTCATCCCCTTCTCGAGCGCGGCCACCGCGACGGCCTTGATGTTCGCGGGCGTGTCGAAGTCGGGCTCGCCCATCGCGAACGCGATCACATCGTGTCCCTTCGCGCGCGCGGCGGCGGCCTTCGCCCCGACGGCGAGCGTGGCGGACTCGGACATGGACGCGATGCGGCTCGAGACGAACATGACACCTCCGAAGGTTTCGACGGGACGGCGCGCGCGGAGCGGCCTGCGCGGGGCGCGCGATCGTACCGCCGCCGCGCCCGCGCGCGATTCGGCTACCATCCCCGCCTCGCCATGCACTACGACGCTCACCAGCCGGTCATCGACGACCTCGAGGCGCGGATCACAACCCTCCGCGACTCTCTTTAACTACGACAAGAAGCTCGCGGAACGCGCCGCATTCGACGAGCGCATGAACGCCGACGGCTTCTGGGACGACCCGAAGACCGCGCAGAAGGTCATCGGCGAGAGCAAGCTCGTGCGCGCCCAGGTCGAACCGCTCGAGGAGGCGATCCGCCTGCTCGAGGACGCGACCGTCGGCTACGAGCTCGCGAAGGAAGCCGGCGACAAGGACATGCTCGCCGAGGTCGACGAGACCCTCTTCGGCCTCCAGGACAAGATGGACAAGATCGAGCAGCAGTCGCTCTTGTCGGGTCCGCACGACCACCGCAACTGCTTCGTCGCCATCCAGGCGGGCGCGGGTGGCGCCGAGGCCGAGGACTGGGCGGGCATGCTCGAGCGCATGTACCTCTACTACTTCGCGAAGATGGGCTGGAAGGCCGAGGAAATCGCGCGGATGGAGGGCAGCGAGGCCGGCGTGAGCGAGGTCTCGTACCGGCTCTCGGGCCCCTACGCCTACGGCTACATGAACTGCGAGCGCGGCACGCACCGACTCGCGCGCGTGTCGCCCTTCAACGCGGAAGGCAAGCGGCAGACGAGCTTCGCGACCGTCGATGTGACGCCCGAGTTCGAGGAGACCGACCTCGTCATCCCCGACAAGGATCTCGAGATCGTCGCCTTCGTGCGCGCGTCGGGTCCCGGCGGCCAGAACGTGAACAAGGTCGCGAGCGCCGTGCGCGTCACCCACCTTCCGACCGGCCTCCAGGTCGTCGCGAGCACCTACCGCGACCAGCCGCAGAACCGCGCGCAGGCGCTCGCCGTCCTCCGCGCGAAGCTCGAGCAGATCGAGGAGGAGAAGCGCGCCGCGCAGATCAGCGCCGCGACGGGCGGCAAGGTGAGCCGCGACTGGGGCAACCAGATCCGCTCGTACGTCTTCTACGACAACCGCGTGAAGGACCACCGCACGGGACACGAGACGGGCAATCCGCAGCATGTCCTCGACGGCGCGATCGAGCCGTTCATCGACGCCGAGCTGAAGCGGCGGCGTGCGGAGCGCGGGTAAGCAACCATGTCGCGGGGCGAGACCGGTTCCCGCGCGGCGCTGTCGGTCGAGTCGCTCACCTTCGCGCGCGACGGATCGCGCGTGCTGCACGCCGTGTCGCTCGCGCTCGAGGCGGGTCGCGTGCTCGCGGTGCTCGGTCCGTCGGGCGCGGGAAAGAGCACGCTTCTCTCGCTGATCGCGGGCTTCGAGCGCCCCGAGTCGGGGCGCATCCTCCTCGACGGGCGTGACGCGGCGCCGCTCGCGCCCGCCGAACGCGGGGTTGCGATCGCCTTCGACGACGGAGCGCTCCACGAGACGCTCGACGTCACCGAGAACCTCGTTTCGGCGGCGGCGGCGCTCGGCGAACCGCGGCGCGAGCGCCTCGCGCGCGTCCGTGCGCTCGCGGGCGCGCTCGGCATCGAACACCTTCTCGCACGCCGCCCCGCCTCGCTCTCGGCGGGCGAACGGCGCCGCGTCGCGATCGCCCGCGTCTTCGCGCGACGGCCGAAGGTCGCGCTCCTCGACGAGCCGTTCGCGAACCTCGACCGCGCGAACCGCCTCGAGGTGCGGCGGCTCGTGCGCGCGCTCCGCGACACGACGGGCGCGGCGACGGTCGTCGTCACCCACGATCCGACCGACGCGCTCGCGATCGCTGACGACCTCCTCGTGCTCGTCGACGGGCGCGTGCGGGCGCACGGTCCCGCCCTCGAGGTCTGGTCGCGGCCACCCGATCCCGAGGTCGCGCAGCTCGTCGACGATCTCGGGATGACGATCATCGATCCCGCGGCATCCCGCGATGGACGCGAGGAGCCGACCCGCGCGTCGATCCGCCTCGCGCCGCCACTGAGGCGCAGGATCACGCCGGACTCCGGTGCCACGGCGGCGCACGGGACCGTGCTTGGCGTTCGCCCCGCGCACTGGAGAACGACCGCGCAGCTCGCCGGGCGCGCGCCCGCGCTCTCGATCGAGGTCGAGATCGAGGGTCTCGAGCCGGGCGGACTCGCGACCGATCTCGTCGGAACCGTCGAAGGATCGCCCGTGCGCGCGCGCCTCGACGCGCGCGCGGCGCAGGAATTGCCGAAAAGCGGCCGCGTGACCCTTCACGCGCATGAGGAAGACATCCACCTCTTCGCCCTTGAGCCGCGCCGCCACGACTTCCCGTGAAGGGACGGCCGCCCATCCAGTATCGTCCGATCTCCATGGTTCGCGACGATGCACACGAGGCCGCCACGAGCGGCGAACGACCGCCCGACCGACTCGTCCTCGGCCGCCGCGCCGCGGCCGACCTCGTCGAGGGCTCGCGCCGCGAATGGCTCGCGACGACGGGCTGGGGCGACTACGCGCTCGGAACCACCTCGGGCGTCGCCACGCGGCGCTACCACGGACTTCTCATCGGCGCGTGCCGCTCCCCCATCGGCCGGCGCATGCTCGTTCCGTTCATCGACGCCGAGGCGGTCGTCGGCCGCCGGCGGATCGCGCTCGCCTCGCGGCGCTGGGCCGACGGCTCGGTCGAGCCCGACGGGTACCGGCAGGTCGCGGGCTTCGCGCTCGAGGACGGGATCCCCGCGTGGACCTTCGAGCTCGGCGCGGCCCGCCTCGAACGGCGCTACGCGATGCTGCGCGAGGAGCGCGCGATCGCCGTGATCTGGACGCTCGTCGACGCGCCCGAACCCGTGACGATCGACGCGCGCGTCTTCGTCGAGCACCGCGGGCAGCACCAGCTCGATCCCGACGCCGAGTGGCTGCCCGAGGTCGAGATCGCGCGCGCGGCCGACGCCGCGCGCGGCGCCCATGCGCGCATCGCGCTGCCCGCGAACCGCTTCGCCGCCACGCCGACGACGCTCCACGCCGCGCTCGAGCGCGGCTCGCTCACGCCCGCCGCGAGCTGGTGGCGGCGGCACCTCCTCGTGAAGGAGCGGGCGCGCGGCTATGACGCGATCGGTTCGTCGTGTCACGCGCTCACGGCGTCGTTCCAGCTCGCGCCGGGCGAGACGCGCGCGCTCGTCGTCGGTCTCGACGCGTCGATCGCGGAGATGGCGCCCGACGGCGCGGCAATCCTCGCCGCCGAGCGCGCGAGGCGCGACGCGCTCGCCGCGCGCGCCGCGAACGGGCACGCGTCGCTCCGCGCGCTCGCGATCTCGGCCGACCACTTCATCGTCCGCCGCCGCCGCCGCGATGGCGGCGAGGGGCGCTCGATCATCGCGGGTTTCCCCTGGTTCGAGGACTGGGGCCGCGACGCGATGCTCGCGCTGCCGGGACTCCTCCTCGCGACGGGTCGCGCCGACGAGGCGAAGTCGGTCGTCTCGACCTTCCTCGAGCATCTCTCGGACGGCCTCCTGCCGAACCGCTTCCCCGACGAGGCGTTCGAGCCCGAGTACCACAGCGCCGACGCGCCCCTCCTCGCGATCCGCGCGGCGCTCCTCGCGTGGCGCGCGAGCGGCGACGACGCCTGGCTCGCGGGCGAGATCGAGGGCCTCGTCTCGATCGTCGAGCACTACGCGCGCGGCACGCGGCACGGGATCGGCATCGCCGCCGACGGCCTCGTGCAGGCGGGCGCGCCAGGCCTCCAGCTCACCTGGATGGATGCGAAGATCGGCGAGCTCGTCGTCACGCCACGCGTCGGGAAGCCGGTCGAACTGAGCGCCCTCTGGATCGCCGCGCTCGACGGACTCGCGGCGGCGATCGACGCGCTCGGCCTCGCCGCCCGGCACGATCCGACGCGCCTCCGCGATCTCGCGACGCGCGCGCGCGCGTCGTTCGCGCGCTACTGGAATCCCGACACGCAGTGCTTCCGCGACCTCCTCGACGGCGCCGCCGCGCGCGACGCGCTCGACGGTGGCGACAAGATCCGCCCGAACCAGCTCTTCGCGCTCGCGATGATGGACGGACTCGACCGCGACCAGTCGCGCCGCGCGCTCGCGCGGATCGCGACCGATCTCGCGACGCCGCTCGCCGTCCGCACGCTCGCGCCCTCCGACCCCGCCTACCGCGGACGCTACGAGGGCGACCAGCGCTCGCGCGACCTCGCCTACCACAACGGCACCGCGTGGCCCTTCCTCGGCGGGCTGCGCCTGCTCGCCGAACTCCGCGCCGATCCCGCGCGCGGCCGCGAGCTCGCGTCGCGCATGCTCGAGGATCTCGAGGGGCAGCTCCGCGACGGCGGGCTCGGCTCGATCGCCGAGATCACCGACGGCGACGCGCCGCACGATCCGCGCGGATGCCCGATGCAGGCGTGGAGCGTCGGGTGCGTCCTCGAGGCGCTCGTCGCGGCGGGCGTCGCCACGACGCCGGGCGCGGGGCCCTCCGCCCCATGAGCGCCCCGCGCACGACCACCGCCGAGCACGCGCGCCTCGCCGACGATCTCGCGGGCCTCGCGCCCTGGCGCCGCTGGGGCCCCTTCGTCTCCTGCCGCCAGTGGGGCACGGTGCGCGAGGACTACTCGCCCGACGGCGCGGCGTGGGACTTCCTGCCCCACGACCACGCGCGCAGCCGCGCCTACCGCTGGGGCGAGGACGGTCTCTTCGGCTGGTGCGACAAGGACCAGCGGCTCGTCCTCTCGCTCGCGCTCTGGAACGGGCGCGACCCGATCCTCAAGGAGCGGTTCTTCGGCCTCGCGAACGGCGAGGGCAACCACGGCGAGGACGCGAAGGAACTCTGGTGGCACGTCGACGCGGTGCCGAGCCACGCGTGGAACCGCATGATGTACGCGTACCCGCAGCGCGCGTACCCCTACGAGGCACTCGTCCGCGCGAACGCGGCGCGCACGCGGCAGGACGACGAGTTCGAACTCCTCGACACGGGCATCCTCGACGACGACCGCTTCTTCGAGGTCTGGGTCGTCTACGCGAAGCGCGGCCCCGACGAGACGGCGATGCGGATCGAGATCGTGAACCGCGGACCCGACGCCGCGGAGATCCATGTGCTGCCGCAGCTCCTCTTCCGGAACACCTGGTCATGGCGCCCCGATTCGCCGCGGCCGGCGATCGAGGGCGTCGAGGGCCGCCGCGCGCTGCGCGCCCGCTGCGCGGGGCTCGCGCGGGAGTGCACGACGCTCGGCGAGATGGAGCTCCGGCTCGCGGCCACCGACGCCGCGTTCGAAGGCTTCCTCTTCTGCGAGAACGAGACGAACGCGACGCGCCACTTCGGCGCGCCACCGCGTGCGCCTGGCGCCGACGGCGCGCCGAAGGATGCGTTCCACGCGCGCGTCGTGGGCGGCGATGCGGGCGCGGTCCACGCGGTCGCGCGCGGCACGAAGGCGGCGGCGTGGCACCGTCTCACGCTCGCGCCCGGCGAACGGCGCACGGTCGACCTCGTCCTCGTGCCCGCGTCGAGCGACCTCGCGCCCGAGGCGGTCGGCGAACTCCTCGCGGCGCGCGCCACCGAGGCCGACGACTTCCACGAGTACGCCCACCGCGGGCTCGCCGATCCCGAGGCGCGGCGCGTGCAGCGGCAGGCGCACGCGGGGCTTCTCCTCTCGAAGCAGTACTACGAGTTCGACGTGCGCCGCTGGCTCGACGGCGATCCCGGACAGCCTCCGCCGCCCGCGGAGCGCCGCACCGGCCGCAACGCCGAATGGCGCCATCTCGCGGCGTCGAGCGTCCTCTCGATGCCCGACACCTGGGAGTACCCGTGGTTCGCGGCGTGGGACCTCGCGTTCCAGGCGGTCGCGATCGCGCCGATCGACGCCGAGTTCGCGAAGGCGCAGCTCGCGAAGCTCGTCACCGACCACTACATGCATCCTTCGGGCGAACTGCCCGCGTACGAGTGGGCCTTCGGCGACGTGAATCCGCCGATCCACGCGTGGGCGGCGTGGCGCGTCTTCCAGATCGACCGCCGCCGCAGCGGCCGCGCCGACCTCGACTTCCTCACGGGCATCTTCAACCGACTGCTCCTGAACTTCACCTGGTGGGTGAACCGGAAGGACGCCGACGGCCGCAACATCTTCGAGGGCGGATTCCTCGGACTCGACAATGTGGGCGTCTTCGACCGCTCGCAGCCGCTGCCGGGCGGCGGCCGCCTGCAGCAGGCCGATGGCACGAGCTGGATGGCGATGTTCGCGCTCACGATGATGCGGATCGCGATCGAGCTCGCCCACGAGCGGCCGCTCTACCAGGACATGGCGGCGAAGTTCTTCGAGCACTTCCTGCAGATCGCCGAGGCGATGACGCGGATGGGCGGCCAGGGCGTCGGCCTCTGGAACGAGGAGGACGGCTTCTACTACGACATGATCCACCTGCCCGACGGGCGGATCGAGCCGCTGCGGATCCTCTCGGTCGTCGGGCTGATTCCGCTCTTCGCGGTCGAGACGATCGAGCCCGAGGTGCTCGCGCAGCTGCCCGTCTTCCGCGAGCGGCTCGAGTGGTTCCTCGCCGAGCGGCCCGAGATGGCGGCGCTCGTCTCGCGCTGGAACGAGCCCGGGCGCGGCGAGCGGCGGCTGCTGTCGCTCCTGCGCGGGCATCGCATGAAGTGCCTGCTGCGGAAGGCGCTCGACGAGCGGCACTTCCTCTCGCCGTTCGGCGTGCGCAGCCTGTCGCGCGCGCATCGCGAGGCGCCGTACTCGATCACGATCGAGGGGCGCGCGTACACCGTCGGCTACGAGCCCGCCGAGAGCCGCAGCGGTCTCTTCGGCGGCAACTCGAACTGGCGCGGCCCGATCTGGACGCCGATCAACTTCCTCCTCGTCGAGAGCCTGCAGAAGTTCCACCACTACTACGGCGACGACTTCCGCATCGAATGCCCCGTGGGGAGCGCGACGACGGTGTCCCTGAAGGAGGCCGCCGACGAGATCGCGCGGCGGAACGCGCGGCTCTTCCTGCCCGATGCGCGCGGCGTGCGGCCGAGCCACGCGATGCACCCGAAGTTCGCCGAAGACCCGACCTTCCGCGAACTCGTCCAGTTCCACGAGTACTTCGACGGCGACACGGGGCGCGGCTGCGGCGCGTCGCACCAGACGGGATGGACGGCGCTCGTCGCGAAGATGCTCACGCCGCCCGGGCCGCACCAGGAGCGGCTGGCCTAGCGCGGCGGTGCGCGCGGCGCGGGACGGCGGCGGGAGCGTGCGACGCCTCGGTGTAGAATCGGCGCGCGGCGCATCCGACGGTGGGGTGGCAGAGCGGTTGAATGTACCGGTCTTGAAAACCGGCAGGCCTTTCGGGGCCTCGAGGGTTCGAATCCCTCCCCCACCGCTTCATGATCTGGAGCGGTCGCGGCTGCGGCCGCTTCCTCTGGTGCTTCGCATGCTTTCGCATGGCGCACCTGAGGCGGTCGGTGGCTGCCGGCATTCCGCGGGCTTCCACCATATGTGTGGACGCCCGACGACAATCGGCCTTCGGTGGCTCCACTCCCGTGCGATCGAGGCGCACACCGCGTGCCGTCGTGCGACCATCGCGCGGGTGAAGACTTGAAGAGTCTTCGCCCGAACGCCTTTCGCGAGCGCAAAACGAAAGCCCTTTCCCCTACACTCCGTTCTCGGCCGCTTTCGATGACCGACGAACCCTCCATCCTCGCGCGCGTGGCCGCCGGCGATCCTGCCGCGCCATCCGCCTGCATCGAGCGGTTCAGCGGGCTTGTCTGGAGCCTCGCGCGACGGCTCTGCCCGAGCGCGACCGATGCCGAGGATGCCGTCCAGGAGATCTTCATCGACCTCTGGAAGAGCGCCCCGCGGTTCGATCCCGACATCGCGAGCGAGACGACCTTCGTCGCGATGATCGCCCGTCGCCGCCTCATCGATCGCGGCCGGCGGAAGATGCGCCGCCCCGAGGCGCCGCAGCTGCCCGAAGTCGTGCCCGACACCAGCGAGCGCGTCGACCGGAGCGAGGCGAACGAGCAGCAGAGCCTCGCGCAGCAGGCCTTCGCGCAGCTGCGCCCCGAGCAGCAGCAGGTGCTCCAGCTCGCGATCCACCACGGCTGCTCCCACGAGCAGATCGCGACCGCGACGGGCATGCCGCTCGGGACCGTGAAGACGCACGCCCGCCGCGGCCTCATCAAGATCCGCCAGATCCTCGCCGAGCAGGGCATCCTGGCGCCCGAGGACCTCGACGCGCCGATCCGCGACGCCGACGGCGCCTCGCCGCGCGGACGGTCCACAAGCGCCGCAGCGCGAACCGCGGAGG
>JBJOHC010000156.1:0-22473 GCA_046047955.1 Planctomycetota bacterium
GCGCAGGCGTCGACCGCGAAGGCGCCCGCCGGCCGATGGTTGCCGCTGCGCCCGAGCCCGCCGAACGGCAGCTTGCTGCTCGCGCCCGCCGTCCCCGTGTTGCGGTTGAGGCAGCCCGCGCGCACGCCGCCGAAGAAGCGGCACCATTCGGCGTCGTCGTCGCTGAAGAGGCTCGCGGCGAGGCCGAAGTTCGTCGCGTTCGCCTGCGCGATCGCGTCGTCGAGGTCGCGCGCGCGCGCGATCCCGACGAACGGACCGAAGACCTCGCGCTCGTCGGCCGAGCGCTCGAAGCGCGCGACCTCGACGGCGCCGGGCGAAAGGAACCAGCCCGCGCGATCGAGCGCGCTCGCCTCGAGGAGGAGCCGTCCGTTCGCGGCCGCCCGCTCCTGCGCCTCGAGCACCGCCCTGCGCGCGCCCTCGGTGACGAGCGGTCCCATGAACGCGGGCACGCCGTCGTCGGCCGCCGCCACCACGAGGTTCGACGCGACCTTGAGGAACATCGGGATGAAGCGGTCGGCGACCGCCTCCTCGACGACGATCCGGCGCGTGCAGGTGCAGCGCTGGCCCGTCGTCGCGAACGCGGCGCGCGCGCACTCGATCGCCGCGCGGCGAAGATCGGCGCGCGCGGTGACGACCGCGGGATTCGACCCGCCCATCTCGAGGGCGACGATCCGCCCGGGCGTGTCGAGGTTCCGCTCGAGAATGCGCCGACCGACGGGGAACGACCCCGTGAAGAGGACGCCGTCGACCTCGGGATGCGTCGCGAGACGCTCGGCGATCGCCGGGCCGCCCTGCACGATGTTGAGAACGCCCGCGGGAATCCCCGCGGCGAGCGCGACCTCTCCGAAGAGCTGCCCCACCGCCGCGCCCTTCTCGCTCGGCTTGAAGACGATCGCGTTGCCCGCGAGAAGCGCGGGCACGATGTGGCCGTTCGGAAGATGGGCGGGGAAGTTGTACGGTCCGAGCACCGCCATCACGCCGTGCGGACGGAAGCTGCAGATCCCCGTCTTTCCAGGGCCCGCCGCGACCTCGAATCCCGCGATCCGCGCGAGCACGCGGTCCTCGAGCGTGATCGAGACCTTGTCGCCGAGGAGCTTCGCCTCGAGCTCGGCCTCCCAGCGCACCTTGCCGATCTCGCGCGCGATTCCCTCGGCGAATCGCGGCGCGAGCGCCACGCACGCCTCGCGCCAGCGGAGGAGCGCCTCGCGGCGCCCCTCGATCCCGAGCGCGATCCACGCGGGCAGCGCGCGGCGCGCCGCCGCGACCGCCTCCTCGGCGTGCGCGGGGTCGGGCGTGCCGGCCCAGACGACCTCGTCGGGACGGGCGGGATTCCGCGTGACGATGCCGTCGCCCGCGAGCGGGCGCCAGCGGCCGTCGATGAAGTCGGCCGCGCCGCGACCGAGGATGGCTTCCGATGCGGTCATCGCGATCTCCTTCTGCGGTGTCGATCCTTCGCGGCGGACGCCGCGCTCAGTGTCCGTCGCGCCGCGCGCGCGTCGAGGGAAGCGGCGTGAATCCGACCGCGCCCTCCGCGGGCACGCCGATCGCGGCGACCGTCGCCTCGGGCAGCACGATGCGGTCGCCCTGCCGCTCGAACCGGCTGCGCGTCGCGCGGAAACCGCCGCGCCCCTTGTGGCTCACGAACGCCTCGTGCGCGCCCGCGGGCTCGCGCACCTCGCCGAGCCGCAGCGTCGTCGTCTGCTGAACGAGCGGGATGTCCTCGATCACCGCCTCGAGGTACGGACCGCCGTCGAACGGATCGACATGCCCGTGATCGACGAAGCCCTGCCGCTCGAGCATGCGCTTCGCGGGCACCGTCTCCTCGCCGACGCGGCCGATGAGGGCGCGCGCCTCGGGCGGCAGGAGCGACACGAAGACCTCGCCCTTCGGCCAGAGGCTGAGCAGGAACTCCTTCGAGCGCGAGCTGAAGAGGTCGGCCTCGCGGTAGCTGAGGTTGATGAAGCGGCGGCCGAGGTACTCCCAGAGCGGCGTCCCCGAATCGGGCGTGAGCGGCCCCATCATCTCGGCGAGGATCCGCGACGCGAAGAGCTCGCGGTGGAGCCCGATGAAGTGGAAGCGGATCAGCGAGAGCAGCGAGCCGAGCCGCTCGGGCCGCCCGCGGAAGCCGGGCGCGAGGATGAGTCCGCCGACCTCGCTCGGGCCGCTCTCGTCGGTGCCGATCTCGAGGGTCGAGTGCACCTGCCCGATGCGCAGATCGTCGCTGTAGTACTCGCGCCGCCCCGTGCGCAGGTAGATGTGCGGATGCCCCTCCCACGAGACGCATCCGAGGATCGAGCAGGTGCCGACGACCTCCCCGCTCGCGGCGTCCTCGAGGACGAACATGAACTCGCGCTCGCGGATGTCGTCGACCTCGCCCACGAAGCTGCGGCGGCTGCGGCCGACCTTCGCGGAGAGGAGGTCGCGGTCCGCGGGCAGATTGATGAAGTGGACCATCTTCGCGAGCTTGAGGAGCGTCGGAAGGTCGTCGAGGATGGCGGGTCGGATCACGAACATCGCGTTCAGGTCGTCCGGGCGAACGACTTCTCCATGATGTGGAAGACGGGCCCGAACTGCTCGGGCTGCATCACGCCGACGGGCGGCAGGAAGCGCAGGTGGTACGGGCCGTGGCCGCAGCTGAAGGCGATCACGCCGTCCTCGAAGAGGTTCGCGAGAAGCCGCCCGATGCGCGCCTTGTCGCCTCCGAACGGCGTGAGGCGCATCATGCCGCCCGTGCCCGAGACGAACTCGCGGCTCTTGCGGCCGAAGCCCACCTCGATCTCGGGGAACCACTCGGGATGCCGCGCGACGAACGCCTCCGCGTGCTCGCGGAACGCCGCATGCAGGCGCGCGATGCGGCCATCGGGACCGTAGTAGCCACCGTCGCGAAGGCGGCGCAGGATCGCGTTCCCCGTCGCGAGCGAGCTCGTGGCGGCGGCGAAGGTGCCCGAGAGGAGTCCCGGGCCCGGATTCATGTCGGCGGTGTAGAGGCACGCGCAGGCCTGCGTGATCTTGCCCACGGTGACGACATCGATGTACTCGCCGAGATCGAGCCGCTCGAACGCGAACATGCTCTCGGTGCGGCCGAAGGTCTGGACCTCGTCGTCCCAGACGGGGATGCCCGCCTTGCGCGCGATCTCGAAGAGACGCACGAAGAACTCGCGCGGCGCGGTGCGGAATCCGCCCTCGCCCTGCACGAGCTCGGCGATGAGGCAGCAGTGTTCGCCGGGATAGCGGTGGACGAGCTGCTCGAGGTGCCACGCCGCCATCTCGATCGAGCGCTCGCCGAGCGTCGGGTCGTAGAACGGCAGGTAGTCGACGAGGATGTTGAGCGCGAGTCCCTGGCGGTACGCCGCCGCATCGCCGATCTGCGACATCGTCGTCGAGCGGCCCATGAAGCAGTCGGCGAAGGCGATGATGCGCGGCGCGCCGAGCGTCTTCTGCTGGCAGACCTTGAGCGCGGACTCGTTCGCCATGCAGCCCGAGTTCGTCACGAAGCAGTGCTTCATGCGCGAGGTGCGCGCGGCCTCGTCGCGCAGGATCTCCGCGAACTCGATCGCCTCGGCGTTGAACTGCAGGTTGCCGTGCATCACGAGGTCGGAGAGGCTCGCGCGCAGCGACGCCTCGACGATCATGGGATCGCCGTGCCCGAACATGTGGACGCCGATCCCGTTGATGAGGTCCCACTTCACGCTGCCGTCGACGAGCTCGACGAGCGGTCCGTTGCCCGCGCCCGACCCGAGGTACGGATAGAGCGGACCGCGACCGCGGACATCGGTCGCGCGCGCGAGCCAGCCCGCGAGGGTTTCGCGCTGCGCGGCGTCGGCGGGGCGCGCGGAGGTGATCGTGGCACTGCGCGCGCGGAGTTCGTCGATGATCGCGCGGATGGCGGCGTCGATCGACGGGCTCGAGGCGAGACTGGCGCCGACGGTGGAGGACGGTTCGGTGGGCGTGGTCATGGGGAGACCGCGGAGAAGCGTGCGGTGCGCGGAGGCGCGTGGACTGCGGGGAGGAAGTGCGACGGTGGACGGACGCGGATTCGGGAGGTCGAGCGGGATCGAGCGGAACTCGGCCGTGAGGCCGAACGGAATGGAGACGGACCGGAGCGGGAACTGGGACGGAACCGGGACGCAACGGGCACGGCGGACCGCCCGCGGACCCCTGTTTTCGTCCGATTCGCGAGGGGACCTGCAGCGTAGGGCGCGGGATTCAGGGGCGGGACGGGGCGGCGACCTGCCGCGAGAGCAGGATGGCGAGCATCGCCGCCCGCGGCGTCATCGAGTCGAGGTCGATGTACTCGTCGGTCCGGTGGAGATTGCCGCCGCGCGGCCCCATCGTGTCGATGGTCGGGAGCCCCTCGGCCTGCATCAGGTTGCCATCCGAGACGCCGCCCGACTTCCCGAAGCCGACCGCCTCTCCGAGCGTTTCGCCGATCGCGCGGATCTCGCCCGCGATCGCCTCGACGGCCGCGATCCGCGGCTTCGCGGGACGGTTCGACTCGTAGTCGACGCGCGTGCGCGGAAGTTCCGCGTCGGGCGCGGTCGCGAGCGCCGCCAGCCCCGCCCGCAGCGCGTCCTCTCGCGCGGCGTCCCTGAACCGCGCGTTTCCCCAGGCGCGGGCGCGGTCGGCCACGATGTTCGTCGCCTTCGCACCCTCGAGCGGCCCGATGTTGACGACCGTTCCCGCCTCGAGATCGACGAGCCGCGACGCCTCGAGGATCCGCGCGGCGAGCGCGTTCACCGCACTCACGCCCTGCGCGAAGTCGCGGCCCGCGTGCGCGGCGCGCCCCTCGCACTCGATCCGGAAGGTCGCGCTCCCGAGACGCTCGAGGACGATCGTCCCGTCGGGAAGCGCGGGTTCCATCGCGAGACCGATCCCCCCCGCCGCCGCGCACGCGCGCGCCTCGGCGCGGATCGCGCGCTGGCTGTGGATGCTGCCCGTCTCCTCGTCCGAATTGAGGAGGACGGTCCACGCGACCTGGACGCCGAGTTCGGCGAGCACCTCGAGCGCGTGGACGAGGATGACGAGCCCGCCCTTCATGTCGATCGCACCCGGCCCGGTCGCGCGCGTCGGCGACACGCGCTCGAGCCGGTCGAACGCACCCGCCGGATCGTGGACGGTGTCGAGGTGGCCGGTGACGAGGACGGGACGGCCGACGCCACCTTTCGCGATCGCGCGCAGCGCGGGCGGCGGCGCCTGATCGGCGCGCTGCCCAGGCAGCACGAGCCACGCGGGCCGCGGATCGCCCGCGACCTCGTCGATCGCCGCACCGAGCGCCGCGAGGCGCGCGCGCAGGATCGCGCGCAGCCGCGCGAGCCCCTCCTCGTGACCCGAGCAGGTCGGGATCGCGACCCACTCGGCGAGCTCCGCCACCATCGCATCCGATCGGAGGGCGAGTCGCCGAACGATCTCCATCTCGAGCGTGGCGCGCGGGTCGGACGGGGTGCTTCGATCAGACACGGGCGTTCTCCGTCGTTGCGATTCCATGCGCCGCGAGCGACGCGGCGAGCGCCTCGAGATCGACCTCGCCGGCGAAGACCTCGGTCGCGGGCCCCGTCATGCGGACGCCCGCGTCGTCGGCGGGCCATTCGAGCCGGAGCGGTCCGCCCGGCAGGCGCGCCTCGAGCGTGCGCGCCGAACGACCGAGGAGGACGCCCGCGACGCACACCGCGCTCGCGCCCGTCCCGCACGCGAGGGTGATGCCCGATCCGCGTTCCCATGTGCGCATGACCGCATCCTCGGGCGACGGTCCGAAGCGGACGAAGTGCACGTTCATCCGCGATGGAAACCACGGGTCGCGCTCGAAGCGCGGACCGACGACTTCGAGCGGGACCTTCGCGGGATCGGCGCAGACGAGGACCGCGTGCGGGTTGCCCATCGAGACGAGCGTGATCGCGGGCTCGACCCCGGCCGCGCGCCACCAGTCCTCGGGGCCGAACCGCGCGAGGTCGACGGGATGCGCGACGACCGCCGCGTCGGGCGGAACGCCGTCGATCGCCGCGGGAATGCGCGCGTGCGCGAGGATCGGCGCGCCCATCGCGACCGAGACGCGCGCGACGCGCCCGTCGCCATCCGCCTCCCACGCGAGTTCGAGGACGCCGCGCCCCGTCTCGACGCGCAGCGGATTCGCGCGCGCGAGCCCCCGGTCGACGGCGAACTTCGCGACGCAGCGCACGCCGTTGCCGCACATCTCGCCCTCGCTCCCGTCGGCGTTGAACATGCGCATGCGGAGGTCCGCCCCCGCGACCGTCGGCGGGCAGACGGCGATCAGCCCGTCGCTTCCGACCGCGAAGTGGCGGTCGCTCACGAGTCGCGCGGCGCGCGCGAGGTCGGCCGTCGCGAGGCGCGCGACCGCGCCAGGCGACACCGCGTCGATGTAGAGGTAGTCGTTTCCGATCCCGTGCATCTTGACGAACGGGAGCCGCCGCACGGCGTCGTGCGTCGCCGCGGAGGACGCGCGGAGCGAGGAATCGGTGTCGGCGCCGGAAGCCATGGGGCGAGTGTACGGCCGCCCTTCAGAGGAGGGCGAGCGCGACGGCCGACGCGATCGCGGCGAGCGCGCCCCACTCGAGGAGCGCGACGGTCGAGCGGATCGGAAGCCCCGCCATCGGCCGCGACTCGATCGACGCGAGGTAGGCCTGCCGCCACGCGATCGAACCGTGCCGCCAGCTCGGACGCGAGGGCGGGACATGACCGAGGAACGCGACCGACCCGAGCGCGCCGCGCATCGCGGCGACGGCCGCGGGCGTCGCGCGCGCGCTTCCCTCCTCGCGGCTCAGGAGTTCGACGGCGTAGGTGTCGGCGTCGCGCTCGAATCGGCGGCTCGCGAAACCGAAGAGCCAGAGCCCCGCGGCGAGAACGAGCGCGTCGCGCGCGAGCGCCGCCGCATGCCCGATCGACGGCGCGCGTTCGGCGAAGGCCGCGTCGTCGAGGCCCGAGGCGAATCCCTCGGCGACGAGGACGACGACCGGCGTCGCGACCAGCGCGCCGACCGACCAGCATCCGAGGATGACGACGAGGAGCCACGGCATGTGCCGGCGGACGACATGGCCGAGTTCATGCGCCATGACCGCGCGAACCTCGTCGCGCGGAAGGCATTCGAGGAGCGCGTCGGTGAGCATGACGCAGCGGAGGCCGGGCAGAACGCCCATCACGGCCGCGTTCGCCGAGAGCCCCGCGGTCGGCCAGACCCAGATCTCGCGGACGCCGACGCCCGCGGTGCGCGCGAGCCCGGCGAGTTCGTCGCGGAGCGGTCCGGGCGAGAGCCGCTCGAGCCCGAGGAGGACGGGAACGAAGAGCGGCACCGTCGCGAAGAGGACGAGCGCGCCCCCCGCCGCACCGGCGAGCTGCGCGACCGCGACCGCGTCGGGCGCGACGCGCTCCGCGACGAGGCGCGCCGCCTCCGCCATCGCGACCGGCACGAGGAGCGGCACGAGGAAGGGCCCGAGCCCCGCCCGCGCCTTCGCGAGGACATAGGCCCCGCGCGACGGAACCCCGTGCACCGTGCGTCCCTCGTCGAGTTCGCGCACGAGGAGCGCCTCGCGCATGCGCCGCTCGAGCGGCCAGAGCGCCGCGTCCGCCGCGAGCGCCGAGAGGACGCCCGCGAGGAGGAGGACGAGCGCCGTTCCGAAGGTCCCGAGCACCGACGCGAGAACGAGCGGAAGCGCGCCGAGCGCGGCGACGAGGATCGCCATCGCCGCGAGCCACGGCGCCGCGCGGTGGAAGGCGAGCGCGCGCGAGACCGCGGCCTGCTCGCGGCGGTCCATCGCCCGCGCGGCGCGCGCGGCGAGCCACGCGCCGACCGCGAAGGTCCCGAGTGGCGCCGCCGCGAGGACGATCGCGCCCGCCCACGCGGGCAGCGCGAGCGAACCCGCGAGTTCACCCGCGAGCATCGCGATCGAGAGCTGGACGATGAGCGCGAGCTGCATGCGGAACCGCCGTCGGTCAGCCCTCGGGCCGGTCGGCGGCGCCGAGGTCGACGACGATGCGGCCGTGCCGGTAGAAGTCGGCGCCGAGTTCGTCGGTCCGGAGGAAGGTGAAGACGAGCGCGTTCGCGCGCGTCGAGTCGGCGAAGGCGAAGTCGCCGAGGTGCGGGCCCGCGTAGCGCGTGTTCTCGTACTTCTGCGCGTGCAGGTGGAAGTGGAAGAGCCCCTCGTAGAGCGCGTCGAAGAGGGCCTGCGGACTCTCGTAGCGGAGGTCGCTCGTCCGCGAGCGCGGCTCGAACTCGCGCAGCGCGAAGCGTGCCTCGCCATCGAGCGCGATCACGCCGCCGAACTCGGTCGTCCGGTCCTCGAGGTCGCGGTCGGCGAGCGCGAAGAGTTCGCGGCGGAAGCGCTCGTCGGAGATCGCGTCGAGCGCGAGGAGCATCGCCGCGAGGTCGCTCCAGACGAGCGCGTCGCGCTGCTGCACGGGATTCTCCGTGAAGCCGTTCCCGTAGCCCGTGAAGTCGGGCGATGCGTGACGGCGGTTCCGCGTCCGGCCGACGAGCTCCGCGAAGAGGTCGGGTTCGGTCGCGGCGAGGAGATCGGGACGGCGCCTCGCGGCCGCGACCGCGATCGACACGCCGCGGAGTTCGAGCGATTCGCGGCGCGCGGCGGGCATGCGGGCGAGCGCCGCCCGCGCCTCGTCGAGGTACGCCGCGCGCGAGGGCTCGCAGAGGGCGCGCGCCCAGAGGATCTCTTCGCGCGTCGTCGGCAGGAGGCCGAGTTCGCGGGAGATCCGCGCGAGATCGGTCAGCATGCCGTCGTCGCCCGTCGCCGCCGGATCGGCGAGCAGCGCGCGGAGGCTCGCGCCGTCGCCCGACTTCATGAGGAGCTCCCAGCACCGCGCGCGGAGATTCGCCTGTGTGCGCGGGTCCGCGTCGCGCATCGTCGCGAGCAGGGTCGCACCGATCCGGTCCTCGCCCACGATCACACCGAGCGCCGCGCGTTCGGGGCGCTCGGGATCGGTCTCGAGCGCGCCGACGGGGACGGCCCAGGCGCGGATCAGGGTCGGCACCATCGCCTCGAGCCGCGCCTCGCCGACGAGCTGGCAGACGCGGCGCCGCCAGGAGACATCCATCATGCGCGGCAGGCTGTTCGCGAGCGCCGCCTCGATCGCGTCGGGATCGGCCTCGAGCAGGAGCCCGAACGCCCGCTCGCGCGCGTCGATCGGATACCCGGGCGCCGAGATCATGCGGCGGAGCGCGGCCTTCGTCGGGTCGTCGACGCCGCGCATGCGGGCGGCGTCGACCGCGTCGAAGTAGGACTCGCGCGAGAGGCCCGTCCGGGCGAGCACCGCCGCCGGATCCGCGACCGACTCGGGCCCCTGCCGACAGCCGCCGAGAAGGAGCGTCGCGAGGAGTGCGGCGGGAAGCGGACGCAGGATGGGATGGCGGCGCGGATGCATGGGAGGGATGCGGTCGGGATGCCCGGGGAAGGTGGCGGAACTCGAAGCGGAGGACCGACGCGGCGAGGACGACGGGGGCGAGGAAGGCGGGCGAGGAAGGCGCGCGAGGCCCGGACGATGTCAGGGAAGCCCCTGCATCCCGCGTCGGACCGACCGAAACCGTATCATCGGTGATCGATGGCTGGATCGGAGAACCACGACCCGACCCCGCAGGCGGGCGCCGACGACGCGCTCGTCGCGCGCGTGCGCGGCGTGCTCGACCTCATCCGCCCCGCGGTGCAGGAGGATGGCGGCGATGTCGAGCTCGTCGAGGTGACGGCGGATGGCATCGTCCGCGTGCGTCTCCACGGCGCCTGCGTCGGCTGCCCGTCGGCGAGCATGACGCTCCACCACGGCATCGAGCGGACGCTCCGCAGCGAGATCAGCGACGACCTCCGTATCGAGTCGGTGGCCTGAGCGATCGTCGGCCTCGCAGGTCCTCCTGCCCCCGACCACGCTCACAAGTGCCCCATAACCTTCGATCGCAAAACGCTTTACGCGCGAGCGCGGGATCGTCAATTCTCCACTCCGCGAGCCCACGCGCCTTGCGTCACGCTCCGCCTCCGCTAGTCTGACCAAGTCCGCCATGCGGCGGACGGGTTCAATCCCCGGACAGGAGGTCCCTCGATGCTGGTCATCACGCGCCGCGAAGGTGAAGAAGTCGTCATCGGCGACCCCGCGTCTCCGATCGGAGTCGTGCGGATCGTCTCGCTGAAGGGCGATCGCGTGCGCGTCGCCTTCGACTTCCCGCGCACCGTCGAGGTCCATCGCCGCGAAGTCGCCGATCAGATCAACGCCTCCGCGGACGCCGACGGCCGCGGCGTCATCGGATCGATCCGTCCCGCGACCGAAGGCGGCTGACGCCGCTTGAACCGAACATCGCTCGCATTGAAAACGCGCGCGCGCCATCTCGGCGCGCGCGCGTTCGTTCCAACGACGGGCGGGTCGTCGGAACGAAGGAGTCTGAAAGCGGCCCCGGCCCGTCAAGGCCGAAGCCGCAGTCCGGGTCGGCTGGCGTCCTTGCCAGCGTTCCTCGGATGCCCGGCCGATCCGTGGCCGGGCTGGAGCGATGCCGGGGGAACCATCCGCGCGCACCCGTGGCGCGGCTGATCCGGTCGTTCGGCCATTGCCTCAATGGCCGCGCTTCGGCGCATCCTTGCGCTTCCGCCGTCCGGCACCGTTGCCGGTGCTCCCCTGCCCTCCGATGCCGTCGCGATCCATGCGGCGCCACCGGTGTTTCGATCCAAGTTCGGTCGGGACCTTCCGGTCCGTTCCGCGTCGTCTGATCCTCGCGTCCGTTCGGGCATGCCCGATCAGGCGCGCTTTCGCTTGCCGAAGGCTGCGAACATGTCGAGCTCGGCTTCGTCTTCGGCCTGACGCATCCGCCACTCCTCGGGCGTCATCACTTCAAGGTGGTACCCGACACCGAGGACCACCGCCTGGCCTTCGATGCCGTACTTCTCGAGCAGGCGGTCCGGGATTCGAATCCGCCCCGCGCTGTCGAACGGCACGCTTGCCGTATTCGAGAACACGTAGGTCGCCTGCCTCGCCGTCTCAGGCTTCGGAACGATCTCGGGCTTCCGAAGATCCGCCGTCGCCTCCTGGTAGTAGCGCTCGGGCCAGAGCCACAGGCACCCGTTCGCTCCAGGCGCCGCGAGCAGCATGTCACCCGCACAACGAAGGTTCAGCAGCTCGCGGAAACCCGCCGGGATCGCCAACCGTCGTTTCGCGTCGAGGGAGTGTTCGAACTCGCCGTGAAACATGCGATCCCACCGTGTCTGATGGGAAGATACCACACATCGCCCCACCTCTCAACACTTTGCCCCACTTTGCCCCACTTTTTTCTGAGGCATTTTTCGCTCGCCAGGTGGTTCGCCGCCGTAACGCTCGCATAGTTCTGCAGTTACATCGGCAGAAGACCCGTCTGGCCTTCCGTCGTCCGATCCGCCCCCACTCGATCGCCGCACCACGCGTCCGCGCCGCCTCCGCTCCGTCGACCACACGCCATGATCGCGCCCCCCACCGACGCCATGCTCGAGGCCCTCGCACACGTGCCAGCGGCGACCTTTCTGATCACGACGGCCTGCGGCGATGTCCGCGATGGCCGGCTCATCGAGCGCGTGCAGCTCTGCGGCACGCTGCCCGCGGCGCTCCTCGTCGCGATGGAGAAGGGCCATCCGCTGTCGCCGCTCATCCGCGACAGCCGCACGTTCTCGGTGTCGCTCCTCGCGCCCGACGAGCGGCTCCTGCAGCGGATCTTCGGCCCCGATCGGCGGATCGGCGAGGATCCGTTCCTCACCTTCCCCCACGAGCGCGGCCGCCTCGGCGCCCCGATCGTGAAGCGCGCGACCGCCTGGTTCGACTGCGAGGTCGTGCGCCACCTCGACATGGAGACGAACTTCGAGCTCTATGTCGGCACCGTGCTCGACGCGGGCATCGGACACGCGCCCGCCCCGCGACTTGGCGCCGCGCTTCGGGCCGCGGGAACGGTCGCGGGCAAGACGACCGGCGACTCGCCCAAGGTCGAGCCGCGCCGCGCGCGTCCTCGCGCGCGCCCCGAGCCGATCCCCGCGGGCGACTCGCCGAGCGAACGCGGCCGCGGCGTGAAGCGCGCGACGCGCACGCACGGCTGATCGCGAACGCAGCACCGTGGACGGCGACCGAGGCAGGCGATGCCGCTTCGCCTACGCTCGCGGTCATGCCCACGCTTCCCCCGCCACCCGCCGCCCTGCGCGACGAGCCGTCGAACCGTCTCGGACTCGACTACCTCGCGGAGGCGCCCGCGTTTCCAGCGCTCGGATACGGGATCGTCGACATCCACAGCCACATCAACGGGCTCGAGGCCGCGCGGCTCTGGGCGCCGATCGCGCGCGCGTACGGCGTCGAGCGGACCTTCTCGATGACGCGTCTCGAGGAGATCCCCGCGATGCGCGAACTCCTCGGCGACGCGATCGAGTTCATCGCCGTGCCCGACTGGCACGCGCCCGACAAGCGCGCCGCGCACGGCACCGACTACCTGCGCCGCATCGAGGGCTACCACGCGGCGGGCTGCCGCATCGTGAAGTTCTGGAACGCGCCGCGCTTCATCGACTTCGGTCTCGACGCGGGCGACCGCGACCTCCTCGCGCTCGACGGTTCGACGCGGATCGAGCAGATGCGCCTCGCGGAGCGGCTCGGGATGAGCTGCATGACGCATGTCGCCGATCCCGACACCTGGTTCGCGACGAAGTACGCGGACGCCAGCCGCTACGGACACAAGCTCGACCACTACGCGCCGCTGCGACGCGTGCTCGACCGCTTCGCCATGCCGTGGATCGCGGCCCACATGGGTGGGTTCCCCGAGGATCTCGCGTTCCTCGACCGGCTCCTCGAGGCGCATCCGAACCTCCACCTCGACACGAGCGCGACGAAGTGGATGGTGCGCGAACTCGGCCGCCACACGCGCGACGAGATCGTCGGCTTCCTCTCGAAGTGGCGCGGCCGGATCCTCTTCGGGACCGACATCGTCACCACCGACGAGCATCTCCGCGACGGCGACAAGTCGTCCGACATGGCACGCAAGGCGACGAGCCGCGCCGACGCGGTCGACCTCTACGCGAGCCGCTACTGGGCGCTCCGCATGATGTGGGAAGCCGAGGGCGAGACCGTGTCGCCGATCTCCGATCCCGACCTCGCGATGGTCGATCCCGCGCGGTTCGGCCCGCTCGATTCGCCGAGACTCGTCGGGTTCTCGCTGCCGGAGGACCTCCTCCGATCGCTCTACCGCGACGCGGCGCTCGCGTTCGCGGCGCGCGCGTCCTGAGCGGCGCGTGCGGTCGCGAGAAGAGCGTCCGCGAAGGCCGCGACATCGCGGTCGAAGCGCTGGACGCGCGCGCCCGCATCGCCCCCCCCGCCGCACGCCTCGCCGTGCGCGCCGAGCTCGATCGACCGGTGGACGAACGCGGGCACGCCGATCGCGAGCGCCCAGAGCGCGGGCAGCGGCGACATGGGTTCGCCGACGAGTCCGCCCGCGTCGAGGTCGGGCGGGATGCCGGGAAGCCGGCGCGAACGCCAGCCGCGGCAGTCGACGGGCGCGTCGGGAAGTCCATCGCGATCGAGGACGAGCGCGTCGAGCGCGGGCAGCAGCTCCCACGGACGGTCGGCGCGCGCGTCGACGACCGGCGGTCGCGCGCCCGCGGCGTCGACGAGGAACCGCGTCGCGAGTTCGAGCCGCGCGACGCGCGGCGACGCGACGAGCCGGAGTCGGGCGCCCGCGACCGACGCCATCGCGATCGCGCGCACGACGAAGGAGGGATCGCACCACTCGGGGGGTTCGCCGCCGAGAAGGACGGCGAACTCGTCGCGCGCGATGCCGAGTTCGCGTCGGATGCGCGGGCGGCGCGCGTCGGGCCAGGACGGGGCGGGCGGCAGCGTGCGCGGGACCTGGGCGAGACGGATCCGCGCGGGCGCGGCGCATGCCCGTGGCGCGTTTTCGACGAGTCCGTGACGCACGACCGCTTCCGCCCGCCACCCGTGGGAGACGATCTCGCGACCCGCGCACCACTCCGCGGCCGCGCGCGGCAGTCGCCACGCCCCCGCCGCACGGCCGACGCGCAGGACGCCGTCCGCGGCACCAGCCGCACGATCCTCGCCGCGCGCGCATCGCGCGCACGCCTCGGCGAATGTCGCGGGCCCGAGGAGGAGAACGCGGTCTTCAGGCGCCTTCTCGCGCGCGATCCGCTCGAGGGTCGGCCCGTCCGAGTCCTCGAACGATGCCGCATGCACGACGCCACGCGCGAACTCCGCCGACGCCGCGGCGGCCTCGCGCGAATCGCCTGCAGCGGGCGCGGTCATCGCTTGCGGGTGCCGAGATTCTCGCCGAGGTCGAGACGCTCGTGCTTGTAGAAGAGCTTGGTGATCTCGCGCGAGAGCTTCGCCGCGAGCTCGTCCTCGACCTGCGTGCGCGTGGCCCGCGTGCGCAGGAGGTTCGGGTCGGTCTCGCGGATGATCGCGGTGATCTCGCGGCCGCGCGGCAGGACCTCGGGCGACGGGTAGGCGCGCGCCTTCAGGTCGAAGTCGAGGACGCGCACATAGGCCTGCGCGGTCGGGCGGATGCCCTGCGTGTCGCTGCGGCCGACGACATCCCAGGTGTACGGACGGATCCAGATCATCTGCGCGCAGTCGAGGGCGCGCGCGATCGCCTCCATCGACATGTCGCCGGCCGAGGGCGCGTCGACGGTTCCGCTGACGCCCTGGCGCGAGATCGCGATCGCGTCGCGCGTGTTGACGAGCGTCGTGAGGAGCTCGCGGTCGTAGAGCTCGGCGCCGACGGCGTCGCCGATGGCGGCGCGCAGCGCGGTCCTCGTGAGGATGTTGCGCGGATCGTCGACGAAGACGACGGTCTTCTTGTCGGGCAGCACGTACTCGGCGTCGATCTGCCCCGTGCCCTCGATCGCGTAGGCGACGGGGGTCACGATGTTGCAGCCCGAGAGCGCGAGCGTCGCGGCGACCATCGACGCCGACGCGAGCGTCGCGAGGGCGGGACGGCGGAGGATCGACGACTGGTTCGGCATGGGGCTGTTCCTTCGCACGCGGCGCGCGGCGCCGCGGGCGCGGTCAGTTCGGGAGCATCAGCTCGGGAATATCAGTTCTGGGGATACTTGTCTTCGATGTGGCGGTAGAAGAGCCACGAGGTGCGCTGGATGAAGAGCGTGAGGAGTCCGCGCTGGATCTGGTCGGGACGCGCGGACTCGCGGCCGACGCCCTCCTTGTCGGGGAAGCGCACGACCACGTTCTTCGAGTAGACGAACTCGTCGGGCGCGAGGCCGTCGGCCTCGATGACGCTGACATTCGCGGCGGCGACGCCATCCCAGAGGTAGCTGTTGCCGGGCGGCGTCAGGCGGTACTCGTAGAGATCGATGAGGACGAGCCGGTCGACGCCAAGCTCCTTCGCGATCTCGCCGTAGGGAAGCGCGCGCCACTGCGAGCGCTCGTACTGGTACTGCAGCACCTCGGCGGGCGGAAGGACCGTCGCGCCGGGGACGTACTGGCGGATGCGGGCGGAGACGTTCGCGGTCACATCGCCGACGACGGTGGGATGCTCGACGAGCGTCGCGTAGTCGGCGTTCACGATGACAGCGCAGATCGCGTTCTCGAGGCCGTCGTACTCGGCGGGCAGGTCGAGCTTCTTGCCGCGCTCGATCTGGTTGCCGATGGCGCCGATCGCGCCCGCCACGCAGCCGCTCGCGCCCGCGAGGAGGAGTCCCGCCGCGGCGATCGCAGCCATCGGTTGGCGCACGAGCGTCGCGAGTCGGCGGCCGGCGCGGGCGATGGAGGTCTGGTGCATGGCGTGCATGTCGGTTCGTTCGCTTGCTCGTTCGATCGTTCGTCGGCGTCTCGCCCTGGGCGCGGGTCAACCCATCCAGCCGCGCATCGTCGCGGTCTTGTAGCCCCACGCGAGGAGGGCGAGGATCCCGAGGATCCACGCGCCGCGCGCGTTCCACACCCGCTCGTAGACGGGCCACACCGTGCGACCCGTCGCGAGCGTCCAGAACGACCCGACGAACGCCATGCCGGTCGCGAGGGCGAGGAGCGCACCCATCGGTTGCGCCTCGACGCTCGCGAGGATCCGGCCCTTCGCGGCGTGCGCGAAGGCGGTCGTCATGCCGCAGGACGGACATGGTACCCCGAAGCGCACCGGCCACGAACATTCGGGCAGTCCGAGGGCCCGATGCGTGCCGAAGCCCTCTCGGGCGGGCGAAAGGCTCCACGCCACCGCGAGGAGGGCGCCCGAGAACACGAGAACGGCGAGCGCGACCGTGCGTCGACGGCGGATCTCGCCGGGGTCGAGGGCGCCGTTCCAGACGGGCGCGCCGACGCCGGAGCCCGCGCGATCGGGCGCGATCGCGGTGTCCGCCGAAGGTCCCGTCGCATCGGTCGCCATGGCGCGGAGCGTAGCCGCCCGCCGCGGTCCGCGTCGGAGCGTACCTTGCGGCGATGGACGATCCCTCGCGCGCGGCGCCCCGCTTCTGGGCCGACGGACACCTCGATCTCGCGTACCTCGGCGTGAACGGACGCGACATGTCGGCCGCGGTCGACGACCGCGCGCCGCACGCGCTCACGCTCGCGTCGCTCCGCGAGGGCGGCGTGCGCGTCGCGCTCGCGACGATCTTCACCGAGATGGGCGGCGATCCCGCCACCGAGCGCGTCGCCTACCGCGACGCCGCCGATCGCGAGGGCGCGCACCGCGCGGGGCTCGTGCAGCTCGAGTGGTACGAGCGCATGGAGGAGGCGGGCGCGCTCCGCATCGTCCGGACGCGCGGCGATCTCGCCGCGACCGTCGCGGGCGATGGCCCGCTCGGGGTGATCCTCCTCATGGAGTGCGCCGATCCGATCCGCGATCCCGACGAGGCGTCGTGGTGGCACGCGCGCGGGCTGCGCGTCGTCGGACTTTCGTGGGGGCATGGCAGCCGCTACGCGGGCGGAAACGCACGCCCCGGCGGCCTCACGCCCGAGGGCCGCCGGCTCGTCGAGACGCTCGATGGGCTCGGGATCCTGCACGACGCGTCGCACCTCTCGCGCGAGGCGTTCGACGACCTCTTCGAGACGACCGCCGCCCGCGTGGTGGCGACGCATTCGAACGCCGCGGCGCTCCTTCCCGACAGTCCGCGGCATCTCCTCGATGCGCAGATCGCGGCGATCGCCGCGCGCGACGGATGGATCGGGCTCAACCTCTACGGCCGCTTCCTCGCCGACGGACGCCGCGCGACGCTCGACGACTGCGTGCGCCACGCGATGCACGCCGCACGGATCGCGGGCGGCGGGCGCGTCGGACTCGGGAGCGATCTCGACGGCGGCTTCGGCCGCGAGGCGCTTCCGCTCGAACTCCAGTCGGTGCGCGACTACCCGCGCCTGCTCGACGCGCTCATGGCGGCGGGATACGGCGACACGGGTGGCACGCGCGAGGGCTTCGCGCACGCGAATCTCCTGCGGATCCTCGAGGAGACGCTGCCCGCGCGATGAGGCGCGGCTTCGGAGCGAAGGCGCGAAGAAGCGGAAGAGGGACGCAGAAGCGGGACCCTGAAGAGGGACGCTTCGGACGGACGCTTCAGACGGAGATCGGCTGCGCGAGCCAGCCGCGCGCGTTCCCGATCTCGACGAGGGTGAGCGCGTGCAGCGCGATTCCCGCACCGGCGACCCCCTCGGAGGCGAGGGCGTCGACGGTCGAACCGGTGACGACGTGCATCTTCGGTTCGATCGAGCCGCGCAGCGCGGGGTACGCGGCCGTGAGGAGCGCCGCGTGCTCGACCGCCCAGCGCCGCGTCGCGACGAGCGATGCGAGATCGGCGAGCGGCGCGATGAGGTGGAGCGTGCCGTCGGCGGCGAGTGCGAGTTCGACCGCGGGACCGCGCGGCGCGCGGTACGGAAGGACTTCGTACGCGCCGAGATGCGGCGCGAGCGGCGTCGGCAATGGCGCGGAGACGAAGGTGGCGCGCGGGGCGGAGCCGGCCGCGGGCGCGATCGGCGCGGGAGGCGTGGCCGCGTCGGCCATCATGCCTCCCGACCTCCGATCCTCCGACCTCCGATCCTGCGACCCCCAATCCTCCGACATCGGATCCTCCGACGGCAGGTCTACCGCCGGCACGACGGGCGGGCGCTCCGCGGTCGGCGCGGGGACGCCGGCGGCGGAGGCGAGTCCGGCATCGCGGCCGCTCGCCGCGGCGACGTCATTCGACGCGACGCGCGGCGCGTTCGATCGCGCGGAATCGCGACGCGGCGCGGGCACCCGGTCGGCCTCCGACGCCACACCCGGAAGGGACGACACGAGATCGGCGAGCGCGTCCGGCGCGAGAAGTCCTTCCGCACCGACTCCCCTCGCGCGCCGCGGCGCGACGCGCGACGGCGCCTCGCGATCGAGCGCGGAGCGCGCATCGAAGTCCGTGGTCGGGCGCGTCTCGACGGGCTTCGGCACAGGCATCTCGACGGGCGTCGGCGCGATCGCGTCGACCCGGATCGCCGATGCGCGCGGCGGCGTCGGGCTCCCCTGCCCCGACGCTTCCTCGAAGGCGCGCGGACGGGCGGAGGCGGGCGCCAGATTCGGCACTTCGCCCGGCACTTCAATCGAACCCGCGTCTCCGACGGTCGGGCGCGGCGCGGGAGCGACCGCGTCCGCATTCCGCGAGAACGGGATCGGCGTCGGATCGCGGACTTCGAACGGCGATTCGCCGGACGGATCGGCCGAGACGACGCGGGCGCGCGGCGGCACGCGGTCGCGGCGCGGCGCGAAGCGGTCTCCGACCGAGAGCGGCCCGGGTTCGGGCAGCGCGCGCGAGCGGCCGGAGGCGATCGGCCTCGGGGCGGGTGCGCGCTCGGCGTCGCGGATCATGCCGAAGAGATCCTCGAGCGTCGGCGAATGCGCGTCGAAGGTGCCGCGGAAGGCGCTCTCGACGGGCGCCACGCGCTGCAATTCACCTGAGATCGGAAGATCGAGTTCGAGGAACGCCTGCGCCGTGAGCGAGAGGTCGCGTCGGACCTCCTCGGTCTCGTCGGGGGTCGCACCGAGCACCTCGACCGAAATCGGCAGCGTCGCGCGTCCCTCGACAGGCGTGCGCTGCGCCTCGGCCACCGCCTTCACGAGGCCGTAGGCGGCGAGGCGCGCGAGCTCGGTCGCGCCCGTCAGGACGACGACATCGGTCGTTCCCTCGGGAAGCCGCACGGGCTCGCCGCTGCGCGGGACGACGAGCCAGCGGTCGACGAGCGGCGCGATCGCGCGCAGCGCCTCGACGAGCGTCGACTGCGCGCGCAGGCCGATGCGCTGCGGTCCGGCACGGAAGAGTTCGAGCTGCACCGCGTCCTGCTCGAGGCGAAGCATGCAGACGGTGGGCACGCGGCGCGTCTCGCGGCTCGCGTACTGCGAGAGCCAGAGGCCGCTCATCACGGGGAGGTGCCCCACGAGGACGATCGAGCGGCGCCCGCCCGGTCCGAGGAACGCATCCTCGTTCGAGCGGAAGGGGTCGTTCGGCACCGCGCTCATCGGACGCCCTCCTCCGCGGCGCCGCGCGCGGTGGCGAGGCTCGGGTCGTGGCGGGTCGCCGTCGCGACCGCCGCATGGGCGCCGGCGGGCACCTCGACGAGGCTGCACTGGGCGCCGAGGTCGGCGTGGGTGTTGAATTCGTCGGCGATCGCCACGCCGTCGCAGGCGATCCGGTAGCGGTGACGGCCGGGCGGCAGCGCGACCGCGACCTCGAGCCGCGCGCCGTCGGCCGAGGGGCGCATCGGATGGGCGGCGGGATTCCAGTCGTTGAAGTCGCCGACGACGCTCGTCGCGCGCGCGCTGACCGGCTGGGCGAAGACGACGAGGCCTGGCGCGGCCGGAGAGAGGCGGACGCCGAAGCGCATGCCATGCGGCGTCGGCAGGCGCAGCCGACCGTCGCGATCGAGCGCGCGGCTCGCGACATCGGCGAGGCGGCTCGTCGCGGGAACGGCGGCGGGTGCGGACATGGCCGGGGACATGGCTGGGGAGACGGCTGCGGCGGAAGTGCCGGACGCGGACACCGGAGCGACGGCGCTCGACGCGACGACGGTCGCGGCAGGCGCGGCGCCGGTGGTTTCGGGCGCGAGCGCCGCGGTCCCGGCGGGCGTCCGTCCGAGGAGCGCCTCGAGCGCCGCGGGCTCGGTCTCGATGCGCGGAATGAAGCCGCCCCCGACCTCGGCGAGCGCGCGGGCGAGCGGCGGATGCTCGCCGAGCCAGGCGACGAGCGCCTCGAAGTCGCGTTCGGCCTCGCCACCCGGCGCGAACTCGCAGACCGACTGGCCGTAGCTCGCCGCCTCGCGCAGCTCCTCGTGCTCGCGGATCGCGACCGGCAGCAGCGCCTCGGGGAAGCGGCGCGCGAGGGCCGCGACGACATCGCGCGAGAGCGCGCGCGATTCGTTCATCAGGGTCGGCAGCAGACGGAATGGAATCTCGCGACCGAAGCGCGCGACGATCGACTCGATGGTGCGGATCTGCTTCTCCGCGCCCTTCAGGCTGAAGAAGCCCGTCTCGACCGGAATGAGGACGAGGTCGGCCGCGCGCAGCGCGTTGTAGGTGAGGAGGCCGATCGTCGGCGGGCAGTCGATGACGCACCAGTCGAAGTCGTCCTGCCACTGCGCGAGCACGCGCGCGAGGCGACGATCGCGGTCGTAGCGCTGCGCGAGCGGTCCGTTCGGCGCCTCGAGCGCGGCGAGACCGACGTTCGAGGGCGCGAGGCGCAGGTTGCGACCGACTTCCCAGAGGTACTCGTCGGCGACGGGCGGCGTCGCGTGATCGGCGACCATCGCGTCGCCGATCGTGCGCTCGAGCGTGAGGTCGGGCACGCCGAGCCCCGCGGCGCAGTGCGACTGGGGATCCATGTCGACGAGAAGCGTGCGGGCACCGTCGCGGGCGAGGACGGCGGCGAGGTTGACCGCGGTCGTCGTCTTCCCGCAGCCACCCTTCTGGTTCACGATTGCAAGGACGCGCATGGGCGCTGGATATCGGTCTCCAGCCCTTTTCCGCGGGAATATTTGGGGTCCGTGAAGCGGCGACGGCGCTCAGCGGCAGCCGATGGAGGCGAGGCCCGCGTCGATCCAGGGCTCGGGCGGCGCCTCGACGATGCGCACGTCGCCGAGCGCATGGGGGAGGACGAGGCGCAGGCGACTGCCCGCGTTCTTCTTGTCGAATCCCATGCGGCGGCGGACTTCGGTGGCGGAGACCGTGGCGCCCGCGCGTGCGGGAAGCGTGGTCGGAAGTCCGAGATCGCCGAGAAGACCGACGATCTCGACGGCCGTCCCCGGCGCGAGGAGACCACCCGCGCGCGCCGTGGCGCAGGCGGCGGCGAGGCCGATCGCAACCGCCTCTCCATGCAGGAGTTCGATCTCGGGAAGCGTCTCGATCGCGTGCCCGAAGGTGTGACCGAGGTTGAGGAGCGCTCGTTCGCCCTTCTCGAGCGGGTCGCGGGCCACGATGGCGGCCTTCACCTCGGCCGACGATGGAACGAGGCGGTCGAGGGCCGCGGCGTCTCCCTCGCGGAGCCCTGCCGCGTCGCGGACGAGCTGCGCCCAGCGCCCGCCGCCCGCGAGGACCGCGTGCTTCGCGCACTCCGCGAGTCCCGCGCGGAGTTCGCGCACGGGCAGCGTCGCGAGCGCATCGGGATCGGCGACCGTGAGGCGCGGCTGCCAGAAGGCGCCCGCGAGGTTCTTGCCGAGGCCGCCGTCCGGAAGCGGCAGATTGATGCCCGTCTTGCCGCCGATGGCCGCATCGACCATCGCGAGGAGCGTGGTCGGGACCTGGACGAAGGCGACGCCGCGGAGGTAGGTCGCGGCGGCGAAGCCCGCGAGGTCACCGACGAGCCCGCCGCCCACCGCGACGACGAGACCGTGCCGATCGAGCCGCGCCGCGAGCGCCGCCTGCCAGACCGCTTCGACCGCGGGCATCGCCTTGCGGCGCTCATCGGCGACGAGTTCGACGCGGGCGGTGTCGGCACCCGCGGCGCGGAGCGCGGTCTCGACCCGCGTGGCGTGCGGGAGGACGGCGGCGTCGGAGACGACGAGGACCTGGCGGCCCGCGAGATCGAGCCCCTCCGCCGCGAGCAGGTCGCCGAGCCGCGCGATCGCACCTCGCCCGACGACGAGCGCGGTCGCGTGATGCGGAATGTCGATCGGAATGCGCGTGTCGGCCATCGCGTGGACGGTATCGGCGCGGGGGCGGGCGGAGCGCGAGGGTTCGGGGGGCGGTGCGCGATCCGCCGCGCGAGAGAGGCGCAATCGCGCACGGCGACGCGTGGCGACGCGCGCCCGCGGCGGAAGCCGCGGGCGCTGTCGTGTTCAGTGACCCCAAGGGGATTCGAATCCGAAGCCGGGCAACGCCCGGCGCAGGATCCGCAAGCCCCTTGCCGGCGAGAGCGACCGACGAGCGAGGCGTGCTCGCAAAGGCGCGCAGCGCCTACGCGACCACTCCGAACGAGGAGGAAGCGAGCGCCAGCGGATCGGCCGAGGCCGCGCCGCGACCAGCGAACCCAGCATCAACCACCGCCCGCGGCCTCGGACGAGACG
>JBJOHC010000157.1:0-3906 GCA_046047955.1 Planctomycetota bacterium
CGGCGGTGTTCCGGGCGATGCCTCGAGGTCCGCGCGAATCGCACTTTTTGCGGAACGGACCCGCCGCCGACCCGTACACTCGGCTCACCTGGAGCGCCCCGAGATGCTGGATCCCACGACCGAACGGCGGACCATCGATCGCGCGAAGAAGGGCGATCGCGCGGCGATCGCCGAGCTCGTCCTCGCGTACCAGCGCCCCCTCGAGATGTTCCTCCTCCGGATGTGCGGCAAGCCCGAACTCGCCGAGGACATCGCGCAGGAGGCGTTCGTCCGCGTCATCAAGTCGCTCCACCGGTTCGACGAGCGGTTCCGCTTCTCGACCTGGCTCTTCACGATCGGAAAGCGGCTCCTCGTCAACGCGATGCAGAAGATGCGCCCCGCGGCGCAGAGCGAGCTCGTCGAGCATCGCGCGGGCTCGGCGGGGACTCCCGACGCCGAACTCGCCGAGGTCGAGCGGACGGGCAGCGTCACCCGCATGGTCGGCGTCGCGCTCGATGCGCTCGTCTCGCCGCAGAAGGAGATCATCCTCCTCTTCCACCAGCAGGGCTGGTCGGTGCAGCGGATCTCCGAGGAGCTCTCGATGCCCGAGGGCACGGTGAAGAGCCATCTCTTCCGCGCGCGACGGCGCATGCTCGAGGCGATCGAATGCAGCGGAGTCGCTCGCCCGGAGGAGGTGTTCGAATGAGCCGCGGCGACGAATGGGCCGACCGTGGCGTCGGACGCGCGCGTTCGCAGCGCATGCTCGTGCGGATCCTCCTCGCGCTTCGACGCGAGGCGCATCCCCGGCGCGATGCGATGCGCGACGCGGCGCGCGCCGAGCTTCTCGCCGATCGCATCATGCGGGAGCTTCCACGCAGCGTGCTGCCCGTGGGGTTCGCCGCCCTTCTCGCGCTGACCGCGTATTGCGCGCTTCCCTTCCTGCACGACTTCCTCCGTGCGACCGGCGCCGTCGAGTCGCCCCCTCCGATGACCCGTGTCGTCGAGAGCGGACTGCGCGAGCGCGGAGCCGCGCTCGGCGACGGCATCGAGGTTCTCGGTTCGATCGTCGCGCCGCTCATCTCCGATGCGCCGCGCGAGAGCGAGGATCGCGGGGCGCGCGAGGCGGGGCGTCCGAGCGACGCGCGCGCGCCGATCGAGGATTCGTGAGCCATGCGCACGCCCGGACAACGGTCCGCCCCCGCGCCCCGTTCCGAAGGGATGCTCCCGCGCGGGTTCCTGCTTCGGACGATGCTCCGCGTCGTGGCGCTGGCCTTCGCGGGCGCCGCGGCGGGTGACAACGCGGGGCTTGCGCTCGCGCCGCGCGATGCGACCGTCGCCTTCGATGCGCGTGGGCTCGCCGCCATCCTCGACGGCGAGGCGGGCGAGGCGATCCGGCCGATCGTCGGTTCGATCGCCGGCGCCGATGCGCTGCGTCGCCTCGAGGCGCTCGCCCGCCGTGCGAACGCCGAGACCGATGTCCTCGCGCGCGAGGTCTTCTCGGGACGGATCGCCTTCCATCTCGGGCCGTCGGACGGAGCGGCGCCCTCGGCGTGGATGATCGGCATCGAGGCCGACGATCACCGCTGCGAGCGCGTGCTCAAGACGCTCGGCGCGCGGCTCGTGGCGCCCGGCCGATACGCCTCGGCGCGCGAGGAGCTCGTCGGTCGACGGACGGGCGGGTGGCTTCTGCTCATGCCGACGGGCTCGGACGAGCGGCTCTTCGATCGCGCCGAATCGCGCATCGTCCGCGAGGATCCCGCCCAATCGCTCCTCGGTGAACCGCTGGTGCAGCCGCTCCTCGGGAGCGATGCGCCGATCCGCATCTTCGTGCGGCACGGTGCGCCGCTCGGCGGCGCGACGGTCGTTTCGCTGCGGCCGCGGCGTTCGGGTGGCGGTCGCGGCACGGTCCTCGAGGCGACCGTCCGCGGCGACTATCTCCGCTCGCCCTTCGGAGGCCCCGTGGAGCCCGCGCGGATCGACGCGCGCGTGACGGCGGCGTTCGAGGACCGTGCGGCCTTCGTCGTCGCGACGCCCGCCGATGGCCGCGTGTCGGCGACCGATTCGTTCTTCCTCGCGCTCGTGCCCGAGTTCGCGCCGTCGCCCGCGATGCGGGCGAATCTCTCGGGCCAGCGCGTCGTCGCCGTCGGCGACCATGCGGAGCTTCCGATTCCATCGATGGCGATGGCGTGGCGGGTCGACGACGCCGAGCAGGCGCGTTCCGACCAGGAGGCGCTCATGCGCGGGGTCTGCTGCGGCCTCCAGCGGGCGGCCGATCTGCCGGCCGATGCCGTGGGGGCGCCACCCCCCGCGGACGCGATGGCGGGCGCTTCCGAGGAGCCGGCCGCGATGCGCTGCACGCCGCTCCTCGGGCCGTTCCTCGACCGTCACCTTGGCGCGCCGATGCGCCTCGGCTCCGCGAGCCTCTGCTGGACGACGCGGGCGACGCGCTGCGGGGGCTGGCAGGTCTTCGCAAGCGACGATTCCTGGCTCGGCGACACGGCGGAACGACTTGAAGGCGCCCCATGCGAGGTGGTCGCCGACGCACCCGAGGTCGCCGGGCTCGGCTTCTGCGACGGACCGCGCGCCGCGTCGATCATCCGACGCTGGCGGCCGCTCGCGGGGGATGCGCCCGACGACCGTGTCGCGCTCGGACTCGAGGCGGTCGCCGAGGCGCTCTCCCATCTCGGTCGCGTGCGCTTCGAGTACACGCTTCCCAATTCGCATCGGATCGATGCGGTGCTGCGGTTCGAGCCGCGGGCGCGCCTCGCGCCGCCGGCGGGCGAGACCGGGCGGGGCCTTCGTGGCGCGCCTTGAGACGGACCGGCGGGTGACCCCGCGCGAGGGCGACGCGATCCGCGTCGCGGTGGGGCGTCATGCACTTCTTCCGCCGATCGCGCACGGCTTCGCCCGCGCCTTCCGCGACGCGGGAGTCTCCTCGGACTCGGAGCGGCTTCTCCTTCTCGTGAGTGGCGGGAGCGACTCGATGGGGCTTCTCGCCGCGGCGGCGGCGCTCGCCGAGCGCACGTCGGTGGGGATGTCGCGGCTCGCGGTCCTCTCGCTCGACCATGGGTTGCGTGTGGGCTCGGCCGACGAGGCCGCGTTCGTGATGGAGTGGGCGCGCGGGCTCGGAATCGGCGATGTCGCGTCGGAGCGCCTCGAGGTCGCGGCGGGAGGGAACCTCCTCGCGAACGCGCGCGAGGCGCGCTATCGCGCGGCGCGGCGCTGGCAGTGCCGACTCGGTTGCGTGGCGATGGTCACCGCGCATCAGGCCGATGACCGCGCGGAGACGGCGCTCCTCGCGCTTGCGCGCGGGGGTGGTGCCGATGCGGTCGTCGGCGCGCGCTGGGCGCGGATGCGCGCCGATCTCGCGGAGGCGTGTGCGGACGGTGCGCCCGATCCCTGGCTGCTGCGGCCGCTCCTCGGCGTGACGCGCGCGGATCTTCGCGGAATGCTCGGGGATGTCGGCGTGCCTTGGATCGAGGACCCGTCGAACGCCCACCGCTCGCGCGGAGCGCTCCGCGCCGACCCCGCGGCCGCCGCGTGGATCGAGGCGGCCGCCGCACGCGGCGGCGCGGCGCTCGACGAGTTCGAGCGTCTACTCGCCTGGCGTGATCGCGAGGTTGCGCGGATCGTGGGTGGATTCGCCGAGGGCTTCGCCGACGCGATTCCCCGCGGGGAACTCGAGGCGCTCGATCCGGCGCTGCGCGTTCCGGTGGTGCAGGCGTTCGTGCGCCTTCGCACCGCGGCGGTGGGCGAGCCGGTCGATCCCGCGCGTCCCACGCTTCACGAGATCGCCGAGGCGATTACCGACGGCGCGCGGCATCCGCGGCGCTGGCGCGTGTCGTCGGGATGCGAGATCGTCCTCGATCGCGCGGGGCTCTCGCTCGCGGTCAGCCCTCGGACCGCTCGAGGGCGGTGAGGCAGTCG
>JBJOHC010000158.1:0-3462 GCA_046047955.1 Planctomycetota bacterium
CGGCCTCCCTCGCCCAGCGCTTCGGGTGGAACGCCAGGTCCCGCGCCTTCGCCGTCGCGGCCATCGGCGCCGGGTTCGTACGCGAGGTACGCGGCGTAGACCTCGGGATTGTCGCGCACGATGCGCTCGAGGAAGCGGAGCGATTCGGCGCGACGACCGAACATGCCCGCCTCCTGCGCGCGCGCCATCATCTCGACGAGCTCCGCGTTGCGGGCGTTTCGGATGTCGATCTCGCGCGCGGCGAGTTCGGTCGCGTCGCGAAGCTCGCGTTCGAGCGCCGCGCCCACGCCCGCCCACGCGCGGTATCCGTTGACGACGACCATCGCGAGAACCACGAGCACCGCGGGCGCGACTCCCAGGAGGAGTGCGCGGCCGAGAAGTGTGCGATCGAAGCGGTTCGCCGACGGCATCCGCGCCACTGTATCAGCGCGCGCGCCGATCCCGACGCTCAAGGAAGCGGCCGCGGAGTCGAGTCGTCGGGCTCGTCGTCCCAGCGGATCCGGATGTCGTGCGCGCTCCAGGCGGGCGGAAGGAGCGCCCGGATCATCCCCTCGACCGTCGCGCGCGCCTTCTCCCGCACCTCGAAGAGCGCGGTGTCGGACGACGCCTCCTCGAGGACGGCCTCGCGCACGCGGGCGAGCGCGAGATCGCGCGCGCTGCCGTCGCCGACGAGATGGTCCGCCCAGTCGCGGTCGACCTCGACGCGCACCGCGCGCGGATCGCTCTCGACCTCGACGAGCTCCTCGTCGACGCGCGGCGCGGGAAGCGTCACCACGACCGTCCGCCGAAGTCCGTCGTCCGCCCAGACCGTGGCGACCGGCGCCTGCCGATCGAGCGGCACGATGTACTGGACGCGGTTCGACGGCGCGACGACGGTCGCGCGCGTCCGGCCGATCTCGACGGGCCAGCCTCCGCCGAACGAGTCGGGCCAGAGACGGAGGTTCGCGACATTCGGGCGCTCGACCTCGACGCGCACCGAGATCTCCCGGGTCGCGACCTTGAGCGCGGGCGCCTCGCGCAGCCGGCCGAGCGCGGATTCGAGTTCGATCTCGATCGGAGGTCCGCCGCCGCCGCATCCCCGAAGAAGGACGAGCGCGACGATCGCCGCGACAAGGAGGACGCCGAAGACCGCGAGCACCACGCCGCCACCGAGGCATCCCGCGATGCTCAGCCATGGTCGGCTCGTGTCGAGCGGCGTGGGGCGGTCGGCCTCCCGTTCCATGGGCGCATCCTACGATGCGCGCCATGACGATGACGCCACCGGAAGCGGGATCGGCCGCGACGCCCGTTCCATCCACGACGGCGACGACGGCGGCGACGACGCCCGTGGCGTCGGGCCCCGTCCATCGCGCGGAAGGCGGCGCATCCCGACGCGTCCGCGGCGAGGTTCGTCGCGACGGAAGGTCCTGCCTCGGCACCACGCTCGCGCTCGCCGTCGCGGCGGTCAGCGTCGTCTACCTCGTGAATCCAGGCCTCGGAGTCCTTGAGCTCCTTCCCGACAACCTCCCGCTCGTCGGGAACCTCGATGAGGCCTTCTTCACCGCCGCGCTGCTGAGCGCTCTCGGATACCTCGGGCTCCGGCTTCCATTCGCGGCGGGCGCGCGGAACTAGCGCCCCTCACAGGATGTCGCAGCGAAGCCCCGCGGCATCGACCTCGAACGGGAAGGTGCGCGCCCGCGGATGCGGGCGGTTCCGCGCGATGCGGGACTGGAGCCTCCGCGCCGCCTCGGCCGATCGCGCGACCACGAGCAGGAAGCCGCCGCCGCCCGCGCCCGCGAAGGACCACGCCGTCAGATCCCTGCGCCAGCCGTGCGCGAGTTCGCGCATCCACTTCGGGCAGCTGCCCGGATCGATCAGCGTCTTCGCCTCGCGGTAGGCGTCGATCTCGGCGAACGAGGCCTCGGCGTCGCCCGCGGCGAGCGCGACGCGCATGCGGCGCGCGTTCCCTGCGAGGAGTTCGACCGCCTCCCTCGCCCGCGCCTCGTGCGAGAGCCATCCCCACACCACGTTCTCGAGGATGTTCTTCGCCATCCGGCGTTCGCCCGTGAAGTGGAGGAACGCGCGCGATCCATAAGCCTCGCTGATGGATTGCGGAACATCGATCGATTCAACGGATGGAATCTGCACGGGACCCGGCGAGGTCCGAGCGAGCTTGAAGCCGCCGACGACACCGCCCGCCTGGTCCTGCCAGCCGCCCCGCGTCGAGAGCATCTGCTCGAGCGCGCTGGTCGCGGCGAGCAACCCGCCCCGTCCGCGCTCGCGCCCGAAGACGCGGTCGAGGCATCGGATCGTCGCCGCGCCGAGGATCGAGCTCGTTCCGAGTCCCGATCCCTTCGGAACCGCGGAGAACATGGTGAGCGAGATCCCGCCGCCCACCTCGCGCAGCCACTTCGCGAGCGACGCGTCGGGATCGGCGGGCGCCGCGCCGGTGAGGACCAGGGCGTTCTCCGCGAGGCTCGACCAGCGCGTCGGATCGGAGCGCCTCGCGAGGTCGCGCGTCGTGCGGATGACCCGCGTCTCGCCGAGGTCGGTGCTCGTGATGCGGATGACGGGATCCTCGCCGCGCGCGGTCTCGTCGAGCTTCGCGACGACCTGGATCGGCAGCTGCCCGCGCAGCGCGACCGCCACGTTCACGACCGCGCCGCCCACCTCGTTGCAGATCGGCGGCGTGTCGCTCCATCCGCCCGCGAGGTCGACGCGCACGGGCGTCGAGGTCCAGACCGCCTGGTCGTGGAGGATCGCCGCACGCACCGGTCTCGACGGCAGTTCGAAGGACCCGAGGACTCCCTCCCCGACCGCGGCGAACGCCTGCTCGCGGAGCGGCGCGCGCAGCGCGGGACCGGGCGCCACGATCGAGCCGAGCGCCGCGAGATGCCCGCGGCATCCATGGTCGGCGATCGCCGGCAGCGCGCGGGCGAGCCGCGCCGTCGCCTCGAGCCGCGCCTTGCGGCCCGCCTCCGCCATCGCCTCGGCGATCGCGCGCGCGTCGGCGCCGTCGCGCGCGCCGCCGAGCGCCTGATTCGGCTCGCGCAGCGCCGCACGGCGCGCGATCGCCTCGCGCGCCGCCGCGATCTCGCCCGACGACGCGAGCGCGAGGATGTCGCGCATGCTCACGCGCCGTCGATCCTCGCGCCACGCGCGCGGCGCGCGGCGACCGCGCCACATCCACGCGAGGTCCGCGAGCCGCGTCCGTCCCTTCCGCCAGAGCGGCGCGTCCCAGAGCGTGCCGTCTCCGCGGAGGAGGTCCGTCGGCTCGAGCCCCGCCCGCCGGCAGAAGTCCGCGAGCGGCATCCCGAGGATCGTGCCTCCCCAGTCGAGCCGCGTCTTGAAGTCGTCGCCGACGCCGCACGCGACGAGCGCCGCGCGACCGTCCTCGAACGGCACGCGGAAGAGGGAGATGCCCGCGGGCAGATCGAGCATGCCCCGCTCGGCGACGCCCACGACGACGTTCTCGCCTCCGAG
>JBJOHC010000159.1:0-3156 GCA_046047955.1 Planctomycetota bacterium
GCGCCGCGCGCGGGCGCCGCCGAGGGCGAACTCTTCGCGGCGCGCCTCGAATCGATCGCGCTCGGGATGGGACATGTCCTCGAGCGCACCGCGCTGAGCCCGAACATCCGCGACCGCCTCGACTTCTCCTGCGCCGTCCTCGACGCCGACGGCACGCTCGTCCAGAACGCGCCGCATCTCCCCGTCCACCTCGGCGCGCTCGGCGTCGCGACGCGCGCCGTCGCGCGCGCGCTCGATCTCGCCGAGGGCGATGTCGCCGTCGTCAACCACCCCGCGTTCGGTGGCTCGCATCTCCCCGATGTGACGACGGTCGCGCCCGTCCATCTCGAAGGCGCGCGCGTCGCCTACGTCGCCGTCCGCGCGCATCACGCCGAGATCGGCGGCACGCGTCCCGGGTCGTTCCCCCCCGACGCGCGGTCGCTCGCCGAAGAGGGTGTCGTCCTCGCGCCCTTCCTCGCCGTCTCGCGCGGCGCGTTCGACCGTGACGGCGCGCGGGCGCGCTTCGCGGGCGGACCGCACCCCTCGCGCAATCCCGACGAGAACCTCGCCGATCTCGAGGCGCAGCTCGCGGCGACGCGCCACGGCGTCGACGGCGTGCGCGCACTCGCGGCCGAACTCGGAGCGGAGGGCTTCGCGCGGCGCGCCGCCGACGAACTCGCCCGCGCCGAGCGCGCGCTTCTCCGCGCCGTCGCCGCGCGCCCCCCCGCCGCGCGCACCGCGACGCGTCTCCTCGACGACGGCACGCCGATCACGGCCTCCGTCGCCGTCGCCGACGGTCGGCTCCGGATCGCGATCGCGAGCCCCGTCGCGCGCCACCCGCGCAACTTCAACGCGCCGCGCGCGGTCACGCAGGCGGCCGCGATGTACGCGCTCCGCCTCTTCGTCGACGAACCCGTCGCGATGAACGAGGGTCTCCTCCGCGCGGTCGATCTCGAGATCGCGCCGTCGATGCTCGCGCCCGCCTTCGATCGCGATCCCGCGCGCTGTCCACCCGTCGTCGCGGGCAATGTCGAGACGAGCCAGACGGTCGTCGCCGTACTCGTCGAGGCGCTCGGCCTCTCGGCCGAAAGCCAGTCGACGATGAACAACGTCCTCTTCGGCAACGCGGCCTTCGGCGTCTACGAGACGCTCGGCGGCGGCGCGGGCGCGGGGCCCGCGTACGCGGGTGCGAGCGCCGTCCATGTCCACATGTCGAACACGCGGCTCACCGATGTCGAGGTCCTCGAGCGCCGCGCGCCCGTCATCGTCCGCGCCTTCCGCGTGCGCGCGGGTTCGGGTGGCGCGGGCCGGCATCCCGGCGGCGACGGACTCGTCCGAAGCTACGAGTTCCGCACGCCCGTCTCGCTCTCCTTCTTCGGCTCGCGTCGCGTGCACGCGCCCGCGGGAATGGCGGGCGGTGCGCCCGGCGCATGCGGCACGCAGCACGCGACGGTCGGCGGCGGCGCGATCGACGCGCGCGCGTCGGTCCTCTCGCTCGAACTCGGAGCGGGCGATGTCTTCACCGTCGAGACGCCCGGCGGCGGCGGCTGGGGCGCGCCCGCGGCCGACGGCTGACGCCGCCTCGCCCGCCGCTACCGCTGCGGCACCCGCGCGGGGAGGTCGATCCGCTCGATCGAGCGCGCGCGGCCCGTCGCGGCGTCGACCTCGACGAGCGCCCCCTGCACGCGTTCGCCGCCCGAGCCCATGTCGAACGGCACATGGACGCCCGTCGTGAAGTGCTTGAGCACCGCCTCGGTGCGGCGGCCGATGATCGAATCGTGCGGTCCCGTCATGCCGACATCGGTCTGGAACGCCGTGCCGCCGCGAAGGACGCGGCCGTCGGCGGTCGGCACATGCGTGTGCGTGCCGAGGACGGCGGCCACCCGTCCGTCGAGATGCGCGGCGAGCGCCGCCTTCTCGCTCGTCGCCTCCATGTGCGCCTCGACGAGGACGATCGGGTTCCGCTCGGGCATCGCCGCGAGGAGTTCGTCGGCGCACTCGAACGGGTCGTTCGCCTGCGGCGACCCCATGAAGATCCGACCGAGCAGGGTGACGACGAAGAGGTCGCGCGGGCAGCGCTCGTCGGCGGGAATGCGGATGACGCGCTTGCCCGGCGTCCGCGACGAGAGGTTCGCGGGGCGCGCGACGAACTTGGTCGGGTCGTCGAGGAGCGGCACGATCTTGTGCTCGCGGAACGCGTGGTCGCCGAGCGTGCAGGCGTCGATCCCGAGCCGGCGGAACTGCTCGTAGAGCTCGGGCGTGAGGCCCGATCCGTTGCGCGCGTTCTCGGCGTTCGCCACGATCCGATCGGGGCGGAACCGCTCGCGCAGGACGGGCAGCTGCTGGTCGAGCGCCATGCGCCCGGGCGCGCCGTTGATGTCGCCGAGGAAGGCGATGCGGATGGTCGCGGACGCGCTCGTCATGGGTCGGAGGGTAGCGGAAAGGTCCGCACGGACCGCGACGGGCTTCGCCGCCCCGGCGCGCCATCGGCGTGAAATTCGTCCCCGTCGGCTTGCATGGAGATGGAATGTGCTACACTCGGCTCGTCACGCGGCGCACTGCAAGTGGAAGAACGAGCGGGCGTTGTCGTTGAACGAGTCCACCTTCGATCGGTTCCGCCGATCGATTCCACCGATCGGTTTGGGGCGCGTCCTGCGGAAAATGCCGCGGGAAACGCCGCGCAACTCGATGACGCGGGTTCCAGTTGCGGCGCATGCCCGCGAATGGGCCGCGGCGCGAGTGACACCCGACACGCGGAATGGCCGACGACTTCGGTCCTTCTCGAAGGTGCGACGAAACCCGTCCGCCGGATGCGTCGATGTTCGACGATTCCCGCGGCATCACGCATCGCCCGTCCAGCGATGCGTTCCCTCGCCCCACCGTCCGACCATCCGTCCGACGGTCCACAGCGCTCCGCTCGCTCGCGGCTCGCACAGTCACCCGTCCGCTCCCCTTTCGGATGCGACCTCGAGGTCGTGCTGCAAGGGGCTTCAGCGAACGAGGCCTTCACCGAACGAGGCCTTCACCGAAGAAGACCCTCCGCGGAGAAGGGCTTCCAGCAAACGGAACTTCCAGCGACGCGTCACGGTCCGCCGTGTCGAGCCGCAAGGAAGATGCCACAGATCGTCCACCGACCATCGTTCGCGCTCCTCGCTCGTCCACGCCGTCCCTCTCGGA
>JBJOHC010000160.1:0-10767 GCA_046047955.1 Planctomycetota bacterium
GAGTTCAGGTGATGTCCGACCTCTCTCCATGACTCCGTCCACGAACACTCCCGTCCTCTTCTCGCAGGGCATGACCGTCCGCCACCGCAAGCGTCCCGAATGGGGCACCGGCACGGTGAACCGCGTCGAGATCATCACGCGCGGCACCTCGCGCGACCAGCGCCTTGCGATCCGCTTCGCGAACGAGGGGCTCAAGAATCTCCTCGCGAGCGCCGCCGAACTCGAGGTCGTCGACGCGTCGGCGCCCGCCGCCGAGCACACCTTCGCGGCGCGCGAGATGGCCTCCGCCGGCGGCTGGCTCGGTGAGATCGCGAAGTCGAAGCCGCAGGAGGCGATGTCGCAGCTCCCGCCCGACGCGACCGACCCGTTCCTGACCCCCGAGCGACGACTCAAGAACCTGCTCGCCCTCTACCGCTTCGACGCGGGTACGAAGCTCCTCGAGTGGGCCATCGTCCAGAGCGGTCTCGACGACCCGCTGTCGCGCTTCCCGCGCATCGAGCTCGAGAAGTTCTTCAAGGACTGGTCGCTCGAGCGCGATGTGCAGCTCCACCGGCTCGTGACCGAGTTCCGCCGCAAGCGCCAGCCCGTCGACGCGCTCCTCGCCGACGCGCCGAAGTCCGCGCTTGCCGCGCTCCAGAAGCTCGATCGCCACCGCTGACGGGCGGCCGCGCGTCGCCCGTCCGACGCAATCCTCCGTGATGCGGGTCCGCCGGGCGCCGCGCAGCCGTCGCATGCGGTGCGCCTGCATTCGGGCGCGGGCGTCGTGACAGGCGCGTCATTCGGCGCCGCGTTCGGCACCACTCTCGGAACCTCGCCAGAAGCCTCGGGCCGAAGCCCGCGAGGCACGACGCCGATCGCCCGCCGACGATCCGCACGCATGTTGCACCACTGATGCAACGCCGACGCACGGACCGTCTCGGAAGTGTCGCGCCGCCGCAACACCCGACCCAGATCCACCTCCCTCTCGATGAACTGCGCGGGCGCGACCGGGAATGTCGCGCCCGCCCGTCGTTTTCACCTCGACATCGTTCGGTGCCCCACGCTGGCACGGTGGTTGCATTCCCTTTCCCGTCGCCACGACCGTGGCACGCAAGCACAACCAAAGACCTGAGGAGAGAGACATGGACGAGATCAGCTTCCAGGACAAGATGAACCAGATCCTCGACCGCATCCGCGAGCTGCCCACGGACCGGGCCGCCGCCGCGAGCGAGGGTGTCGACAGCGCCACCGCGCGCCGCGAGCGCGTGCAGGCCTCGGTCAACGAGCTCCAGGATGCGCTCGACTACCTGCGCCTCAGCGTGAAGTACCTCGTCTTCGATCTCGAGGCGACGCGGCGCGAGAACGCCTACCTGCGCCGCATGATCGAGCAGTCGAACCGCGAGCGTCAGCAGCGCCCCGAGCCCCGCGAGGACGAGCGCAACGATTTCGACGGCAACGGCTGGGAGTGAGCCCTCACTCCTCCCGCCAAAGAGCGAGTCCTGCGTGAGGGAGGGGACGCCCGAACGCCCGCTCTGAGGGATCGCGCGACGTACGGCGCGACGATCCCGGGCCGATCCATGCGACCGACCGCGTCTAGCACGCGGTCGGTCGCTTTTTCGGCGCTCAGTCGTGTCGCGCGCCGGGCGGCGCGGGCGTCCATTCGAGGACCGTCGTCTCGTCTCGCGAGAGGGGCAGGTCGAAGAAGCGCGCGCCGGGTTCCGCGGCGAACGGCGCCCCGTTCACGAGGAGCTCGGCCTCGCGCGCGAGCAATTCCCTCGGCAGGCGAACGAGCACCTCGACGCCGGGTCGCCAGCCCTCGACGGTGAGGTGCCGTGCGGCACGAGCGCCCTCTCGCCCGAGACGGTCGAGGACCCGGAGTTCGGGCGCGAGCGGTGCGTCGCGAGGGTCCGGCGCGAATCGAAGCACGGAGTCGGCCCCCGCGGAAGCCTTGGGTGCGTCGTCGACGGCTCGTCCCTCCACCGCCTCTCCCTCGACGCGCACGACGACGAGCGCGGCCATCCGCGAACCCGATGCCGTCTCGAACTGAACGAAGAGGGAGGCCGATCGATCCGGCCAACCGTCATCGGCCGTGCTCGCGGTCGACGGCCCACCGCGGTCCTCGGTGGCGTCCGGCGGGTTCACCGTTCCAGGCGACGCCTCCGTGGAGGCTGGAGGCGACGCTTCCGACAAGACGGGAGACGACACCGGAGTCGGCCCCGCGTCGCGCGCCGGCTCCCGCGCGTCGCAGGCGACGAGCGCGAGCGACACGACGAACGGAATCACGCGTCCGATTGGTGCACTCGCGGTTCGCACGACCGTGATCCTACCCCAGGCCCCGCTCGCCCTCCGCGATCGCCCGCCCGAGGAGCGCGAGCTCGTCGCCCGTGAAGTCGAAGTCGGGGACGAGCTCGAGGAGCGCGAGCGCATGGACCCGCGCCCGCGTCGGGCTCCACGCGCCCGACTCGAACCGGTCGCGCAGGAGATCGAGGAGGAGCGAGATGCTCGCCGCCCCGAAGGCCGACGACACGGCGTTCGGCTCGAACGCGCGCCGAAGCGCATCGCCCGTCGGTCGCGCGGGCGATCGATCGCGGCTTCCAAGGTGCTCGCGGCCGCGGAAGGACTCGGGGTCGGGCGCGTCACCCGAGGAGGGAAATCGTGGGTCGTCTGCCATGGGTCTGCTGCCGCGTGCGGCCCCCCGTCCGCGGCGCGGGGCATACGGCGGAGCGGGGCGCGTGTTCGCGACTTCCCGCCGCGCCATCGATGCGCGACACCTCGCCGCGACGGATACAGTCCGCCCATGGCCTCCGAGCAGCAACCCTCCGCACTCCGGACCGCGGGACTCCGCTTCCGCTATCCGAACGGTCCACAGCTCGCCTTCCCCGACATCGACCTTCCGCGCGGAGGCGAGCTCCTCCTCGTCGGCCGATCGGGATGCGGCAAGAGCACGCTCCTCCAGCTCGTCGCCGGACTCCTCGACCCGACGGCGGGTTCGGTGACCGTCGGCGGCGCCGACATGCACGCCGTCCACGGCGCCGCGCGCGACCGCCTGCGCGGTCGGTCGGTCGGGATGGTCTTCCAGACCTTCCAGCTCCTGCAGGGTTTCAGCGCGCTCGAGAACGTGCTCGTCGCGATGTCGATGGCGGACCTCGCCGACCGCGACGCGCGGTCGCGCGCGGACGGCCTCCTCCGCTCGCTCGGCATCGAGCGCCTCGATGCGCGCGTCGAGCACCTCTCGGTCGGACAGCAGCAGCGGGTCGCGATCGCGCGGGCCCTCGCCTGCCGCCCCGCCCTCGTTCTCGCCGACGAGCCGACCGCCTCGCTCGATCCCGAGAACGCGATGAACGCCGTGCGCGTCCTCCGCGACGCCTGCCGCGACGCGGGGGCCGCGCTTCTCGTCGTGTCGCACGATCCCGCGCTCGAATCGCACTTCGAGCGGCGGATCCGCCTCGCCGCCGCCGCGGCGACGGAAGCGGAGGTGGCCGCATGAGCGACCTCGCGATCGTCCTCCGCTCGCTCCGGCTCCGCGCGTTCTCGACGGCCGTCGTCGTGATCCTCGTCGCGGTGAGCGCGGGCCTTCTCCTCTCGATCCTCTCGCTCCGCACCGCGGGCGAGCGCGCCTTCTCGCGCGGCACGGGCAACGCGCATCTCCTCGTCTCGCGCGACGGGAGCCCGCTCGTCTCGGTCCTCAACGGGATCTTCTACGCGAACCCGCCGAAGGCGCCGATCGACAAGGCGTCGCTCGATGCGCTGCGCGAGAGCTTCCCCTGGGCGATGTTCGTGCCGACCGCGGTCGGCGACAGCTACCGCGGATTCCCCGTCGTCGCGACGACGCCCGAGTTCTTCACGAAGTTCGAGCCCGTCGCGGGCGAGCCGTGGAGGTTCGCGGAGGGCCGCGCGTTCGCCGCGAACTACGAGGTCGTCCTCGGAAGCGCGGTCGCCGCCGAGACGGGGCTGCGGATGGGCGCGAAGCTCGTCCTCACCCACGGCTCGGGCAAGTCGCGCGAGGGCGCCGACGAGCATGCGCATGTCCACAAGGAGTACGAGTTCGAGGTCGTCGGCATTCTCGAGCCGACGGGCTCGCCGCACGACCGCGCGCTCTTCAGCGACCTCGAGTCGAGCTGGATGCTGCACGCCCACGACCGCCGCGAGCGCGAGGGGCTCCACGGGAAGGTGACCCCCGCCGATCTCGTCGACGGCGACCGCGTGGTGACGGGCGTCCTCATGCGGCTCCCGTCGCGCGACCCGCTCGCCGCGCCTCCCGCGCTCGCGCAGCAGTACGACCGCCTGCGCCGCGACGGATCGCTGACGGTGGCCCTTCCCGCGAACGAGGTGCAGCGGCTCTTCCAGATCGTCGGCTCGATCGATGTCCTCTTCCTCGCGATGGCGGGCGCGACGCTCGTCTCGTCGGCGGTCGCGATCCTCCTCTCGATGATGAACTCGATGGCCGAGCGCCGCCGGCAGGTCGCGATCCTGCGCGTCCTCGGCGCGAGCCGCGCGCGCATCTTCCTCCTCGTCCTCACCGAGAGCACGATGGTCGGGCTCGCGGGCGCGGCGGCGGGCGTCGCGGTCTGCGCCGTGGGTCTCTTCGCGGCGACGGCCTGGATGCGCGAGGCGCACGGGCTCGCGATCGCGCCCGAACTCGATCCGCGCGCGGCGGTCCTCGTCGCGATGGGAACGACGCTGCTCGCGGCGCTCGCGGGCCTCGCGCCGTCGATCCTCGCGTACCGTACGACCGTCGCGAATCACCTGAAGCCGCTCGGCTGAGCCGCACCGCCTCGCGCGGTCGGACGGTCCGACCGCCGCACCGCCTCGATTCCTCTCCCCGCTCCGATCTCCCGACCAGAAGCCTGACCATGAAGATCGTCTGGACCATCGTCGCGCTTCTTCTCCTCGCGGGACTCGTCGTTCTCTTCCAGCCCGAGGCGGCCACGGGCCCCGACGATTTCGAGAAGGCGTTCGACGCGATGCCCGAGGTGGCGACGCCGCGCGCCGCGGAGATCGCCCCGTCGACCGATGGTCCGGACGCCGCGGCGAGCGCGTCGCTCGAACCGACCAGTCCGACCTCCCCGGGCGCGACGCCCTCGACGACGCCCGCCGCGGTCGCGCCGCTCGTCACCGCGCCCGTCCCGGGACTTCGCGTCGAACCCGCGTACTCGCCGAAGCCGACGACGCCCGCCGCGCCCACCGGGGCCACGACCGCGCGCGCGCCGAGCGCCGAGCCCGCGCGCCCCGCGATCCCCGAAGGCGCCGCGCTCGCCGCGTTCGAACCCGACATTCCCGCGATCCCGCACGCCGAGATCCTGCCGAGCACCTTCGCGCGCCTTCCCGACGGCGCGATCGCGGTCGACGACGCATGGACGGTGCGGGGCGACGGCAGCGCCGAGAAGCCCTACGAGGTCTCGTGGGAGTTCCTCGCGAGCGCGCAGGAGGACTACGCGCCCCGGCTCGGCGAGAAGAAGCTTCCCGCGCGTATCGCGTTCCTCTCGGGGAAGCATGTGCGGATCTCGGGCTACCTCGCGTTCCCGCTCGTCGCGCCGACCGCGAGCGAGTGCCTCGTCATGCTCAACCAGTGGGATGGCTGCTGCATCGGCATCCCGCCCACGCCCTACGACGCGATCGAGGTGAAGCTCGCCGGCGCGATCAAGGGCTGGCAGCGCCACTCGATCAACTTCGGCGCGGTCGAGGGGCTCTTCAAGGTCGAGCCGTATCTCGTCGAGAACTGGCTCGTCGGGCTCTATCTCCTCGAAGGCGCGAAGATCGACACCGAGCTCTGACGGCGACGGCGCCGGGCGCGGTATCCTCCGCGCCCATGTCCATCGCGCTTCTCCCCTGCGCCGTCGCGGCCGCGCTCGCGGCCTCCGTCCCCGCGACCGACGATCCACCGGCCGTCGCCGCCACGACAGCCACGACAGCCCCGTCCGACACGACCGACACGGCGCCTTCCGCCGATCCAGGTCCGCTCGCACCCGCGGGCTTCGCGAGCGTCGACCTCTCGACCCTCGCCGCGCGGCCGCATCACCTCGTCGAGACGATCGGCACTTCGCGCGGCGGCGAGCCGATCCACGCGATCACGCTCTGCCGCGCGCCCGCCGACCGTCGGCTGCCGGCGATCCTCCTCGTCGGCGGGCTCGACGGCTCGCAGCTCGCGTCGACCGCGCAGGTGCTCGCCGCGCTCGAGGCGCTCGCCGCCGACGAGTCGGGGCTCCTCGATCGCGTGCGGGTCCTCGCGATTCCGCGCGCGAATCCCGATGCGCGCGAGGCGGCGCTCCTCGGCGGGCTCCCGCGCGCGACGAATGCACGACGCGTCGACGACGATCGCGACGGCGCCTCCGACGAGGACGGCCCGCGCGACCTCGACGGCGACGGACTCGTCACCTCGATGCGCCGCGTCGCGCCTCCCGGCCGCAGCGCGACCCATGTGATCGACGCCGCCGACCCGCGCATCGTGCGCCGCGCCGACCGGGCGAAGGGCGAGGTCGCCACGCACGAGGTCCTCATCGAGGGCCTCGACGCCGACGGCGACGGCCGCATCGCCGAGGACGCCTCGGGCGGCGTCGACCTCGACCGGAACTTCCCGCACCGCTACCCCGAGTTCGCCTCGGATGCGGGCCCCTACCCGCTGAGCGAGCCCGAGTCGCTCGCGATCGCGAAGTTCGTCCGCGCGCATCCCGAGATCGCGACCGCGATCGTCTTCGGGCGCCACGACACCCTCGCGAAGTTCCCCGACACGAAGGACCGCGACTTCACGGGGCGGACGCCGATGGTCTACCACGCCGACGACCACGACCTCTACCGCGAGTTCGCGAAGTCGTGGAGGGAGTCGACGGGCGTCGAGAAGTCGGAGTCCGCCGATCTCGCCGGATCGCTCGTTCTCTGGCTCGCCGATCACCGCGGGATCGCGGCGGTCGCCGCGAACGGCTGGTCGCGCCCCGAGGCGCCGCCACTGCCGGAAGGAGCGGCTTCGCCAGGCGAGACGGGCGACGCCGAGCAGGCCGCGTGGCTCGCGGTCGTCGACCGGCTCTACGGTGGCCGCGGCTTCGCGCCGTGGCGCGCGTTCGAGCATCCCACGCTGGGTGCGGTCGAGATCGGCGGCTTCGCGCCCTTCCTGCGCGAATCGCCGACCGCGACGCAGGCGGCCGATCTCGCGAAGCGGACGGCGCCGTTCGCGGTGGCGCTCGCCGGCCGCCGTCCCGAGATCGTCGCGAGCGACGCGGTCGTGACGCCGCTCGCCGACGGACTCGCGCGCGTCGAGCTCCGCGTGACGAACGCGGGCAACCTCGCGACCACCACCAGCATGGGCCGCACGACGGGCGTCGTGCCGCCCGTCGTGATCCGCCTCGGCGTCGAGCCGGCGGCGGTCCTCTCGGGTCGACCCGTCGTGAAGCTCGACCGTCTCGCCGCGGGCGAGTCGCACGACGCGAGCTGGATCGTGCGCATGCCCGCCGAGGGCCCGCTCGCGATCACCGTCTCGGGCCCCTTCTTCGACGACATCCGGATCGACGCGCGCCGCGCGGGAGACGACCGATGAACTGGAACACCCTTCCGATCGCGCTCGCCGCATTCGCCCTGCAGGCCACCGGCCTCGCGCCCGCCGCCCACGCGCAGGACCGCGTCCCCTCGAAGTCGGACCTCCGCTTCGATCACTACCGCGACTTCGAGACGCTCGTCGCCGAGTCGAAGGCGCTCGCCGCGGCGCACCCCGCGCTCCTCACCTACATCGAGCTCGGGCAGAGTTCGCAGGGACGCCCCGTCTTCGCCCTCGTCCTCAACAACCCGAAGACGGGCGCCGACACCGCGAAGCCCGCGATCTACATCGACGGCAACATCCACGGCAACGAGATCCAGGCCTCGGAGACGGTGCTCTACACCGCGTGGTACCTCGCCGAGCAGTACGGCCGCAACGCGCGCCTCACCGAGCTCGTCGACCGCACCGCGTGGTACTTCCTCCCCTGCCTCAATCCCGACGGCCGCGCGAACTGGTTCGCGGCGCAGAACTCGCCGCATTCGTCGCGCACGGGCATGGCGCCGACCGACGACGACCGCGACGGCGTCGCCGACGAGGACGGTCCCGACGACCTCGACGGCGACGGCTCGATCGGCACGATGTGGCGCCGCGATCCGAACGGCACGCACCGCAGGAGCGAGCTCGATCCGAACGTCATGGAGCGCGTCGACCCCGAGCCGCGCGCCGATGGCACCATCCGCCGCGGCGAGTGGTCGATGGCGGGCCAGGAGGGCTTCGACAACGACGGCGACGGGCAGATCAACGAGGACGGTCCCGGCGTCTACGACATGAACCGCAACTGGCCCGCGGGCTGGCAGCCCGACCATGTGCAGGGCGGCGCGGGCGACTGGCCGTTCTCCTATCCCGAGACCGAGGCGGTCGGGCGCTTCATCGCGACCAAGCCGAACATCGCGGCCGGACAGAGCTACCACAACACGGGCGGCATGATTCTGCGCGGCCCGGGCACGCCGAATCGCGAGAGCGCGTACGCGCGCGACCGCGGCGTCTACGACGCGATCGCGAACGCGGGCGTCGAGATGCTGCCGGGCTACCGTTCGCTCGTCATCCACTCCGACCTCTACCCCGTCCACGGCGGATTCGTGAACTTCCTCTCGGAGACGCTCGGCATCGTCAGCTTCACCAACGAGCTCTGGACCGAGCGGCGCGTCTCGCAGGACGGCCAGTCGCCCTCGCGCGAGGCGATGGAGCGCTGGCGCTCGCGGCTCCTCTTCGACGAGACGCGCGCGCCGCTCGTCGAGGTCGCGCATCCCGAGTACGGGACGGTCCTCGTCGGCGGCGGCAACAAGTGGTCGTCGCGCATCCCGCCGTCGTGGATGCTCGAGGAGGAGTGCCACCGGAACGCGGCGTTCACGATCTTCCACGCGAGCGAGATGCCGCGCGTCTCGTTCGGCGAGCACGAGGTGCGCCGCCTCGGCGATCGGCTCTGGGAGGTGACGGTCGAACTCCGCAACGACGCGCTCATCCCGTCGCGCACCGCGCGCGCCGCGGAGACGCGCACGGGGCTTCCCGACCGCGTGCGCTTCTCGGCACCCGAGGGCGGGCGCATCGTCGCGAGCGGCTTCGCGGGCAGGCGCTTCGACCGCTCGTTCGAGCCCGATTCCGACACGCCGGCGGAGCTGCGGCTCGAGGACGGCGTGCCCGGGCGCGGCTCGCGGTTCCTGCGCGTGATCGTCGAGGGCGACGCGGGATCGGCGCTCGGCGTCGCCTACAGCGCCGAAAAGGCCGCCGACCAGGCGACGGGGATCTCGCTCGTCGACGACGCGGCGAAGGCGGGTCGGCCCGCGCCCGAGGCGAAGTCCACGCCGTGAGCGGCGAGGGCGCTTCGTTCGACACGATCGTCGTCGGCGCGGGCGCCGCGGGGCTCTTCGCCGCCATCCACGCGGGCCGTGCGGGCGCGCGCGTCCTCGCGCTCGACGGCGCGAAATCGCTCGGTGCGAAGATCCTCGTCGCGGGTGGCGGGCGCTGCAATGTCACGCATCACGCGGTCGACGAGAAGGCCTACGCGGGCGCGTCGCCGAACGCGATCCGCAACGTGCTGCGGCGCTTCGGCGTCGCCGAGACCGTGCGCTTCTTCGAGGCGTACGGCGTCGAACTCAAGCGCGAGGAGACGGGCAAGCTCTTTCCGACGACCGACCGCGCGCGCACCGTGCTCGACGCGCTCCTCGCGGCCGCGCGCGACGCCGCGGTCGAGATCCGTCATCCGAGGCGCGTGACCGCGATCGACCCGGGCGCGGACGGCGGATTCACGGTGCGCGGCGAGTGGGGCGAGGCGCGCGCGCCGCGCGTCATCCTCGCGACGGGCGGCAAGGCGCTTCCGAAGTCGGGGTCGGATGGCGCGGGCTACGGGTTCGCGCAGGCGCTCGGGCACACGGTCACGGATCATGTCCATCCCGCGCTCGTGCCGCTCATCCTGCCGGGGACGCACGCGCTGCGCGCGCTGTCGGGACTCACGCTGCCCGCGACGCTCACGCTGCGCGCGGCGTCGGGGAAGGTGCTCAAGGAGTTCACGAACTCGCTCCTCTGCACGCACTTCGGTCTGTCGGGCCCGTGCGCGCTCGACATCAGCCGCCACTGGCGCGCGGCGATCGTCGAGGACCCGGGCGCGGGGCTCTTCGCGAGCTTCGTCGCGGGCGAGCGCGAGGAGACGCTCGACGCGAAGCTGCTCGCGAGCCGCGCCGCGAATCCGCTCGCGTTCCTCCGCGACCTCGTGCCCGAGCGCCTCGCGCGCAGCCTGTGCGAGATCGCGACGGTCGATCCCGCGGGAAGCCTGCGCCAGCTGACGCGCGACCAGCGGCGCGCCCTCGCGCGCGCCGCGTGCGCGCTGCCGCTCCATGTCGAGGGCGACCGGGGCTTCACCTACGCCGAGGTCACGATGGGCGGCGTGCCGCTCGCCGAAGTCCGGCTCGAGACGATGGAGTCGCGCATCCGTTCGGGCCTCCATCTTGCTGGCGAGATCCTCGATGTCGACGGCCGCATCGGCGGCTTCAACTTCCAGTGGGCCTGGGCGACGGGATTCCTCGCGGGAACGGCCGCCGGCAGCGCCCTCGCCGCGAAGTACACTCCGCCCGATCGGGGCGGTAGCTCAGCGGTCTAGAGCCGTCGACTCATAATCGATACGACGCTGGTTCGAATCCAGCCCGCCCTACTTCAAGTGGCGTTGCGAACAGCAGCCCTCGCCCAGCGCACGAGAGACGCGTCCTCCTGATCAAAGTCACGAGGGCGCGTCCTTCGCTTTCTGCAGAGCCTTTTCGAGGGGTGGTCCA
>JBJOHC010000161.1:0-7469 GCA_046047955.1 Planctomycetota bacterium
TGCTCAGCGGCTGGACGGGCTCCTGACGGAACCGCTGCGCGTTACCGTGTCGGAACGGCGCCGCCGATCACACGCATGATTCCCTCCTTCGACGAACGGCCGACCGACGAGGTCGAGCGGAAGCTCGAGCGCATGATCGCGGACGGTCGGCTCGCGGCAACGCGCGCGACCGCCGACGACCTCGCTCGGGCGCGCGTGCCCGCCCACGCCGGCCCCGTCTTCCTCCGGATCGCGCGGGCGCATCGGACACTGCGGCTTCCCGATGCCGAGGTCGAGATCGATCTTCACGACGGCGAGGAGATGACCGACGAGATCGGTGGATGGCGCCTGCGGTCGGACCCCGACTTCCTCGACATCCGACTGGCGCCGCGCGCCGAGTGGAACGCCGCGGGCGACGTCGTGCTCGACGCGAGCTGGACGCCGCGCGGCGAAGAACTCTGCGTCCACTCGACCTTCGCGCACTTCATCCTGCGTGCGGTGGCCGGTGACGGCTGACGCCGCGGTTCAAGGCGCCGCGGTTCAAGGTGCCTCCGATCAAGGTGCCTCCGATCAAGGTGCCTCGGTTCAAGGCGCCGCGCCCGCGCGCAGCGCGTGATGCGCGACGAGTGCGCACGCCCGCGCATCGCTCAGTGCGTCGTGATGGCGGAGCGCGATCCCGAGATGGCGCGACACGACGGCGAGATTGTGCCGCTCGAGCCGCGGAAACGCCCGGCGCGACATCGCGACCGTGCAGGCGATGGGGAAGGGAAGCGGCCCTCCGAGCGCGGCCTCGATCTGCCGCCTGTCGAAGGCCGCGTTGTGCGCCACGTGCAGCGCGGAGAGCGCGGGCGACGGATCCGCGACGGAAGTTCCCTCCTCCGAAGCCGCGAGCCCGTCGAAGAGCCCGGGCGCGACGAGACTCGCGACCGCGTCGGAAATGAACCGCTCGAGCGCGGGCCAGATCTCGCGCAAGGCCGGCTGGCCGCGGACATCCTCGGGACGGATCCCGTGGATCGCGATGAACCGTGGATCGAAGCGCGTGCGCGGGTCGAGAAGCCAGTGCCGCTCGGCGCGCACCTCGCCTCCGCGCACCACCGCGACGCCGATCGCACACACCGCGCCGTGCTCGGGGCACGCGGTCTCGACATCGATGCCGACGATCGTGGCACCGGCGCCGGGCGTCCGCGGCAGTCGGCGGGGGAGTCGCGGGGCCCTGCTCACGGCGCGTTCCCGACGACGCCATCCCGAGCGGCGGACGCGGGTGGACCGTTGCGCGACGAACCCTCGGCCGGATCCACCGTCTCATGCGCGCGTGCGTGCTCGACGAGGCGACGCAGATCGTCCTCGGGATGGACGCCGATGAGGGCGCCCGCGATCCGCCCTGCGCCATCGATGACGACCGTCGTCGGGAACGCGGCCACGCCGTCGAGCGGCGACGGCCAGCGGACCTCGCGATCGGCGAGCAGCGCGCGCTCGCCCACGGCGCCGAGCGCCGCGGCGAGTTCCGCGCGCGCTGCGAGCGGCGTCGCCGCGACGATTCGGGCACCGGTCCCGTCCGCCACGCCCACCGCGCGTGCGAGGGCGTCCGCGGTCAGCGTCGAGGAGGGATCGACGAAGACGACGAGCACCGTCGCGCCGTCCGCGCCGAAGGCGAGTTCAACCTCGTCACCCGCCCGATCGCTCACGCGCAGCGTCTCCGCCGCGATCTCGAGACCACGCCAGCGCTCGGCGACGCGCATCGCGTCGCGACCGAGGAGAACCGATGCGAGCACGGAGCCCCAGAGCATCGCCCAGGTCACGCTCGCGACGATCGCGAGCGCCGAGAGGACGCCGCCCGCGACCACCATCGCGCGCCGGCTTCCGGTCCGCCAGAGGTCGACCGACGCGCGCAACCCGAGCGGACCGAAGAGAAGACCGAGGAGGAGCACGCTCCCGAGGAGCCCGACGAGTCCGAGCCCGAAGGGCATGACCGCCGAGCGTCGCCGCAGCCAGTCGGCATCGATGGCGTCGAGCGCCGCGACATCGGGAGCATCCGCTTCCTTGCGCATGGCGCGGACTCTATCAGGCGGCCATGGCGGGGGGTTCACGGCGGGGGGTCACGGCGCCGCACGGCGGCACGGACTCACCGCAGCGCTCCGAAGTGACCCGCGCAAGCATCCGTCACTCAACGCGCGGAGGATTCCGTCGCCGGATCCTCGGGCCGGACCGTGCGCTCCGCCCGCCGCGGAACGAGCCGCCGCAGCGCGCGGCGGAACCGCTCGGGCAACCGTCGCTCGACGGCGTTCACGAGGGACCGCACGCGTTCGCTCGAACCTGCGAGAAGAACGATGCCCGCGACCGCGAGTGGGAAGCCCGGCACCACGGGCACCGGACCGAGCACGGTGCCGGCGACGAGGAGCGCCACGCCCGCGACGAGGAGCAGCACGCGCACGAACGGCCGCCGCGTCGAGGGCGGTGGTCCGAAGAGTTCCTCGTCCCTGGTCATGGCGTGCGTTCCTTCCACGAGGAACGGTATGCGACGGGGTCCGCGAGGTTCGCAAACCCCGTCCGAATCGCGCGGTTTCGTCGACATTGCGTCGCATCGCGTGGACTTCCGTCCGATCGCGGCTACCTTCGCCCCTCCCGCATTTCTCCGAGGAAACCCCCGCATGCCGTCCTTCACCGCCCGTCCGGCCCGTCCATCCGCGCTCCTTCTCGCCGTCACGATCCTCGGCGGCGCCGTCGCGGCCGATGCCGACGCCGCGATCCGCTTCGTGAACGCGGGCCTCACGACCGGCGCCAACGACGGCTCGAGTTGGGAGAACGCGTACCGCGGCGTCGGCGGACTCGCGACCGCCCTCGCCGCGAGCGTCTCGGGTGACGAGATCTGGGTGGTCAAGGGCACCTACCGCCCGACGACGGGCACCTCGCGCACGGTGGCCTTCACGCTCAAGTCGGGCGTCGGGATCTACGGCGGATTCGCGGGAAGCGAGAGGAAGCGCGAGCAGCGCGACCCCGACGCGAACCTCACGACCCTCTCGGGCGACCTCCTCGGGAACGACTCGGGCACCGCGAACCTCACCGACAACAGCTATCACGTGGTCGTCGGCTCGGGGGCGTCTGCGACGGCGATCCTCGACGGCTTCACGATCCGCGCGGGCAACGCGAACGGCGCCACCGCGAGCAACCTCGACAAGGGCGGCGGGCTGATCATCCTCAACAGCGGCAGCCCGACGATCCGCCGCTGCACCTTCACCGCGAACCGCTGCACCTTCGGTGGCGGCGCGGTCTACATCTTCACCGCGGGCGCGTCGTTCGCCGACTGCCGCTTCCTCTCGAACGTGGGCGGCAGCTTCGGCGGCGCCTTCGACATGAACAACGTGGTCGCGGGCTTCGACCGCTGCTGGTTCGAGGGCAACACCGCCGCGCGCGCGGGCGCATGCGAGAGCTTCGGCGGCTCGCAGACGCGCTACACGAACTGCGTCTTCACGGCGAACACCGCCACGGGAACCAACGGCGGTGGCGCGCTCTGGATCGGAACCTCGAGCGCGGTCACGGCGCGCAACTCGACCTTCGTCGGCAACAGCGCGACGCAGCTCGCGGGCGGCGTCCGCAACACGGGCGGCTCGTCCACCTTCTCGAACTGCATCCTCTGGGCGAACACCGGTCCCGGCGGCACGACCAGCGCGAACCAGATCTCGAACGGTGGCGGCACGACCTCGGTGTCGTACTCGACCGTCCAGGGCGGCTACACGGGCTCGGGCAACCTCTCGACCGATCCGAAGTTCGCCGACCAGGCGGGTCGCGACTTCCACCTCGACGCGGGCTCGCCCGCGATCGACTCGGGCGCGAACGCGACCGTGACCACCGGCACGACGACCGACTTCGACGGCGCGCCGCGCTTCGTCGACGATCCGACCGTCGCCGACACCGGCGCCGGCACCGCGCCGATCGTCGATCGCGGTGCGTTCGAGCGGCAGGCCAGCGCCTGTCCCTCGGACCTCGACGGCAACGGCGTGGTGAACGCCGCCGATCTCTCGCTCCTGCTCGGATCGTGGGGGACCGCCGGCGTGGGCGACCTCGACGGCAATGGCACGGTGAACGCCGCGGATCTCGCGCTGCTCCTCGGCGCGTGGGGCGGCTGCTGACCGACGGGGGGCGTCTGGCGTCCGCGCCGACACCCTCCTCCATGTCGCACCGCGCGACGCGCGCCACGAATCCCGCGCGCGAGACCGAAACGCCCGCCGATCCACGCCCATCGAGGTGGCGTCGACGATGTCCTCGCGTCTCGCGTCGGATGCAACGGTTACTTCTTCCGTCCCGAGTGCGGTGAAGACCGGTCCGACATCCGCGGAGCCCGGCGACACCCGAGGGAGCCCCGGGCTCGACCTGCACGAAGCAGCGTGGAAAAAGAAAGACGCCCCGCATGAGCGGGGCGTGGGAGGCGCGACCGGCAGGAATCGAACCTGCAACCCCGAGCTTCGTAGGCTCGTGCTCTATCCAATTGAGCTACGGTCGCACGCGGGAGAGAGATGATAGCAGATTCCGTCGCGTTGTAAACCCACCGCTCGTCAAGCCGCTCGTCAAACCTCCGCTCCTCAAGCCTCCGCTCCTCAAGCCTCCGCTCCTCAAGCCACGACGAGCGGGAACGCCCCGCCGAACGCGCGCCCCCGGACGGGCGCGGCGCGCGGGACTTCGGACGCGCCCAGACACATTCGAGGAGTTCTCAGCCCTGAACCGCAGGGACTTGGACAACCGCGGAGACACCGACGCCGCGGGCACGCGGGAATCCCCGCCGCGACCGCTCGGGTCCACCGCGCAGCTTCACAGCGCAACTTTCAGCGCATCCGTCAGCGCGGGGCCGCGTCGGCCTGCGCCACCGCCGGAGTCTCCGACCGCTCCGCCGTCGGGCCCGACACCGCCGCACGCACCAGGGTCTCGAGGGCGAGGGGAAGCACGAGCACGCCGACTCCGCAGAGGATCGCCGCCGTGCGCGGCCATCGGCTCGGGACGACCTGGACCGCCTCGGTGCGCGCGTTCGGCTGGCCGAGCATCGGCACCGCGACGAGCTGCAGGTAGTAGAACGCGCTGACCGCGCTGTTCACCGCGGCGATGATGACGAGGAAGGTCTGCCCCGCCTCGATCGCCGACGAGAAGAGGGCGAGCTTTCCGAAGAAGCCGATGAGCGGGGGAATGCCGATCAGGCTGATCGCGGAGACGGCGAGCATCCACGCGAGCGCGGGATGCCGGAGCCGAAGGCCGGCGAGATCGTCGAGCGTCTCGATCTCCTCACCCTGCCGCTCGAGCGACGCGAGCACCGCGAACATCGCGGTATTCATGACGCCGTAGCCGAGCAGATAGAAGAGAACCGCATCGAAGCCGGCGGACGGTCCCGCGATGAGACCGATCAGGAGGTAGCCCGACTGCGCGATCGAGCTGTACGCGAGCATGCGCTTCACATTGCGCTGGAGGAGGGCGCCGATGTTCCCGAGGGTCATGGTCAGCACCGCGACCATCCAGAGGACCGCGGTGAGCGCGGGCGGCAGGCCCGGAAGCGCGGTCACGACGCCGTCGATGACACCCATGTGACCGGTCCACCCGAAGACGGAGAGGAGCACCATGAGTCCGAGCACGCCGCCGATCTTCGGGATGAAGCCGAGGAACGCGGTCGTCCCCGAGCTCGCGCCCTCGTAGACGTCGGGTGCGTAGAAGTGCATCGGCACCGCGGCGAGCTTGAATCCGATGCCGAGGACGGCGAGGACGCCGCCGATGATCGCGAGGGTCGACACGCCCGTCGTCATCGCCTGCGCGGCGATCGCCTGCTGCATGCCCTGCAGTTCGAGCGTGCCCGTCGCGCCGTAGAGGAGCGAGAACCCATAGAGGAAGGTCGCCGCCGAGAGCGCGCCGAGGAAGAAGTACTTGACCGCCGCCTCCTGCGCGCGGCGCGAGCCGCGGCTGACGGCGACCATCACGTAGGTCGGAAGGCTCGCGAGTTCGAGCGCGAGGAAGAGCCAGATGAGGTCGCTCGTCGACGCGATGAGCATGGTGCCCGCGATCGAGAGGAGGAAGAAGGCGAAGAACTCGCCGCGCATCGTGCGGATCGCGTCGAACGCCGCGCGACCCGAATCGAACGCCTCCTCGAGACGGCGGTCGATCGACGCGCCCGCGACCATCGCGAGCAGGATGCCGATCGAGGCGATCAGCGGCTTCGCGTACGCGCCGAGCCAGGGCATGAGGAGTCCCGCCTCGTCGACCGCGCTCGAGCGGTACGAAACGACGCTCGCGACGATCGACAGCGCGAGGAACGCCACCGTCACGAGCGGCACGCTGCGACGGATCGACGCGGTGCGGGCGAGGCCGAGCACGGCGACGACGACGGCGCCCGCGAAGAGCACGATCTCCGGCGCGATGAGCGTGAGCCGCGCCGCCATCGGCGACATGGACTCCGACGCGAGCGCGAGCGGAAGGGTCGGGAAGAGGAGGTCGGTCATGATCGGGATCTGGGGAGGTGGCGGTCGGTCGGAGACTCAGCGGCTCGCGGTCTCGGGCGCGTCCGTCGCGGCGACGGCGACGCCCGTGGCGACCGGCTCGGGAAGCAGCGTGCCGTTGCGCGCGTACTCCTCGACCTTGGCGGGGTACTGGGCGAGGACGCCGTCGACGCTCGGCGCGATGACCTCGAGCATGGGCTTCGGATAGAAGCCGATCACGAGGCAGACGAGGGCGAGGGGAACGAGGATCCCGATCTCGCGCGCATTGAGGTCCGCGGGCAGCGCGTCATGTCCGTGCGCCGCGTGACCATGCGAGCCATGTCCGTGATGGCCGTCGCCGTGCGGCTCGCGGAGCGGTCCCCAGACGAGCTTTCCGAGCATGATGAGGAGGTACATCGCCGCGAGGACGAGACCCGACCCCGCGACGAGTGCCCACCACGGCCCGAGGAGGCCCGGGTAGCCGGTCGTCGCGCCGGGCTCCGCGGTGAAGCAGCCCATCAGGCAGAGGAATTCGCCGACGAAGCCGTTGAGGCCGGGAAGGCCGAGGCTCGCGAGCGTGAAGAACACCATGAAGAAGCTCCAGACCGGCATCTTCTTGAAGAGTCCGCCGAGCTGGTCCATGTCCTTCGTGTGGTAGCGCTCGTAGATCATGCCGATGCAGAGGAAGAGCGCGCCCGTCGAGAGGCCGTGGTTGATCATGTACATGACCGACCCCGTCGCGCCGAGCGAGTTGAGCGAGAAGAGCCCGAGCATGCAGAAGCCGAGGTGGCTGACCGAGCTGTAGGCGACGAGCTTCTTCGCGTCGTTCTGCACCCAGCAGATGAGGGCGGCGTGGATGATCGCGATGACGCAGAGCGCCGCGAGGAACTGGTTGAGTTCGACGCCGCCGACGGGCGCCGCGGGGAGCGCGATCCGGTAGACGCCGTAGGTGCCGAGCTTGAGGAGCGTGCCCGCGAGGATGACCGAACCCGCCGTCGGCGCCTGGTCGTGCGCGAGCGGAAGCCAGGTGTGGACCGGGAAGAA
>JBJOHC010000162.1:0-15222 GCA_046047955.1 Planctomycetota bacterium
CCGCGCACGCACCGCTTCGAGATCGCGCCCGGCGGCGAGGCGCGGCTTCCCGTGACGCTCGCGATTCCGCGCAGCCTCGCGGCGGGTCCGTTCGAGGTCCTCGTCGAGATCGATGGCGAGGCGCGCGAACCCTTCACGGCCCGCCTTTCGGCGCGCGTCGAGACGGGTCACCGCGGCGTCCGCGTCGAGCACCGCTGGCGCCTCGCGCGCAGCGTCGAGCGGGGCGGGGTCGACCTCGTCCTCACGCTCGGAATCACGAATCTCACCGATGCCGCGATCGACCTCGAGGCGTTCGCGGCGGCCGACGGGTTCCTCCAGTCGCGGAAGCCCGTCACGAATCTCGCGCCGGGCGCGACGGCGACGCGGACCTTCCATTTCGCCGACGGCGCGCGACGCCTCTCGGGTCGCGACATCCGCGCGGGCGTGCACGACGCCGAAAGCGACGCGCGTCTCCTCGAGCGGATCGCGATTCCGCCGCTCCTCCCGCCCACGGCGGCCTTCGCCGGCGCGGATGGCGGCGGGACCGCCGACTAGATCACCAGAACGCGCGCGGCGACGGCGCCTTCCCGTAGAGCGATTCGAAGGTGAGGCGGTCGATCCGCCAGCGGCCGTCGCGGAGGCGCACGCGGATCACCCAGCTCGTCGGAACGGCGCCCATGCCGCCGACGATCTCGGTCGAGCAGCTCAGTTCGACGATGCCCGTGTCCTTCGACTCGGTGCGGGCCTCGAGTCGCGTCACGCGGTTCGCGTCGATCCGGTTGCGGCGCTCGAGGCTGTCGAGGGCGCGGCGGATCTCGGTGATCGGGAGCCCCGGATTCTCGGGGCGCGCGTAGTTGAAGACGGCGGTTTCGGTGAAGAGCGTCATCGCGCCGTCGGCGTCGGCCGCGACGGCGCGGTCGACGAGGGCGAGGGCGACGGTGCGCGCCTCCTCGCCGGGCGTCACGACGAGGCGGCCGACGAGGAGCGCCGCCGCCGCGAGGGTGGCCGCCGCGCCAGCGATGGCGACGGCGCGCCGGCCGCCGCCGGTGAGCGCGCGCCAGAACGCGACCGCCGCGAGGGCGGCCAGCGCGAGGGCGAGCGGCCAGGGATTCTCGAAGAGCCAGGCGTCCATGAGGGCGATGTTCGCACAGTCGGCGCCGATGGGCGAATGGGGTGGCCGCCGCCGCGCGTTTTCTGCACTCCGCGCGGGAAAAAAGCCGATTTCCGCGCTCTTCGAGGGGTCGCGGCGGAGCCGCGCCACGAGCGTGCCGCGGACGGCGCCGCCCGGGCGCCGCGCCTCGCGACGCCTGCGCGACATGACGCGCGATGCGCGACATGAGCCGCGACATGAGCCGCGAGACGAGCCGCGAGACGATGCGCGAGATGGCCCCGACACCCCCCACGCCGAAGGACGCCGAAGGCGCGGCGGGCATCCCCCCCGCGACGCAGGCGTCGAGCGTTCTCGAGCGCAACCTCGCCGCCCTCGGCGAGCGCAACGCCGATGTCGTCGCCGCGATCCGCGCGGCCGCGCCCGCCGCGCTCGAGTGGTCGGTCGCGGCCGACGGGTCGGCGGTCGCGGCGTACGGCGGCCGCGCGCTCGCCTCGCGCCACGCGCCGCGCGAGGAGGCGGTGAACTTCGCCGACGCGATCGATCTCCGCGAGAAGGCGGTCGTCGCGATCGCGGGCTTCGGCCTCGGCTACCACGCCGCCGTCCTCTGCGAGCGGCTCGGGCGGACGGGGCTCGTCGCGGTCCTCGAGCCCGATGCCGCCCTCCTGCGCGCCGTCCTCGAGCGGATCGACTGGTCGGCCGCGTTCGCCGCGGCGAATCTCCTTCTCTTCACGGGCGACGAACCGCTCGGCCGCTACGCCGAGCGCCTCGCGGGCGCGGAGGGCGTCCTGATCCAGGGCGTCCAGATCGCCGAGCATCCCGCGAGCCGCGCGCGCGTCGCGTCCGTCGCGGGCGCGTTCGCGACGCACCTCACCGAGGCCGTGCGCGCCGCGCGCGTCACCGCGGCGACGGGACTCGCGCGCAGCGCGCACACGATCCGCGCGATCCTGCGGAACGCGCGGCGGTACGTCGGCGGCGAACCGTTCGCGCCCCTCGCGGGCAGCGCGAAGGGCCGGCTCGGCATCGTCGTGAGCGCGGGCCCGAGCCTGCGGCGGAACCTCCATCTCCTCGCGAAGCCCGGGGTGCGCGAGCGCTGCGTGATCGTCGCGACGCAGACCGTCCTCAAGCCGCTTCTCGCCGAGGGAATCCGACCGCACTTCGTCGCGGCGCTCGACTGGCACCGCATCTCGAAGCGCTTCTACGAGGGGCTGAAGGCGGCGGACTGCGCGGAGACGACGCTTGTCCTCGATCCGCAGGCGAATCCCGTCATCGCCGCGAGCTATCCGGGTCCGGTGCGATCGATCGCGGCGCCGCATCTCGACGCGCTGCTCGGACCGCTCGCCCGCGACATGGGTCGACTGCCGCCCGGTGCGACCGTCGCACACCTCTGCTACCAGATCGCGCGCTTCCTCGGCTGCGATCCCGTCGCCCTCATCGGGCAGGACCTCGGCTTCACCGATGGCGTCTACTACGCGCGCGGCACCGCGATCGACGAGGTGTGGGCGCCCGAACTCAATCCGTTCAACACGCTCGAGATGATGGAGTGGACGCGCATCGCGCGGCACCGCTCGCATCTCGTGAAGCGCCGCGATGTCGAGGGAAAGACGATCTGGACCGACGCGCAGATGGAGACCTACCTCCAGCGCTTCGAGTACTTCTTCCTGCAGGACGAGCGGCGCGGGCTGCGCACGATCGACGCGACCGAGGGCGGCGTCGCGAAGGCGGGCACCGAGGTGCGCACCCTCGCGGCGACGCTCGACGAGTTCGCGCGCGAGCGGATCGCGCCGATTCCGCTGCCGAGGACCGCGCTCGACGGGATGCGCCTCGCGAAGGCCGCGATGCGCCTGCGCGATGTCGCGGGCGAGGTCGGCGTGATCCGCACCGCCGCGCGCCGGACCGGCGACGCCATCGCGCAGCTGATCGGCGAGGCGCCGCGCGTCGAGCGCGAGGAGACGCTCTGGCGCACGATCGAGACGGAGCGCGCGAAGGTGGGCGCGCGGCTCGAGATCCTGCGGATCCTCGATGAATTCAGCCAGCTCGGCGTCCTCAAGCGCGCGAAGGCCGACCGCCGCATCGAGCAGTCGCGCGGACTCGACGAGGCCGCGCGGCAGAAGCTGCAGTTCGAGCGCGATCTCGCGAACGTGCGCTGGATCGAGGAGGCCGCGGGCGAGTACCTCGTGGCGCTCGACGACGCGATCCTCGGTCTCGAGGGCCGCAGGGACGGGACCGACGACGACGAGGCGCTGGTGTCGGCGCAGGCCGACGGCGCGCTCGGCCGCACGCTCGGCGACGCCGCGGCCGAGGTGGCGGTCGAGGTGCGGCCGGCGTTCCTCGTCGCGGTCGATCCCGCGCGGGGTGGGCTCGGCAACGCGCGCAGTCTCGCCGAGGAGATCGCGGGACGGAGCGTGCTCCACTGGACGCTCGAACGGCTCGGCCGCTCGCGTGAAGTGCCGCGGATCGTCCTTCTCGCGCCCGACGGATTCGATGTCGAGCCGCTGATCGACCGGAGCCGCATCGCGCGGCCGATCGAGATCGTGCGGACGGATGGTTCGCCGTTCGGCCCCGGCCGCGAGGCGATCGCGAGCGCGCGACTCTGGAGCGACACCAGCTGGCGCGGCGGCATCGCGGGCGCGACGGTCTACGACGAGGCGATCGCCGCGAAGGCGATGCATGCGGCGATGGAGCGGCTCGGGATCACGGCGGCGATCGTCGTCGGACCCGACTGGCCGCTCGTCGCGGTCGAGGGCGACGAGGGATGCGATGGGCTCGTGCGGCGCCATCGGACGCGGCCCGAACTCCTGCGCGTCGTCTTCAACCAGTCGCCGCCCGGGCTCTCGGGCATCCTCGTCGAGCGCTCGCTCATGGGCGAACTCGCCGCGGGCGGAAGGCGCGCGACGATCGGCTGGCTTCTCGCCTACGAGCCCGCGCGGCCCCAGCAGGACCCGATCTCGAAGGATGTCTGCGTGCAGATCGACGCGCGCGTGCGCGGCTCGCTCGTGCGCGCGGTGTTCGACACGCCGCGCAACCGGACGCGGCTCCGCCGCGCGATCGAGCCCGGCCTCGGGCAGGCGTCGACCGTCGCCGACATCACGGCGCGCGAGGCGGTCGAACTCCTCGAGCGGCAGCTCTTCGACACCGTTCCCTACTTCACGCCGCAGCATCTCGTGATCGAGCTCAACACGGGAAGGCAGGGGTCGGGCGCGGCGAGCCCGCACCGATGGGGCTCGGTGCAGCGCGCCGTGATGACCGAGCGGCGGTTCGCCCGGCTCTGCGACCAGCTCGGCGAGAGCCGCGACAGCGTCATCACGCTCGCGGGCGCGGGCGATCCGCTCGCGCATCCCGACTGCGCGCGCTTCGTCGCGATGGCGAAGGAGCGCGGCGTCCAGGGCGTCCATCTCCGCACCGAACTCCTCGCGTCCGAGGCGGCGATCGCCGCCGTGGTCGAGGCGGGCGTCGATGCGATCAGCGTCGAGCTCGACGCCGACAGCGCCGAGACCTACCGCCGCATGCACGGAATCGACGGCTTCAGCCGCGTCTTCGCGAATCTCGAGCGCGTCCTCGGCATGCGGCGCTACCTCGAGGGGCCCGCGGGGGGCGGCGCGCACGCGGTGCCCTGGATCGTGCCGCGGCTCCAGCGCCGCATCGAGAGCTACGAGGACATCGATCCCTTCTTCGACCGCTGGCAGCACCTCCTCGGAACGGCCGTCCTCGAGGGCGTGCCGCCCATCGACGCGACGCCCGAGGTGCCTCTCGACCGTCTCGCGAGCGCGCGCGCGCCTGCGAAGGTCATGTTCCGCGAGCTCCTGCGGCGGATGACGGTCCTTTCCGACGGGACGGTCCCGCTCGGCGAACTCGACATCCGCGGCGAGCAGTCGTTCGCGAGCGTCGACCGCGCACCGCTTCTCCAGATCTGGCGCGACCTCGTCGCGCGGCGCAAGCAGATCCGCCGCGAGCGGGGCGTGCAGGTCGCCGAACTGAGGACGAGGATTCCGTGAACGCCGCGACGACCGACGCGACATCGAACGACGCGCACGCCCGCAGCGACGAGGTCCTCGCGGTCGTGATCGGCCGCGCGGGAAGCAGGGGTCTTCCGCGGAAGAATGTGCTCCCCGTCGCGGGAATTCCCATGATCGCGCACACGATCCGCTTCGCGCGCGCGACGCCCGAGATCGCGCGCACGATCGTCTCGACCGACGGCGAGGAGATCGCGGCGGCCGCGCGCGCCGAAGGCGCCGAGGTCGTGCTGCGGCCCGCGGATCTCGCGGGCGACGCGGCGACGGTCGATTCCGCGGTGCGCCACGCGGTCGAGGCGTCGGGATCGCGCGCGGACATCGTCGTCATCCTCTACGCGAACGTGCCCGTGCGGCCCGCCGATCTCGCGTCGCGCGCGATCGCGCGGCTCGTCGCGACGGGTTGCGACAGCGTGCAGAGCTTCTACCGCGTGGGCAAGGTGCATCCCTGGTGGATGTCGCGGATGGACGACGAGGGGCGCATCTCGCAGTTCGTCGAGAACCGCGTGCACCGGCGGCAGGATCTGCCGCCACTCTTCATGCTCGACGGAGGTCTGATCGTGGTGCGACGCGAGAGCCTGTTCACCGTCCGCGAGGGCGAGCCGCACGCCTTCCTCGGCCGCGACCGCCGCGGCGTCGAGACCGCCGAGGGCGAGGTCGTCGATGTGGACGGCGCGGTCGATCTCGCGATGGCCGAGGCGATCCTCGCGACGCGCGGGAGGCCGTCGTGAGGGCCGCCTCGGGGACCGTGCGTCGGTCGAGCCTCGCACGCGCGGCGTCGCCCTTCGTGATCGCCGAGATCGGCGTGAATCACGACGGCTCCGTCGCGCGCGCGCGGGAACTCGTCGACGCGGCGAAGGCCGCGGGCGCCGACGCGGCGAAGTTCCAGATGTTCGACGCGCGCATGCTCATGTCGCTCGACGCGGTGCTCGCCGCGTACCAGCGCGAGCGCGGCGCGCGCGATCCGCGCGAACTCCTGCAGGGACTTCAGCTCGCGCCCGCGGCGCTCGGAGAGCTCTGCGCGCACTGCGAGCGCGTCGGCATCCTTCCGATGGTGACGGTGTTCTCGCTGCCGCTCGTCGACGAGGCGGCGCGGCAGGGCTGGCGCGCGTTCAAGATGGCGTCGCCCGATCTCGTGAACCGGCCGCTTCTCGAGGCGATCGCGTCGCTCGGACGGCCGCTCGTCGTCTCGACGGGCGCCGCCACGCTCGACGAGGTGTCGCAGGCCGCGCGCTGGCTCGAGGGGTTCGACGATGTCGCGTTCCTCCAGTGCGTCTCGAGCTATCCCGCGCCCGAGGACGCCGCCGCGCTCGGCGCGATGCGCGCGATCGCGATCGCGACGGGCCGCGACATCGGCTACAGCGACCACACGCCCGCGACCGACACGGGCGCGCTCGCGGTCGCCGCGGGCGCGGTGATCCTCGAGAAGCACCTCACCTACGACCGCGCCGCGGCGGGGCCCGATCACGCCGCGAGCCTCGATCCCGCGCAGTTCGCCGAGTACACGCGCCTCGCGCGGCGCGCGGCGCGCATGCTCGGCGGCGGATCGAAGGAGCTCCTCGAGGTCGAGCGCGATGTGCGCGCCGTGAGCCGCCAGTCGCTCGTCGCGGCGCGCGCGATGCCCGCGGGGCACGCGCTCGCCGCGACCGATCTCGAGGTGAAGCGGCCTGGAACGGGACTCCCCGCCGCGCGCTTCGGCGAGGTCGTCGGTCGACGGCTCGCGCGCGCGGTCGAGGCGGACCGCGTCCTCGTCGAGGAGGATCTCGCGTGAGGCGCATCGCGGTCGTCACCGGTACGCGCGCCGAATGGGGGATTCTCGAGCCGGTCTGCGCCGCCATCGCCGCGCGCGCGGACCTCTCGCTCGAGGTCTGCGCGGGAGGCGCGCATCTCCTCGCGTCGGCGGCCGCGGGCGGGGAACCGACGATCGCGCTCGTCGAGCGCGCGGGCCATCGCACGCACCGCTTCGAGATGCAGCGCGCGGGCGAGACGGGCCGCGCCGCCGACGCCGTCGCGCTTGGCCGCGGCGTCCTGGCGTTCGCGGAGCTTCTGCCGCGCCTCGCGCCCGACTTCGTCCTCGTCCTCGGCGACCGCATCGAGGCGTTCGCCGCCGCGAGCGCGGCGTCGGTCGGCGGAGTCCGCGTCGCCCATGTCCATGGCGGCGACCGCGCCGAGGGCGTCGCCGACGAGGCCATGCGCCACGCGATCGCGAAGCTCGCGCATCTCCACTTTCCCGCGAGCGCCGAGAGCGCCGCGCGGCTCGCGCGCATGGGCGAGGAGTCCGCGCGCATCCACCTCGTCGGCTCGCCCGCGGTCGACGGTCTCGACGCGATCGCGCCCGCGAGCGACGAGGCCCATGCCGCGGTCGGCGCACCCGACTTCGTCTTCCTGATGCACCCCGTCGGCCGCGACGACGCCGACGAGGAGCGCGACGCGCGGGCCATCCTCGACGCGCTTCTCGCCCGCGGCCGCGTCCTCGCGCTCCTGCCGAACACCGATCCGGGCCGCGAGGGAATCGTGCGGGCGATCGAGGCGATCGCCTCCCTGCATCCCGCGCGCGTGCGCGTCGCGGCGAACCTCGCGCGCGCGGACTTCGTCGCGCTTCTCCGCCACCGCGCGGTGCGGGCGATCGTCGGGAACTCGAGCGCGGGACTGATCGAATGCGCGGCGCTCGCCGTCCGCGCGGTGAACATCGGCGACCGCCAGGGTGGCCGCGAGCGCGCCGACAACGCGCGCGACGTCGCCACGGGGGACCTCGCCGCGCTCGGGCGCGAGCTCGACGCGCTCCCGTCGTGGCGCCCGTCGGGCGGGCATCCGTACCTCGCGGGCGGCGCCTCGCGGCGGATCGCCGAAGCGCTCGCGACGGTCGACCTCGGCCGCTGCGGCCTTCGGAAGCGCAACGCCGACTGATCGGACGCCGTCCGTTCCATCTGTACCGTCTGTCGCGGTGAGGGGCTCGGGTCGATGCCCACCCGCACCCGCGATGGCGTGCCCACGGTCAACCGCGCGCGCCGTCGGACCGATCTCCGACCGTCGCGGATCCACCGCGCGCGCAGCAGGGGAGGTCTCGATGCAGGTCCAAGGGATGCAGACTCAGGGAACGAACGCCGCGACGCCGGGCGGAACCACCGCCTGCGCGCACATGCAGGTCGCGCACGCCGCGGTCAAGCAGCTCAGCCACATCGCGACGCTCCCCGAGGTGACGCTCGGCATCATCGAGCTCGTCGAGAATCCGCAATCGAGCGCGCAGGACCTGAACGCCCTCATCGGCCGCGATCCCGCGCTTTCGGCGCGCGTCCTCAAGGTGGTGAACAGCGCCTTCTACGGATTGCCGCGGCAGATCGGCTCGATCAACCGCGCGATCTCGCTCCTCGGTCTCAACGCGGTCAAGAACATCGCGATCGCCGCGAGCCTCGCCAAGCTCTTCCGCGGCGGCGCTCTCTGCGACCGCTTCGACGCGAAGGACCTCTGGGAGCATTCGATCGCGGTCGCGACGGCGGCGAAGCTCCTCGCGAAGGAGGCGCGCATGAACTCGGGCGACGAGGCGTTCCTCGCGGGGCTCATGCACGACATCGGCATCATGGTCGAGCTGCAGACCGACCGCGCGAAGCTCGCGCAGCTCTTCATGGACATGCCGTTCGACGGCGACGGCCACGGCGCGATCGACATGCGCGTCGCGGAACGCGCGGCGTTCGGCGCCGATCACGGCCATTTCGGCGAGGCGCTCTGCGAGCAGTGGAAGTTCCCGCGGACGCTCGCCCTCGCCTGCGGCCACCACCACGATCCGATGTCGGCGCCCGCGGAAGGCCGGCAGATTCCCTGGCTCGTCTTCGTCGCCGACCGCCTGGCGGCCGAAGCGGGCGGATTCCGCGCGGACATGCGCGATGCGGCGATTCCCGTCGAGGCGCTCGAGGCGCTCGGTCTCTCGCGCGACGCGATCGAATCGGTGCGCGCGCGACTCGCCGAAGCGCTCGCCGAGGCCTCGGCGACGCTCGCGGCCTGATCGCGCGGCGCGCGTGAACGCCGTGGCGCAGGCGCACGACGCGCGTCTCGCGCGCGATGCGTGCCCCGCGCGCATACGATCCGACCGATGTCCACCGTCCGGCTCGACTTCACGCGACCGATGGCGCTCTTCCCGCTGCCGTCGGTCGTCCTCTTCCCGCACACGGCGGAGTGGCTCGTCGCGTTCGAGCCGCGCTACCGCCAGATGGTCGAGGACTGCCTGCGCGCGCGCGGTGATGGACCGATCCTCGACGCCGCGCCGATCGCGATGGCGAGCTACGCGACCCGCGCCTGGACGGGTGAGCGCGTCGGCGACCCCGCGCTGCGCCCGATCGCATGCGTCGCGAAGATCGTCGAGCACGCGCGCCTCGACGACGGTCGTCACCGCCTGCTCCTCCACGGCGTCTGCCGCGCGCGCATCGAGCAGATCGCCGAGCCCGACGGCCGCCGGCTCTACCGCCTCGCGCGCGTCGCGCCGCTCGAGGAGGGACCGATCGCTCCGCGGCGCTATCCCGCGCTCGACCGCGAGCTCGCGCGCATGCTCGCCGACCGTCAGCTGCGCCGCATGCAGGGGCTCGATCCGCTGCGCGAATGGCTGAAGCGCGGCTCGGTGCCGACCGAGGTCGTGGTCGAGCATCTCCTCTCGATCCTCTCGCGTGGCGACGCCTCGCGCTACGCGCTTCTCGCCGAGGGGAGCGCGCGCGCACGCTCGCGCTTCGTCCTGAGCGAACTCACGCACGTCGCGCGGCTCCTCTCCCACGCCGACGAGCGCGGCGAGACGCATCCGTCGCGCGGGATCACGCTGAACTGACGGCCGCGGCGCGCGTCAGCGCGCGGCGCCTTCCGCCGTATTCCGCGCATCGACCGCATCGAGCGCGGCGTTCCATTCGGCGAGCTGCCTCGCATAGCGCGCGAGGAGCGGCGCGGGATCGCCCTCGATCTCGACTCCCGCGATGAGTTCGCCCTCGGTCAGCGTGCGCGCGACCTCGAGCCCCTCGACGATCGTGCCGAAGACCGCGTACTTGAGGTTCCAGCGGTCCTGCGGCTTGATCGTGACGAAGATGCGCGTCGGCTTCGCGCGCGCGCTCGCGTCGTCGTCGCTCGTGTTCGATGCGCAGAGCCGTCCGCCCTCGTCGAAGAGGAGTTTCGGCGAGAACTCGCGCGGGAGCGTGTACGGGGGCTCGCGCCCGGGCTTGCAGGCGCCCGTCTGCCGCACCACGGGCGAGAAGTCGATCCACTGCTGGCGCGTGTAGAAGCCGCGCCGCGCGAGGTTGATGAAGTTCGCGCAGAGTCGCGGCGCGGCCTCGTGCTCGAGGCGCACGCGGAACGAACCCGTCGCGCTCGTGAAGATGGCGAAGAGGGGACCCTGGACGGTGGCGGCGGTGGCGGGGGCGGGGGCGTCGCCGTCGGCGCTGGCGCCGGTCGCGCGCGCCTCCGTCTCGGCCGGTGACGCCGTGGAGTCCGCCGTTCCTCCGGCGCCCGCGTCCGCGGTGCCTGTCCTGGCGGTCGTTCCGCCGGTCGAGCCGTCCGGGCCGCGAGCGTCGCATGCGGTCAGCAGAGTCGCGGCGGTGGTGAGCGCGGCGAGTGCGAAGGCCCGCCGCACGAGGCGCCATCCGGAGCGGCGTGCGGGCGTGGCTTCGATCGGAGAATCGTGGCGCGCGGTGAGGGTCATCGGAGCGGTCGGAGTCATGCGTGTCGGTGGGTGCTTCGAAGGAGTTCGCGGTTCGTGTGGTCCGCCCGCGGCGCGCGGGTCACGAGTGGCGCGAGAGAGAAGGGGGCGCGGATCACGAGGGGCGCGGATCACGAGGGCTACAGGTCACATGGGCTACAGGTCACATGGGCCTCAGATCACATGGGCCGCAGATCACATGGGCCGCAGATCACATGGGCCGCAGATCACAAGGGGCGCCGCGAGCCGCGGGAGCGCCGAGGTGGTGCCGTCGGTCCCGACGCGGCCGCGCCGCCAGCGGGAGCGACTTCGAACCGTCCGTCCGTCGCGGCGTCGGGTGACGCGGGAATCGCGTCGTTTCCCGGCGAATCGGGCGACGCCGCGGCATCGCCCGCCTCCCGCTCGTCCATGCCCGCTTCGGCGACGCCGACCGCGAGCCGCGCGAGCGCATCGCGTTCGAACGAATCGGCGCGGTCGAGGGCGTCGAGCGCCACGGCGAACGCATCGCGCCGCTGGCGGACCTCGTTGCGCGCCGCCGCGTCGGCGACGGGCAGGAGCAGGCGGATCCGCTCGAAGGTCTCGCGGACGACGCGGCGGCGCCGGAGCTGCGCGTCGAGAAGCGACATGCGCGCGCCGATCTCGGCGACGACGCCGAAGGTGCTGCGGTCGAGAAGCCGCGGCTCGAGCGCGTCGGCCGCGAGCGAGCACTTCTCGGCGAGCGGCTCGATGCGGCGATAGCCCTGCTCGACGGTGTCGAGGAGGAGGACGCGCGCGTCGTCGGCGAGTTCGCTCGAGGCGATCGACGCCTCGACGAGTTCGGCGAGGAGCCGCTCGTCGTCGAAGAGTTCGGGATGCACCGCGCGCTGCCAGGCCTCGACGAGGCGGCGGCCCTCGCGCGCGGGCATGCGCAGGCGGAGTTGTCGGAGCGCGTCGAGCCGCTCGTCGCGGATCGCGCGTTCGTTCGCGTAGTCGCGGTCGTCGAGCTGCGCGAGCGCCGCCTCGGTCGCCGCGCGCGCCGCGGGATCGGCGCCGAGCCGCCAGAGCGGGCCCGCGTCCGACTCGAGGCGCGCGCGATCGAGCTCGTTCGCGCGCAGAAGTTCGAGCCGTTCGCCGAGGAGCGCCGCGACGCGCGCCGCATGCGCGGCGACCACCTGTCCGACGCCGACCTCGACCGTCGGCTCGAGCGGAATGCGCGCGACGAGTTCACCGATCGCGGTGTCGGTCGACGCGAGGAGACCGCGGCGCGGCAGCGACTCCATCCGCCACGCCTCGAGCGCGCCCGCGATCCTGCGGCGCGCGTCGGCGGGCGTCTCGCTCTCGACGCCGCGCACGAGGACGGCCTCGGCGCGCGCGGTCGCCTCGGCGGCGCGCGCGCGCGCGGCGAGGAGTTCGACGAGTTCGGGCGTGTAGCGCGGTTCGAACGCCTGCTCGGCGGGATCGAAGGTGAACGCCGCGGGCACGCGCCCCGCGATCGCCGTCTCGACCGAGCGCGACGCCTCGCGCACGCGGTCGAGGTAGAGATCGTGCGCGGCCGTCACCTGTCCGTTCGTCGCGAGCGAAGGGTCGATCGCGGCGAGGAGGCGCAGGAAGCGCTCTCGCGACATCGGCTTCGGAAGGAGCGATTCGAGCAGCGCCGCCTCCGCCTCGGCGCGGCCCGCAACGAGCATGCCGCGGGCTGCGGCGGGCGCGGGCGGCGCGACGCCCGACTCCTGCCCCCGCGCGCCGACGGCGGCGTTCGCGACCGCAACCGCGAGGACCATCGTGCCGAGGGTGATCGGGGCGGGTCGCATGACGGGAATGTAGATCGGCGTTCCCCGCGCTACCCTTCGGAAATGCCGCGATTCTGGCTTCTCAAGTGCGAACCCGACGTCTATTCGATCGCAGACCTCGCCCGTGACGGGCGGACGGGCTGGGACGGCGTCCGCAACCACCAGGTGCGCAACTTCATGCGCGACGAGATGCGCCCGGGCGACCTCGGGATCTTCTACCACTCGAACGCGACGCCGCCGGGCGCCGCGGGGGTCGTCGAGATCCTCCGGACGGGGCTCGCGGACCCCTCGCAGTTCGATCCGAAGAGCGACTACCACGATGCGAAGTCCGATCCGGCGGCGCCGACCTGGATCATGTGCGAGGTCGGGTTCGTCGAGGCGTTCGCGGCGGTCGTGCCGCTCGAGCGCCTGCGCGCCGAGCCCGCGCTCGCGGAGATGCTCATCCTCCGCCGCGGGAACCGCCTGTCGGTCACGCCGCTCACGGAGGGCGAGTTCCGCGCGATCCGTGCGCTCGGGTTGGGTGCGCTCGGATCGGGTGGGCTCGGGTCGGGTGGCTCGACTGCGGGAGGCGGCGCGTCCGTCGCGGGGTCCGGTGCGGCGCGGCGGCGCGGGGCAACCGCGTCTTCCGATGCCCAGTCGCGCGCGGCGAACGGTGCTGCGACGAAGCCCTCCGTCGCCAAGTCCGCCGCGAAGTCCGCCGCGAAGTTCACGGGCAAGTCCGCCACACGCACGCCCGCCACGAAGAAGCCCGCCACGCGATAGCCCCCGCGCGCAGGCCTCCGCGTCGCGCCCGCGCGACGAGGGCTACCATGGCGCCCGCAACACGGGGCGCGGCGATCCGCGCCCGGACGATTCGCGAACGGTCCACTGGCGGCGCGGACCGCGCCCCGCCGACCTCGACCACGAAGGAGACGCGCATGGCTGGTGGCATCGGAATCGGTTTCCTCGGGATCGCCGGCATCGCCTGCGCGGGCCTCGCGCTCGTCGGCGTCGTTCTCGCGATCTGGGCGATCTCGGTCTACAACGCGCTCGCGCGCGGAAAGGTCGGCGTCGAGGGCGCGTTCTCCGACATCGATGTCCAGCTCAAGCGCCGCCACGACCTCATCCCGAACCTCGTCGAGACTGTGAAGGGCTACGCGAAGCACGAGCGCGAGGCGCTCGAGGCGGTCATCGCGGCGCGGGCGCGTGCGGTGAGCGCGGGCCCGATCGACGAGAAGATCGCCGCGGAGGGCGGGCTCACGCAGGCGCTCGGCCGGCTGATGGCCGTCGCCGAGGCGTACCCCGACCTCAAGGCGAACACGAACTTCCTCCAGCTGCAGGGCGAGCTCACCTCGACCGAGGACACGATCTCGCGGGCGCGCGGCGGCTACAACGGCGCGGTCGGCGGCTTCAACCAGATGCTCGTCGTCTTCCCGACGAACATCCTCGCGGGCGTGTTCGGCTTCAAGGCGATGCCGTTCTACGAGGTCGAGGACAAGGCGCAGCGCGAGGCGCCGCAAGTGCGGTTCTGACGCACATCCGAACGCGCAACCGAGCGCGCGTCCCGACGCGCTCCTGAGTGGGGACGCGCGCGGTCCACGCGGACGGTGCAACGCTCGTCCCTCGGCGCGAGAGTGAACCCGGTCGTGGACGCCGTTTCCTCGGCGTTCGCCGCTATCCTGCGCCCATGGCGAAGGAGCGCATCGTGTCGCAGGCGGCGCAGCCGCGGGAGGAGGACCCCGTCCTCGATCCGCAGTCGCTCGAGATCCGTCCGCGCACGATCCGCGAGTACGTCGGCCAGCGCGACCTCGTCGAACGGCTCTCGATCGCGCTCGATGCCGCGAAGGGCCGCGACGACCCGATGGAGCATGTGCTCCTGCACGGGCCGCCCGGCCTCGGCAAGACGACGCTCGCGCATGTGATCGCGGCCGAGATGGGCTCGCGCGCCTATGTGACGAGCGGACCCGCGCTCACGAAGGCGAGCGACCTCGTCGGCACGCTCACCAAGATGGAGGAGCGCGACGTCCTCTTCATCGACGAGATCCACCGGCTGCCCGCCGCGGTCGAGGAGTACATCTATCCCGCGATGGAGGACCGCCGCATCGACTTCACGCTCGATTCGGGGATGCACTCGCGCGTGGTGACGATCGCGCTCAAGCCCTTCACGCTGATCGGCGCGACGACGCGCGCGGGACTCCTCACGCAGGCGCTGCGCTCGCGGTTCGGAATCGCGCATCACCTCGAGTTCTACGGACACGACGACCTCGTCGCGATCCTCACGCGCGCGGCGGGCATCCTCGGCATGAAGGCGGTCGCGGCCGACGCGTTCGACGCGATCGCGCTCCGGAGCCGCGGCACGCCGCGCATCGCGCTGCGTCTTCTGCGGCGCGTGCGCGACTGGGCCGATGTCCGCGGCTCGGGGCGCGCCGACCGCGCGGCGGTCGTCGCGGCGCTCTCCCTCGAGGGGATCGACGACCGCGGCCTCGACGAACTCGACCGGAAGTACCTCCGCGCGATCGCCGACATCTACGCGGGCGGCCCCGTCGGCCTCGAGGCGATCGCCGCGACGCTCGGCGAGGACTCGGGCACCCTCGAGGATGTCGTCGAGCCGTATCTCCTGCAGATCGGCTTCCTCGCGCGCACCCGCCAGGGCCGCCGCCTCACGAAGCCCGGCGCCGACGCGATCGGCTTCGCGCTGCCGCAGGCGGC
>JBJOHC010000163.1:0-22016 GCA_046047955.1 Planctomycetota bacterium
GGGATCGCCTCTTGCGATCTTCTCGCGAGATCGCCGAGTCAGATCGCCTCGTCGAGCGCGCGCACCGTCGCGGCGACGGCGCCGGCGGGCGGCTGTCCCGCGGTCTCGAGTCCGATCGCGCGGATGCCCGCGTTCGCGGCCGCGGTGATGCCGTGCGCGTTGTCGGTGACGAGGACGACCGCGCTTCGTTCGCCGAGGTCGAGGCGGCGCATCGCCTCGAAGATCGCCCACGGCGCGGGCGCGGGCTCCGACGACTCCTCCGAGAGGATGAGCGCGTCGGGGCGTCCGCCTTCGGCGGGGAGGGCGTCGAGCGCGGCGATCTGCGGCCCGAGCGCCGCGCGCGGCGCGCTTACGACGGCGGCGGTGCGGACGCCGCGCGCATGCAGCGCGCGGAGGAGCGCGAGCGCGTCGGGACACGGCTCGGGCGAGCGCGTCGCCGCCTCGAGCGTGCGGCCTTCGACCGCGCGGCCGATCGCGACGAGATCGTCGTCGGTCGCCCAGCGGCCATGCCGCGCGCGGAAGGCCTCCGCGAGACGCGGAAGCGCGAAGAGCCGCCGCACCTGCGGCTGGCCGACGGGGCCGCGCGTCGCGACGAGTTCCTCGGGACGCGGCTCGAGTCCCCACGGTTCGAAGGCGAGCGTGAGCGCGCGGTGGACCTCGCGGCGCCCGCGGTCGAAGAGGACGCCGTGCCACGAGAGGATCACCGCGTCCGCTTCACGGAGGATCGCCGCGGCTCCGGTCGGGTTGCGTTCGGAACCCATGCGTCAGGAGTCGCCGCGGATGCGGATCGTGTCGAGCTCGCGCTCGGTCGGAATCGCGACGAGGCCGACGAGCGGCGCGTCGGGCGCGGGCTGCAGCTGGACGAGCCGCACGGGTGTCGGCGGGTAGTAGCGCAGCAGTCCGCCCGGGAAGGGACCCTCGCCGCGGAGATCCCAGAAGTCCGACAGCGGGATCTCGACGACGGCGCCCGCCGCGAGCCCCTCGTCGAGCCTGGACATGTAGCGCTGGTTGAGCCAGACATCGACCGGACCGAACGACTCGGTCGTCGCGTTCACGATCGTGATCGATTCGCCGTTGTTGAAGACCTGCGCCTCGATCACGCGCGCCTGCGGCTGCGAGAAGGGATACGCGCGGGTCGCGCGGTCGGGCTCGTACTGCACCGACTGGACGCAACCCGCGGCGCCGAGGACGGCCCCTGCGAGCGACGCCTGGGCGAGAAGTCGGAGGACCGTCGCGGTGCGTGGCATGGCGCGATGGTAGCAGCCGCCGCGGGGCGGTCGGGCGGCGCCTGCATGTCCCGTCACGCGACGATTCCCGCCGCATCGCGGCAGCGGGCGATGAGTTCGAGCGCCCGCTCGCGCGTCGGCGCCTCGGCGATGACGCGGGCGATCGGCTCGGTGTTCGAGGCGCGGAGGTGGACCCAGCCGTCGGCGAAGTCGACGCGGACGCCGTCCGAGTCGTTCACCTTCTCGCCCGCGAACGCCGCCTTCAGGCGCGCGAGCGCGGGCGCGACGGCGTCGAGCCCGCCGATCGCGGCGAGGTCGAGCTTCGTCTTCTCGATCGCGTAGCGGGGGAGCGCGTCGACGATCGCGGAGAGCGGCTCGCTCCGGCTCGCGAGAAGATCGAGGACGAGCGCCATCGCCGAGAGCGAGTCGCGCACCCAGGTCACCTCGGGCAGGATGACGCCGCCGTTCCCCTCGCCGCCGAGGACGCCGCCCGCCGGCTTGAGCGCGGCGACCACGTTCGCCTCGCCGACCGCGGTGCGGAGGACGGTCGAGCCCGGGAAGCGCGCCGCCACGTCGTCGATCATGCGCGAGGTCGAGAGGTTCGCGGCGAGCGTGCCGGGGCCGCGGAGCTCGAGGATCCGCTGCGCCGCGAGGACGAGCGTGTACTCCTCGCCGATGTAGCGGCCCTTCTCGTCGACGATCGCGAGGCGGTCGGCGTCGGGATCCTGCGCGAATCCGCAGGCGGCGGGGCCCGCGCCGTCCGCGTGCGTCGCGCGCACCGCGGCGACGAGGTCGCCGAGGTTCTCCGCGGTCGGCTCGGGGACATGGCCGAAGATGCCCGTCTCCTCGCCGTGGATGTGCGTCACGCGGCAGCCGAGCGCCTCGAGGAGCATGCGTCCGCCGCGGCAGCCCGAGGCGTTCACGCTGTCGAGGACGACGCGCAGCGCCCGCGGCGCGACGCGCGGCGCCGCGCCCGTCGTCTCGAGGACGCGCGCGATGTGCCGTTCGTTCGTCGAGCCGTCGGCGGTGATCGCGCCGATCGCCGCGGGTTCGGCCCACGCGATGTCGGCCGCCTTGAAGCGGGCGATGATCGCCTCGGCGACCGGCTTCGGTGGCGCGAGCCCGTCGCCGTCGAGGCACTTGAGGCCGTTCCACTCGAGCGGGTTGTGGCTCGCGGTGACGGCCATGCCGCCGTCGGCGCCGAGCGCGCGGATCATCAGCCCGACCGACGGCGTCATCGCGACGCCGAGATCGACGACATCGCAGCCGGTCGCGAGGAGCGCGCCCTCGACCGCCCGCAGGATCGCCTCGCCGCCCGCGCGGCCGTCGCGCGCGACGACGAGTTTCGGACGCCGGCCCGCGATCGCCGCGCGCACATGCGAGCCGAATGCGCCGGCGAAGGTCGCGGCGACGACGGGAGTCATGGTGCGTCCGACGATGCCGCGGGCTCCCGAGACCGAGAGCATGAGCGGGGCGCTGGCGTGGGCGGGGGTCGACATGGCGGCGAGTGTAGAGGGCGGGCGGGGGCGTGGCGACGGCATCGTGAAGGGGTGGTGAACGGGGTCGCGCGCGGAGCCGCGAACGGAACCACGAGCGAAACCACGAGCGAGACCGCGAACGGAACCACAACCTCACCCAGGACCACCATCGGAACCGCGACCTCGGGCGCCACCGCGAACGCCCCCGCCTCCGATTCCGCGCGGCGTGGCGGCGGATCGGATGGGTACACTCGCACCTTCCCATGGACGGTGCCGCCGAACAGCCTCCGCACGCGCCCGCGCCGACGACCGTGGCCGCGACGCCCGAGCCCGCCGCCTACTCGGTCGAGATCGAGCGCGAGTTCGCGGCGGCCCACGCGATCGTCCTCGGCGGCGTGCGCGAGTGCGTCCACGGGCACAACTGGCGCGTCGTCGCGTCGATCGGGGGCGCGCGCCTCGACGGCGAGGAACTCCTCTGCGACTTCCACCTCGTCGAGGGGCTGCTTGGCGCGATCGTCGCGCCCTTCGCCAACGGCGACCTCAACGCGACGCCGCCCTTCGATCGCGTGAATCCGACCGCCGAGGCGATCGCGCGCCATGTCGGACGCGAGCTCGCGCGCGGTCTCGCGGGCGCGGCGCCCGCGCTGCGCGTCGAGTGGGTGCGCGTCACCGAGGCGCCGCGCTGCACCGCCACCGCATGGTTCGAGCCGCGGCCGCGCGCCGCGGGCGAGAGAGGCTGAACGATGACGATGAACCCGACCGCCGCGCGGCTTCCCGTCGCGCCCAACGACATCCTCCCGACGGGCCCCGACGATCTCGCGCGGTTCCTCAACCGCGACCTGCAGTGGCTCGAGTTCAACCGCCGCGTCCTCGCGCAGGCGGTCGATCCGCGCAATCCGCTCCTCGAGCGCGTGCGGTTCCTCGCGATCTTCGGCTCGAACCTCGACGAGTTCTTCATGAAGCGCGTGGGCGGCCTGCGGCGGCAGATCGACGCGGGCGTCGGCAGTCCGCCGTGGGAGCCGCTCTCGCCCGCCGAGCAGCTCGCCCTCATCCGCGCGCGCGTCGTCGAGCAGGTCGCCGAGGCGTCGCGGGCGTACCGCGAGGAGCTCGTCCCACTCCTCGCGCGCGAGGAGATCGCGCTCCTCGCCTGGAACGACCTCACCGCCGCCGAGCGCGCGGAGGTCGAGGAGTGGTACCGCCGCAACATCTTCCCGATCCTCACGCCCCTCGCGGTCGATCCCGGCCACCGCTTCCCGTTCATCTCGAACATGTCGGTGTCGCTCGGCATCCTCCTCCGCCGCCCGGGCGAGACCGAGTCGCTCTTCGCGCGGGTGAAGGTGCCCGAACTCGGCGGTCGTCTCTACCGGTTCGGCAGCTCGCGGCGGTTCATCGCGCTCCAGGATGTGATCGCGCACAACCTCGGCGACCTCTTCCCGGGCATGGAGATCCTCGAGGTCCTGCCGTTCCGCGTCACGCGCAACGCCGAGACCGAGCGCGACAACGAGGACGCCGAGGACCTCCTCGAGCAGATCCAGCAGCAGCTGCGCGAGCGGCGCTTCGCGCGCGTGGTGCGGCTCGAGGTCGGCGACCGTCCGAACGAGCGCATCATGCGCTTCCTCGAGGAGGAGCTTCAGCTCGGCGATGAGGACCTCTACGTCACCGACGGCACGCTCGACTGGGGCATGCTCGGCGAGATCGCCGACCTCGACCTCCCCGAGATGCGCTGGCCGCGCTGGTCGCCGGTCGCGGTGCCGGGCCTCGAGGGCGAGGGCGACGACATCTTCACGAGGATCCGCGAGGAGGACATCCTCGTCCACCATCCCTACGAGAGCTTCGACGAATCGGTCGAGCGCTTCATCGAGCAGGCCGCCGCCGATCCGAAGGTGCTCGCGATCAAGCAGGCGCTCTACCGGACCAGCGGCGACTCGCCGTTCATCCCGAGCCTCATCCGCGCGGCCGAGAGCGGCAAGCAGGTCGCGGTACTCGTCGAGCTGCGCGCGCGCTTCGACGAGGCGCGCAACATCGTCTGGGCGCGCAAGCTCGAGGACGCGGGCGTGCACGTCGCCTACGGCGTCGTCGGCTACAAGACGCACACGAAGGTCGCGCTCGTCGTCCGGCAGGAGGCGTCGGGGCTGCGCGCGTACGCGCATGTCGGGACGGGCAACTACAACTCGAAGACCGCGCGTCTCTACGAGGACATCGGCCTCCTCACCTGCGATCCCGAGATCACCGAGGACCTCGTCGGTCTCTTCAACTACATGACGGGCCGCAGCCGGCAGACCGAGTACCGCCGGCTGCTCGTCGCGCCCGTCGCGATGAAGCGCCGCTTCATCGAGCTCATCGAGCGCGAGGCCGACATCGCGCGCGCGGGCGGCGCGGGCAGGATCGTCGCCAAGATGAACCAGCTCGAGGACCGCACCGTCACCGACGCGCTCTACCGCGCGTCGATGGCGGGCGTGCGCATCGACCTCGTGATCCGCGGATTCTGCTGCCTGCGCCCGGGCGTCCCCGGCCTCAGCGAGAACATCCGCGTGACCTCGACGATCGGCCGCTTCCTCGAGCACAGCCGCATCTTCTGGTTCGGGAACGGGCAGGCCGACCCGCTCGACGGCCACTTCTACATCGGCAGCGCCGACTGGATGTACCGGAACCTCAACACGCGCGTCGAGTGCGCGACGCCGATCGCGGGGCGCAGGCATCGCGAGCGGCTCTGGCAGATCCTCGAGCTGCACCGCACCGACCGCCGCCAGCGCTGGATCATGTCGCCCGACGGTTCGTACGCGCCGAGCGATCCGGTCTCGCTTCCGACGGCCGCCGAGTCCGGGGATCCCGAGCGGATCGGCACGCACCAGCGGCTGATGCAGCTCACGCTCGAGTCGCGCGCGCGGGGCTGAGCGTCGCCCCGGCCTCGCGCGGGTGTTGCGCATCGGCGCGTCCGCGGAGATACTGGAAAAATGCTTCACGACACGGCGATTCGATTCGCATTCATCATGGGTATGATCCTCTTTCCGCATGCCGGCCATGCGTCGCGGCAGGATGTCGAGGAGGTCCGTCCGGCGAACGAGGCGGTTCGGCAGTTGCTGGAGGCGATGGAGATCGCTGGCATTCGGAGCTCTCTCGAGTCTCCCGAGGGGCCGGTGGCGTCCAGTTGGCAGGCCGAGTCGTGGGAGGACGGCGAGGGCGACAGCAGCGCTGAGATCCTCGCGATGTTCGATCGCGACGACGTCCTGCTTGTCTTTCCTCGCGCGTTCGATCTCTCCCTGTGTGCGCACATTGACGCCTGCCGCCGGCTTATCGCGGAGAGCTACTGGCGGGTCGGTGGCCGCGTAAAGATCGGCTTCGATCCGCGCGATGGGGAAGTGAGGGCTTCCGTAAGGCTGATCGGTGCGAAGGGACGTGTGGAGTCGACACTTCTCCGTCAGGCGATCGAGGATCTGATCAGGGGCGTCGACGAGATCTCGTGGCCGATGTGGAAGGCGATGGACACGGGCAACGTGGACTGGGTAGCCGATGACGTCGGCCCTTCCATCGAGGCCGCCGAGCTCGTCTGGACGAGGGAGGCCGACGGCGCGGAGATCCGCGTTGCGAGCTGGGTGGAGAAGGAGATCTTCGCCTCGACCGTGTTCGCGTTCGACGAGTTCGGGCGGCGGATCGTGTCGATGAACGACGGGGAGGCGGAGCGCTTCGGAGGTGAACTGCTCGCCCCCTATAGGGATGGCGTCCTCGCACCGGTGCTGCACCGCGACTGGGCGGCGTTCTGGAACTGGATCAAGTGGCACTATCCGCCCATCTCCGTCCGCGTCTGGGCTCCTCCCGGAACGGTCGTGCGTGGAGTCGTTCGGAACGATGACCTGTTCGCGCGTCCTTGTGAGGCGTCCGTGGTCGTCGATCGCACCGGCGAATCCGAGATTGACTTCCTGCCCGACTGGAACCGCACGGCCCTTCTGGGCCTCGATGCGTCGCGACGGGTCGCGTTCGACTTCGAATTCGCCGCCGACGGCGAGGTCATGCGGAGCGGGACACGCTCGCTGCGGTCGCAGTCTCAGCTCCAGCCGGTCGGAGTCGTGCAGAACGACCTTCCGCTCTGTCTGCCGGTGGCGATCCATGTCGACGAGACCCATCCTTGGATCGATGGCCTGGTCGCCGAGGCGGCCCGAAGCGGGATCGCTGGATCGTTGGGTGACAATCCCACGCTGTCCCGTCGCGACCAACTCCTTCAGATACTCGCCGTGTGGAAGGTCTTTCGAGATCGTGGCGTCGTCTACACGAACATCGCCAAGGCCGATGCCTCAAGGAACGGCCAGCGCATTCGGACGCTCCACGAGAGCATCGGTAGCGCACAGGCCAACTGCCTCGACGGGAGTGTCGCGCTCGCATCGGTCCTGGCCGCGCTCTCCTACGAGGTTTATCAGGTCCGGCTTCCTGGGCACGCCATGCTGGCCGTGCTGCTGAATCCGCTTGCAGACGGCGAAGAGGACGTCGGGATTCCTCCCCTGATCGGAATCGAGACGACGCAGCTCGGCCGCGAGTACGAGCCCGACGCGACGCCCGAGGAATGGCAGCGCGAGTTCGAGCGGGCGGTACGGATCCCCGCGCACGCATCCTCCGACTGGGAGAACTTCGCGTGGGCGACGGGAATGGGAACCTTCACGCTCTGGAATGCCATCGGCGACGCGTCGGCCCGGCTGGTGCCGCTCGAGTTGCTTCGGGACTGCGGGCTCGTACCTGTGCCATCTCTTCGCGCTCGCGTGGGGACGCTCCCGGAGCCTCCCGACATCGACGAAGTCCGTCGCCGGCGCGCGGCGGCGGACGCCGAACTCGATCGGAACGAACGAACCGAGCCGTGAGGCGTCGCGAGGGCCTCCGCGGCTGCGGCCTCAAGGCGCGAGCCGCCGCGGCGCCGTCGAGCCGACGAGGCGGATCGGCACGGTCTCGTTTCCCTCGATCGCGAGGCTCGCGTTGTCGTCGGCGTCGACGGTGAGGTCGACGAGCAGGATTGCGTCGATGCCGGCGCCTGGCGACCGATCTACGAGGCGTTCGACCTGAGCTGGGTGCAGTAGACGCATGGAGCGTCAAAGCGTCGGCGACCTCAAATGCCGTAGCGCTCCCATCAATAAGCCGAAAGTTCTCTCGGAGACAGTTGATGGCATCAAGTCGCGCGTCTCGCAGCTCGGTCTGAACGCCGAATCACTCACTGGCGCAGTAGTCGACAAGACCAGATTTGGCGGCAGGCTCTCCTCCGGTGTGGTGGCGGACGGCATCGACGTTTGGCCATCTCGGCCATGGAGATTCGAGTCTGCGGTTTGGGTTCGGACGCGCTGGCCTGACGATCGTTTGTCAAGTTGTGTCGTGCGCGCGGATTCAAGCGTGCGCGAAGTTGGTAATGCGGGCACCGTGTTGGTGGCGAAGTCGGGCGCCGGTCTCTCGCCGAACTCCGCCGATGAAGAGTCTTGAGGGAGCTTGCGGCGAGATTTAGCGAGGAGTGCCTTGCCGAGATGATGGAATTGGCGCCGCACCTGGCGAGGCCGAATCGGTCGTCCCTCGAGGACTTGCCCGCGCGGCGTGTTTGCTTCGCCGTTGGCGGCGCCCTTTGTCGTGACGAGTTGATAGGACTCGCGCTGTACCGAAGGAACAAGGCGTGAGCCGGGGCTTCATGTCGCGGGCGCGAACGGCAAGGTCTTGGCGGCGACCCCGCGGCATCCGAAGAGGCTGCGGCGTCTCAGCCATGCAGATATCGCGGTCTCCCTTTTACAGGAACAACTCAGGGCGAACATCGAAAATATGACAGCAGCCTGTATGCTAACGAGATGAAGTACAGGCTCCTTCGCATCATCGCAATCGCTCTCATTGCTCTTCGCGGCTTCGGGTTCTGCGAGGCTGCTGGTTGTCAAGAACAGGACTTCAAGTCTGAAGCGGCCGGTATTCGCCAGCTCATGGAGGCATTCGAGTTAGCGGGTGTTGCGTGCGCTCTGGAAAGTCGCGACGGACCTGTGGTGTCTCGCTGGCCTACGCGCGCTTGGATGGACGAGAGCGGGAAGCAGATTGCGTCTGTACTCGCGACGACGGAAGGGAATGATGTGATACTCGCGCTTCCAGAGGCCTTCGACCTGTCGCTCTGTGGGAATATCGACGCGTGTCGGCGGGTTATCGCAGAATCCGGGCGAAAGATCGGACGGGGCGTTCAGTTCGGGCTGGATCCTGAACGAGGCACTGTCGAGGCGAGTGTCCGTCTTGCAGGGCAAGCGGGCAGGCTCGACCCGGAGCTTGCACGGGATTCCATTCGCAACCTCATTAGTAGTCTTGACAAGATCGCGTGGACAATGTGGAAAGCGATGTACTCCGGTGATGTAACGTGGGTGTCTGAAGACTTCGGCCCTTCGGTTGCAGACGCGACGGTTTCCTGGACGCCGTCGCCGGAAATCGGAGAGATACGCATTGCGAGTTGGGTGGAACGAGAAATATTCGCATCCACGCTGATCGCGTTTGACGAATTGGGGAGAAACATTGTTCCGCTGAACGACATCGAGGCGGAGAGATTTGGCAGGTCGAAACTCAATACGTTTCGCCACAGGGGGCTCGCCCGCTTCTTCTATAGGGATTGGGTGAAGTTCTGGAATTGGGTGAAGATGCGCTATCCCCCCGTTTCCGTGCGTGTCTGGGGAAAGCCCATGACGAAGATAAAAGCGGTAGTGCGCAGTCCGAAATTCCTGACGCGACCTTGCGAGGCAGTCATCGTCATAGATGGCACTGGCGAGTCAGAGATAGACTTTCTCCCGGACTGGAATCGGACTGCTTTGCTGGACTTGGAGATAAGCGAGCGGGTCGAGTTCGACTTCGAGTTCTTCGTCGAGGCTGGCGACCTGCAATCGAGGAGTGATGAGATGACCGCGGCGGCGATCATGTATCCGACGGACACGGTGCAGCTTGGCATACCGCTTGGAGTTCCGATCGCGACGCGGGTAGAGGAGACGCATCCATGGATCGATGGGCTTGTCGGGCAGGCACTGGAACTGGGCGTAGCGAGTGCCATGGGAGACAGTCCCACTCTTTCTCGAAGAGAGCAGTGGTTACAGATTTTCGCGGTGTGGAAGGCTTTTCGCGACAGACGCGTCGTCTATTCGGATATCGCGAATGCGGACGCTTCGCGGGAGGGCCAGCGAGTGCGGCGACTGCACGAGTGCCTCGAAGGTTCGCAGGCCAACTGCATTGACGGCACGGCGGCGATGGCTTCGGTGCTTGCGGCGCTTGGATTCGAGGTCTGTCTGGTCACGTACCCGGGACACGCGGCGCTCGCCATAGTGCTGAACGATGACGGCTCGCGTCTCCCTGAGTTGGCGGTGTTAGAGACGACGTTGATTTCCAGTGCTGATCTTGAGGAGGCGCCGGAATCCGAATTGAATACGATATGGGACGGTGGCAGGGCTCCGGATGCACTCAGCGCAGACTGGAGAAGCTTTGTGCATGCGGAATCGGTGGGGAGTGAGATGTTGTGGAGCTCAATCGGTGAAGAGTCCTTGCATCTCGTTCCTTTGACGCTGCTGAGGAATTGTGGAATGCGACCGATTCCTACTCTGCGATCGAGGGTGGGATCGCTGCCTCCGCCGCCAGGCGGAAGCAAATGACATCGGAAATCACGGTGCTCAATTGCGACTTCGCGCGCCGCCGCGTCAGGGCGCGAGCCGCCGAGGCGCCGTCGAGCCGACGAGGCGGATCGGCACGGTCTCGTTTCCCTCGATCGCGAGGCTCGCGTTGTCGTCGGCGTCGACGGTGAGGTCGACGAGCGCGCGCACGAGCCTCGCGCCATTCTCGTACTCGAGCATGAACGCGCCGATCGGCTGGCCCTCGTCGTCGACGGGGCCGCGCACGCCCTCGAGGAGAAGCTGTTCGTCGCCCTCGTCGACGCGCAGGAGGAGCGCGTCGGTCGTGCGGTCGAGCCGCACCGCGATCACGCGGTCCATGTCGTCGAGGAAGAGGATCTCGTCGCTGTCGACGTAGCGCTCGCGCGGGTCGTCGGGCAGCGGACCGAATCCCGCGCCGTTCCGGACGAGCGCGAGCACGCGGTGAAGGACGATCCGTCCGACGACGTGCGTCGACGCCTGCTCGGTCGTCTTCTGGTAGGCGCGGAAGCTCGCGTCGAGCGCGGCGAGCGTCGCCACCAGAAGCGCCGCCGAGATCGCGAGCGCGATGAGCATCTCGACGAGCGAGAAGCCCGCGCGGCGCGCCGGCCGTGCGGCGCGCGTGCGCGCGGCGGCCACGATGGTGTCGCGTCGTCCGTGCGTCATCCCGCCAGTCCTCCCTCGCGATAGGTCTCGGGGACGGGCTCGACCGACGCGGGCCACGGGATGCCGTCGGGAAGCTTCGCGTCGGGGTCGTAGCGCAGGCGGATCTCGCCGAATCCCGCGAATCCCGCCTCGCCGGGCAGCGCGCCCTCGCCGTCGCCGTCGAGCGATCCGAAGTAGCCGAGCGTCGTGTTGAACGCCTCGGGCTGTCCGTTGTAGGCGAGCGCGCCCTCGCCCGGCACCGGGCGGAAGGTCATGAGGAGCGTGCCCTCGATGTCGGCGGTGCCGCGGATATCCATGATTCCCGCGACGACGGTGCCCTTCATGCGGATCCGCGCGGTGAGGTCGGGATCCTCGGCCACCTCGTTCGCGAAGTTGCCGACGTCGACCGACCAGCCGGGCAGCATCACCGAGCTCCGCTGCAGCCGGTCGAGCTTCTCGGCGCCGAGCGAGACGAGCGCGTCACGCAGTTCGTTCGCATCGGGCTGCGCGAGGAGATCGGGATCGTCGGGATCGCTGTAGAAGCGCGTCGCGCCCGTGATCTGCACTTTGTTGCGCCAGTGCGTGTACGCGGCGGGCGTGTCGCCCGCGATCGAGCCGAGGAAGGTGCAGCCGTCGAAGCGCACGTTGTTCGACTCGGTCCGCGTGTCGGCGAGCGTGCCGCCGCCGAAATTCGCGACGATGCCCGGGAATCGCAGCGCGTAGGTGAAGGTGCCGTCGCCGTTGTCGGTGCGCGAGAGGGCGCCCGCGTAGTTCCAGTTCACGTCGGTGCACGCGGTCTCGGTCTCGAGGTAGACCGTGCCCTCGAAGCGGCAGTTCCGGAAGAGGGGATTGAGCCCCTTCGGGATGCGCACGTCGCGGAAGGTCATGTTCTCGTAGACGGGGCGCTCGAAGTAGTCGTACGCCGCGCTCGATCCGAACGGGACCGCCTCGTATCCCGCGTCGGCGGGCGCGGTGTAGGTTCCGCCCGACGCGAGCGCGGCGGCCGCCTGCGAGGCGAAGTCGTTGGTGACGGCGGTCGCGAACCAGGCGGCGCTGTCGGCGAAGTCCGCGGTCGTGACGAGACGCAGCTCGTCCTCGCCGACGCCGAAGCGCACGGGGTCGTCGGTCGAGCGCGCGCGGACGGGACCCTGCGCGATGCCGCGCCAGTTCTCGCCCGCGACCGACTCCCAGTCCTCCTCGGTCACGCCGAAGACGAGCGAGCCGCTCACCTTCGCGTAGCGGTCGTAGGCGTTGAGGACGCCGTCCGAGTAGCCGAGACGGACATCGCGTCCGTCGACGACTCCATCCTCGTTGCGGTCGGGCCGCGCGAGGTCGATGAGCCGCGCCAGCTGGTCGTCGACGCCCGCGAACTCGACGGCCGCGCCGTCGATTCCCGCGGCGAGCGCGCGCTCGGCATCCCAGACGACCGAGCCGTCGGCGTCGGCGTCGTACTCGGCGAGGAAGCAGTCGAAGTCGTCGATGTAGCCGTCGCCGTCGAGGTCCTCGAGTCCCGTTCCCGAGAGCCCCTGGCTCTCGAAGGGATGCGACGGACGGAGTCGCGCGTCGCCGTCGACGTCGTTCGTCGCGACCGCGGCGGCGAGGGTCTCGATGCGGGCCGTCAGCGCGTCGGTGAGGTAGCGGAAGTCCGAGCGCATCACGAGGGGATCGCCGTTCGCGGCGGTGAGCTCGCCGGGGTCGGTTCCATAGCGCGTTCCGAGCGGCCCCTCGACGATCACGTTCTTTCCGATCATCACGCGGTTCGGGGAGAGGACCGCGTACTCGATCCGCTTCGCGATGCGGAACTCCATGGAGATCGTGCGGCGGATCTCGCCGTCGACGCCGATGCTCGTGACGCGCACGTTGGGCGTGCCGTCGACCGGCTCGTAGACGAGCTGGAACCAGAGGCGGTCGTTGCCGCCCTCGATCCGCAGCGGCGCGGTCACCAGGACGCCGTCGCCGACGATCGCGGGAAGTCCCGCATGCTCGGGCAGCGGCGCGAAGGCGGAGGCGTCGGCGAGATGCGCGTCGCGGATCGCCTCGGCGAGGCCGTCGGGCGCCGCGGGACCGTCGAAGCCGACCGGCGGCAGCACGACGACGGCGCCGCTCGAACCGCTCCAGTTCCCGTTCCAGAGTTCAGACGCGTAGTTCGCGTCGACGACGCCGCGTTCGATCACGAAGCGCGCGCCCTCGCGCCCGAGCCGCCGCGCCGCGAAGACGAGGCCGCTCTCGGCCGCGCTCTGCGCGCGCGAGACCTTGAGCGCGCTGTCGGCGGTGCGCAGGTTCCCCTGCGCGACGACCGCCATCGCCGCCGCGAGCGAGCCGAAGATCACGAGGAACATCATCGCGAGGACGCTCGCGACGCCGCGACGCGGCCGCCGGCGCGCGTTGCGCGCGGTCCCGCCTGCCGTCCGGTCGTTGCGTCGGTTCACCCGCGTTCCTCCCCTCCGCGCGCACGGGCGCGCGGCGCCTGCGATTCCGTTCCGCCCGTTCACGGCGCGATCCATGTGACGCGCGTGATCTCCCGCGGCGCGTCGTCCGCGGGTCCCTGGTACTCGACGATCACGCGCACGCGAACCATGTCGCTCGCGCCGTCGGCGACGACGCGCGTGATCTCGAACGGATCGACGTACTCGACGAACACCCGCTGCGACCAGCCCGCCATGTCGGGAATCGCGACGCCGAGCGCCGAAACGGGGCCGTTTCCGAGCGCCGCCGAGAAGACCGTGCCCGTCCCGTCCTCGCCGTCGAAGTCGTCGAGGTCGTCGAAGTCCTCGACCGAGAGCTCCTCGGGTTCGGGACCCCAGTACGCATCCGCGGTCACGGGGTCGAGCCGCGGCAGGTGGAGCGTGAGCTCGCGGATCTCGTTGCCGAGCCGCTGGCCCGTGCTCGCGTGCGTGGACCACTCGTTCTTCCGGAAGAACGCCTGCTGCGCCGCGACGATCGCGAGGACGCCCGTTCCGACGATGATCGTCGCGAGCGCGGTCTCGATGAGCGTGAAGCCGCGGCGCGGACGGAGGCGGTGGGATGGACGGCGCGCGCCTCGCACGGATCAGCCTCCCGACACCAGGTTCGACATCTTGAAGATCGGGAGGATGATCGCCATCGCGATGAAGCCGACGACCGAGCCCATCACGACGATCATGATCGGCTCGATCATGCTGGTGACGGCCTTGATCGCGTCCTTCAGCGCCTTGGCGTAGAAGACGGAGATCTCGTCGAGCACCTCGCCGAGCTTTCCCGACTCCTCGCCCGCGGAGATCATCTGGATCACGGAGCGCGGCAGGAGCGGGCTCCGCGAGAGCTGCGTCTGCACCTTCTTGCCCTGCTTCACCGACGCGTACACCGAGCGCCAGAGCCGGCGGTAGTGGCGGTTGCCCGAGATGTCGCCGGTGATCGCGAGCGTGTCGAGCATCGGAACGCCCGCGTTGAGGAGCTCGCCCATCGTCTGCAGCGAACGGCTGATGAAGAGCGCGCGGAACATCCTCTGCACGACGGGCGCCGAGATCTTGAAGCGGTCCCACCAGAACCCGCCGAACTCGGTGCGGATGAAGAGGAGGAACGAGACGATCGAGACGACCGATCCCGCGAGGATCAGCCACCACCACTCGACCATGAAGCCCGAGAGGACCATGAGGAACTTCGTCGGTCCGGGCAGCGCCTCCTCCTTGCCCTTGAAGACGCCCGCGAAGCGCGGCAGCACGAAGGTGAGGAGGAAGACCGTCGTCGACACCGCCATGAGGGCGATGATGCCGGGGTAGATCGACGCGCCGACGACCATCTTGCGCGTCTCGATCTCCTGCGCGAGGTAGGCGGCGATGCGGTCGAGCATCTTCGCGAACGAGCCCGACATCTCCGACGCCTTCACCATGTTCACGTAGAGCGGACCGAAGAGCTTCGGGTGCTTCGCGATCGCCTCGGAGAACTGGCGTCCGCTCTCGACGTCGGACTTGATCTGCAGCAGGATGCGGCGGAACTTCTGGTTCTGCACCTGCTCGGAGATCCCCTCGAGCGCCGCGCGGATCGAGATGCCTGCGCGGATCATGACCGCGAGCTGCGTCGTGAAGTCGAGGATGTCCTTCTGCGACGGGCCCGACGAGTAGTTGAGCTTGCGCAGCGCCGCGCGCAGATCGTCGCCCGCGGCGACGACGGGCACCAGCTGCACCACGTGGTCGCCGCGCGCGCGCAGCGCCTGCGCCGCGCCGGCGACGCTCTCGGCCGCGAGCACGCCCGCGACGAGTTCGCCGCGCGCGTTCCGGGCCTGGAAGCGGTAGTGCTGGGTGGGCATCGTGTGCGTCGTCCTTCGCGTGGATCAGGCGGCGAGCATGCGGTCGAGCTTGTCGGGGTAGGCCGCCTGCGCGACGGCGTCCTCGCGCGAGATCATGCCGTTGAAGTAGAGCTCCGAGATCGCGTTGTCGAGCGTCGTCATGCCGATCGAGCGGCTCGTCTCGATCACGTTCGGGATCTCGTAGGTGCGCGCCTCGCGGATGATGTTCCGGATCGCGGGCGTGCAGAGCATCACCTCGATCGCGGGAACCATGCCCGGCGCGTCGACGCGCTTGAAGAGGGTCTGCGAGATCACCGCCTGCAGCGTGTTCGCGAGCATGGCGCGGATCTGGTTCTGCTGGTTCGCGGGATACATGTCGACGATACGCTCGACCGTCTGCGACGCGTTCACGGTGTGAAGCGTCGAGAGGACGAGGTGGCCGGTCTCGGCGGCGGTGATGGCGAGCGCCGTCGTGTCGAGGTCTCGCATTTCGCCGACGAGGATGATGTCGGGATCCTGGCGGAGCGCGTGCTTGAGGCCGCTCGCGAAGGTCGGCATGTCGGCGCCGAGCTCGCGCTGCTCGATGAGGCACTTCGCGCTCTGGAAGGTGTATTCGACCGGGTCCTCGAGCGTGATGATGTGCTTCCGGTAGCGCTCGTTCATCGCCTGGATCATGGCGGCGAGCGTCGTCGACTTACCCGAGCCCGTGTCGCCCGTCACGAGGACGAGGCCGCGCGGCAGGTAGGTGAGCCGCGAGATGACCTCGGGCAGGTTGAGCGTCGCGAGCGGCGGCACCTTCGTGCGGATCGCGCGCATCGCCATGCCGACCATGCCGCGCTGCATGTGCGCGTTGACGCGGTAGCGGCGGAAGCCCGCGATCTCGTAGGAGAAGTCGAGGTCGAGGTGCTGCTCGAAGTGGCGGCGCTGATGCTCGTTCGTGATCGACGCGAGCACGCGCCACATGTCCTCCGCGGAGAGGACGGGCATCTCGAGCGGCGTCATCACGGTCTGCGCGCGGACCATGGGCGCATGGCCCGCCACGAGGTGGATGTCGGACGCATCGGCGTCGTTCGCCTTGCGCAGGATGTCGTTGAGCACGCTGTTCTCCGCCACGATGCGCACCTCCGGGGGACGGAGGGTGATCGGCGGACGGCGGGGGCGGCGTGAGGGCGGGTCGCGGGAGAACGGCGAATCGCCGGCGCGGGGTTCGGGCTGTGCGGGGTCGGGCGGCGCGCCGCACGCGCGAAGGTGGGCTCGGGGCCGTCGCGCTCAGTCCGCGCGGTCGACCTGTGCGCCCGAGCCCGAGAACGCCGCGCGGTTCTCGAGGAGCCCGAGATCGAAGAGGAGCCGCGAGAGCGACGCGGGATCGCGGTAGGAGACCGTGCCCGCGATGCGCCATCCGCCCGAACCCGCGAGGCTCGCCGCCGGCACCACCGCCGGCACCTGCGCGCGCACCGTCGCGTCGGCGGGCAGCGCGCGGAGCGCGGCCCAGCGGCCCGCGTAGGACGCGCCGTCCGCGAGCTCGACGCGGTAGTCGTACTCGAGGAGGTCGATCTCGGTCGATCCGGGGTTCGCGAGCTCGAGCTCGAGCTCGAGTCGCGCCACGCCGTCGGCCTCTCCCGCCACGCGCGCGCCGATCGCGCGGACCGACGGCTGCACCAGCGAGCAGCCCGCCATCGCCATCACCGCGGTCGCGGCGACGAGGGGCCCGACGGCGGCGCGCGAAGGACCGTGGATGCGTGGCGCGGGCGTGTCGAAGTCCTCGCGGGTCATGGCGGAAATGTAGCAGCAATGGGGGAGTGCTCCGCCTCGCGGGCGCCTCCACGCGCGATGCGCCGCGCTACGCTTGCGCCTCATGCGCGGCGAGCGAGACTCGATCGGAAGGACGCGGCGGGACCGTGCGGACGCGGGCGTGGGCGCGGGCCTCGCCCCGAGCCCGACGGCGGCGAGGCATGCGACGACGCGTGCGGGCGCGCTGGTGCTTGCGGTCTCCCTCGCGGGCGCGCTCGGTCATGCGACCCCGCACGCCTTCGCGCAGCAGACCGCGGTGCCCGCGATCGCCGATTCGCCGACCGCGCTCGCCCTCCTCGAGGATGCGCGCGCCCAGGCCGCCGACAATCCCGCGGAGGCCGCGCGGCTCGTGCGCCGCCTGCTCGACGAGTACGCCGACCGCGTCGTTCCCGTCGAGGTCCGCGACGATGGCGAAGGGCTCTTCGCGTCGGCCGCCGACGAGGCCGAGCGCTTCCTTCACGCGAACCCCGAGGTGCTCGCGCGATTCCGCACGGCCGAAGCGCGCGCCGCCGAGCGGCTGCTCGCGGAGGCCGGTCCCGGCGAGACCGCGCGCCGCCGCCGCCTGACGCGCGCCGGACTCGACGCGACGATCCTCCTCGCCGAACTCGCCCTCCTCGCCGACCGGCCCGAAGAGGCGCGCATGCAGCTCGCGCGGCTCGACGCCCATCCCGATCGCGACGCGGCCGTCGTCGCGATCGACGCGCTCCTCGGGCAGGCCGCCGCGCGGCTCGGTGATGTCGGCGGCGCCGAGGCGGCGCGGGCGCGGCTCGACGCGCGCGCGACGCCCGACGCGCGTTCCGCCGCGGCGCTCATCGCCCGCACCGCGCCCCGCCCCGCCCGGGACGGCGCGACGGCCGAGGCGCTCGCGAAGCCCGACGACTCGTGGCGCGAGATCTGGTCGGCGCCACTCGAGCAGCCCCTCTTCCGCCGGCTCTTCGAGTCGGGCGGCCCGGCCATCGCCGAACCGATCGTGGCGCGTGCGCGCGAAAGCGCGAGCTGGATGACGACCGCGCCGGTCCTCCGCGACGGCATCGTCTACATCCACGAAGGCACGGTCGTGCGCGCGTTCGACGCCGATGCCCGCACCGAACGCTGGTCGCGCACGCTCTCCTCGGGCGGCGTCGAGCGCGACGCGGGCGGCGTCCTCGACCTCGCCTCGATCGCCCTCGATCGCGACGCGCTCGTCGTCTTCGAGGGCCACGCCTTCGCCAACGCGCGCAGTGGTTCGGGCCGCATCTGGTGCCTCGATCCCGCCGACGGCCGCGTGCGCTGGAGCGCCGTCCTCGACGGCCACGAGGGGCGCGCCGAACTCGACGGCCTCTTCCCGGTCGGCGCGCCCGTTCTCGTCGGCGACACGATCGTCGTCGCCGCGCGCAAGCCGACGACCCGCCTCGAGCAGGTCGACTGGCTCGTCGCCCTCGACCGTCACGACGGCCGCGTGCGATGGGCGACGTCGATCGCGGGTGCGGCGGGGCTGCGCGGTCTGCTCGGCCGCCGTCACGCGGGTCTCGCCGCCGATGGCGACGCGGTGATCGTCGCCACGCCGCTCGGCGCGGTCGCACGCGTCCGCATCGAGGATGGCGGCATCGCGTGGCTCCGCCGCGCATCGGCGTCGCTGCGCGAACCGCGATTCCTCGCGGAGCCCTGGGAAGTCGCCGCGCCCGTGATCGCGGGCGACCGCGTCTTCGCCGTCTCGCCCGATGAATTCGCGGTCGTCGCCCTCGACCGCCGCACGGGCGCCGTCGTCGAGACGCGCCCGATCGGTCCAGGCACCCCTTGGGAAAGTCCGCGCTATCTCCTCGCGGTGCCGGGCGCGGCGCCCGCGGGTGGCGATCTCCTCCTCGCGGTCGGCTCCGATCTCGTCGCCTTCGACGCGACCCGACTCGAGGAACCCGTCTGGTCGCTCGGCGAAGGCATCCGCGCCCTCGATCCACCGCGGAAGGGCGCCGACAACCGCCTCGGCGTGCGTGGTCGCGTCTCGGTCGCCGGCGACACGCTGCTCGTCCCCGGCCTCGAGGACATCCTCGTCGTCGACGCGCGCGACGGGCGCATCGACGCGCGCATCGCGACCACCGCACCCGCCAACGCCACGCTCGTCGCCGACCGGATCGTCGCCGCGGGCGACCGCGATCTCCGCGTCCTCATGCCGCCCGGCCGCGCCGAGGAACTCCTGCGCGCGCGCCTCGCGTCGTCGCCCGACGATCCCGCCGCGGCGATCGGCCTCTTCGATCTCGCGCTCGCGTCGGGGCGTGCGGCGGTCGCGCTCGAGGCGCTCGAGGCGGCGGTCGCGGGGCTTCGGCAGAGCCGCGCCGGCGACGCCGCCGACGGCCTGCGCGCCGAAGTCGTCACCCGCGCCCGCGCGCTCGCCGCCGCGAGCCCGGAGACCGGCCTGCGCGCCTTCGAACTCGCCGATCTGATCGCGACCAGCGCGACGCTCCGCGCCGGCAACGCGCTCGCGCGCGGCGAGTTCCTGCTCGCGAGCGCCGATCCCATCGCGGCGCTCTCCGCGTGGCTCGGCGTTCTCGCCGATCCCGCGCTCGCCGACCAACTCGTTCCGTCGAGCGCCGCGACCGACGGCGGGGGCGTCCTCCGCTCGGCGCGCTCCGAGGCCCTTCGCCGCATCGCCCGACTCGAGGCCCGCGACGCCTCGGTCCGCGACGAACTCGAACGCCGCGGCGCGGCGCGTTTCGCGGAGCTCGCGCCCGACGACGACGCCCAACTCGCCCGCGCCTTCGCCGATTCCGCGCGCACGACGGCCGCCGTCGCCGCGCTCGCCGCCCTCGAACCCGCGCGCCGCACGCACGCGACGCTCGCCGTCCTGCGCGACTGCCTCGTGCCACCCGCGCGGCTCGACCTCGTCGAACGGCTCGAGCCGCTCGTCGCCGCCGCGCCCGCGTCCGAGCCGGTCGGCCACGCGCCCTTCGCGACGGACGCCGCGCGCGCCGCATGCATCCGTCGCATCGACGCGCTTCTCCACGCGAGCGGCGTCGACCGGACCGCGAGCCTCACCACGGGCCGCACCACGAGCCGCACCGAAGGCGCCACGCCGCCCACGCGGCTCCCGAAGATCGGCACCGATCCGACGCGCGGCATCGACCTGCGCGCGCGCCTCCCGCAGTGGACCGCCGACGCCTGGCGCTCCTGGCGCAACGACCTCGTCCTCGCCGTCGTCGACGGCGCCCTCACGCGGCTCGACGGTCCCGATCTCGAGCCCTCCTGGCGGCTGCGCCTCGACGACCGCAACCCCGTCATCCTGCACGCGGGCGAGACCGTCGTCGTCTGGCAGTCGCTCGCGGGATTCGGCGAATCCGCGCTCGTCGTCGATCCCGTGAACGGCTCGATCATCGCGAGCACGCCGAAGCCCGCCGAACTCTGGGGCGCGGGCGACAAGCCCGCGGGCGAACCCCTCGACGAAACCCCGCCGATCCTGCCCGGAGGCGGCCGCCGCTCGGGCGGCTTCCTTCCGCTCGAGCTCGCCCCCTTCTGCGACGGCGAGCGTCTCGTTCTCGTCCGTCGGAGCGGCGATGTCGCCGCCTCGGCGATCGGTCCCGCGCATGCGTTCGACCCGTCGATCCGCCGCAGCGTGCTCGGGCAGGTCCTCACGGGCGTCCTCTCGGATGGACTCCTCGCGCTCGGCGGCCGCCGCCGCGGCGAGCCGACGCAGCCCGAAGTCGTCGTCCTCGACGGCTCGACGCTCGCCGAGCGCTGCCGCCTCGCGACGCGGCCCGAGGAGGATGTCCAGTGGGTCCTGCCGACCGCGCTCGGCGAGGTCTTCGTCGGCACCGCGGGCGGCATCGAGCGCTGGGAGATCGGCGCCGACGGCGTGCCCGCGCGCGCCTTCGAGATGCGTCGCTCCGAGGTCCGCGCCACCACCGCGCCGACCCTTCTCGGAGGCTCGCTCGTCGTCCTCGACTCCTCCGACCGCGTCGTCGTCGCGCCGATCCACGACGGCGCGCCGCGCACCATCGCCTTCCCCGACGAGCCGTCGAGCCGCACCATCCGGAACCTCGTCCCGCTCGAGCGCGGCCTGCTCGTCCACGGCGACAGCCGCCTCATGCTCCTCGACGACGATGGCGCGGTCGCCGGCATGGATTCCGCCGCACGCGAGCGCAACTTCGTCTTCGCGGTCCCGACGGCGCGCGGCATTCTCCAGGTCGACGGCCTCGGCGGGCGTCAGATGCAGGGCGCCGCATCGCCGTCGTTCCGTCTCGAGTTTCCCTACATCGTCGAGCGGCTCGATCCCGCGCGCGGGCTCCGGCTCGAAGGCGGGGGATTCGAAGTGCTCGTGCCCAGCGGCCGCTGCGACCGCTGTCTCGTCGTCGACGGATGGCTGCTCCTCTCCTCCAGCATGGGAACCGCCGCGGTCGCACTGCCGGATGCACCCGAGCCTCCGCACGCAACCGCACCAGGCGGAGGCTGAAACGACCGTCGGAAGACGGCGGAGGGAACGAGGACAGGTCCTCCCGCCGAGGGTTGACAGCGCCGCGCGAAGTTGCGACAACCCCGCCGCCCGAACGCGGCCGCCGCGCCCGCGAGGCGCCGGGCGCAGCGATCGAGGCCATCCTTCGGCCGCCCGAAATCGCCGTCATTCTCTTCAGATCCCCGAGCCCCTCCGTCCGATAGAAGCCCGACGCCGACCCGAGCCGCGTGCTTCGGCCCGACAGGAAACGACCATGACTTGCACGACCCTCTCCGTCTCCGAAACCGACATCCTCCCAGGGACCGCGCTTCTCGAGGCCGACGGCCTCGGGTTCGACTTCCCAGTCGCCTTCGCCGCGACCGTGGTCGCGCGCGATGACGACGAGGATGCCGACTTCAGCTTCGACGAGGACGACGACGACTTCGGCGACGAGGACGAGTTCGGCGACGAGGACGCCGACGACGATGACGACGAGGATGAGGACGAGGACGAGGACGACGACGACTTCGACGACCTCGACGATGAGGAAGAGGACGACGAGGAGGACGAGGACGAAGAGGACGAGGACGAAGAGGA
>JBJOHC010000164.1:0-11006 GCA_046047955.1 Planctomycetota bacterium
TCGAATTCGGCTCGATCGACGGGAAGCCCGTCCAGCTCGTGATCCTCCTCGTCTCGCCGCCCGAGAAGAAGGACGAGCACATCCAGGCGCTCGGCAAGATCTCGAAGATCATGACGAGCCCCGAGTTCCGCCAGCGCGCCTACGCGGCCGAAAGCGCCGCCGAGCTCTACGGCCTCTTCCGCGAAGCCGAGAGCTGAGCGCGGTTCCCGCGGCGCGGGTGCAGACACGGCGCGGGTGCAGACACGGCGCGCGTGCAGACACGGCGCGCCTTCAGGCGCGGCGCGCGTTGAGTCGCGGCGCACGCGCAGTCACGACGCCCCCTCCGCCAGCCTGCCCGTTCAGCGCCCCCGCTCCATCTCGGCGACGCGCATCTCGCCCGCCTGCTTGATGAGCGGCATCGCCTCCTTCACGCGGTCGGTCGCCATCAGCATCTCGCCGAGCTCCTGGAGGAAGCGCCATTCGTCGGGCGCGAGCGAGATCGCGCGCCGCAGGTCCTCCTCGGCCTCGTCGTAGCGCTCGAGGCGGCGCAGGCCGACCGCGCGCGCGCGGTGGGCGAAGGCGTTGCCGGGCGCGATCTCGAGCGTGCGGTCGACGAGGGCGATGCCCTCCTCGAGTTCGGCGTCCGTATCGCCCTCGACGAGGATCAGCGAGAGCCGCCGCATCGCGTTGAGGTCGTCGGGTCGCCGTTCGACGGCCGCGCGCGCGACCGCGAGCGCCTCGTCGCGACGGCCCTCGGCGAGCAGCCATCCCGTGAACTCCTCGCGCAGCGATTCCCACTCGGGATGCGCCTCCCAGCCCGCGCGCGCGAGGGCGATCGCCCCCTCGAGGTCGCCCGATCCGCGGCGCGCGCGCGCCATGAACGCCGTCGTGAACTCGCCGGGGCCGAGGCGCGCCTCGAGCGCCGCAAGCCGCGCCTCGGCGGCCGCGTAGTCGCCGAGCACGCAGTCGAGCCACGCGACGCGCGTCTCGAGGACGGGCGCCCACGGTCCGTCGAAGCCGTACCCCTCGGGCGCGGGCAGCGCGAGCCGCGCGAGCGAACGCGCGCGTTCGGCGCGGGTGCGGACGATCGCCTCGGGTTCCATGCGGTTTCCGCTGAAGACGACCTCGGGCGGCACGGGCACGCGCGCCTCGAGGAACTCCGCCGCGCCGATCGCCGCGTTGAGCGCGCCGATGTACGCGAGCACGCCGAGCGCGAGCGCCGTGAACCCGACGACGCCCGCGCCGCCCGCGGTGATCCGTCCGCCGCGGCGGAGGGCGAGCCGGTGGAGCCGCGCGTCGCGCCGCGAGAGCGCCTGCCACGCGAACCACGCGAGCCCCGTCGCGGTCACCGCGATGCCCGACGCGAAGAGAAGCGGCACGCCGATCGCGCCGCGCACCGCGAAGAACGCGCCGAGCGCGATCGCGGCGAAGGCGATCTCCTCGTTCCAGGAGAGATCCCACTTCCGCGCCGCGGGCGTCGCCACGCGCGGCTTCGCGAGGAAGGCGGGCGCGCCGAACCCGATCCGCAGCGCGTTCTCGGGGCAGGCGCTCACGCAGTCGAGGCACTTCATGCAGCCCTGGTCGACGACCATGCCGAAGTCGCGCACCTCCTCGTGGACGCGCACGTTCGAGGTGCAGACCGCCGTGCAGTGCCCGCACTGCGTGCACGCGTCGCTCACGCGGACGCGCACGGGCGAGAGTTCGTCGAGCGGCGCGAAGAAGCCGCCGTAGGGGCACGCGTAGGTGCAGTAGCCCTTCGCGCCGAGGAGGTAGACGGTGACGAAGCCGCAGACGACGAGGAACGGCACGCCGACGAGCCAGCCCGGGAAGGTCGCCCAGAAGTCGGTGGTGACGAGGTCGGCGGTGAAGCCGGGCCAGCGCAGATCGGGCCGCGTGTACGGCGCGATCGCGAAGCGGTAGACGAGCGGCCAGAGGAACATGTACGCCGCGAGCGAGAACGGCAGCCAGAGGAGGAGCCGCGAGCGGAAGAGCTTCGGCCGCACGCCGATCCGCTTCATCGCCCAGCCGCAGAGATCCTGCAGCATCACGACATGGCAGCCCCAGCCGCAGAACCAGCGCCCGAGGAGCGCGGTCGAGAGGAGCGCGACCGCGAAGAAGATCGTGCCGACGGTGATGATGCCGTCCTTCGCCGTCTCCATCGACTCGGACGGCTCGATCGGACGGATCGTCGATCCCGTCCAGAGCCACTGGACGACATGCGCGATCATCAGGAGCTGGATGACGCCGAGGACCGTCGCGCGGCGCCAGCCCATCCTCGAGTGTGGGGACGAGTGTGGGGACGAGTGTGGGGCGCGCGGACCCTTCGGCGCGTGATCGGCGGAATCGGCGGTCGTCGAGGTGGCGGAGGCGGAAGGGGCGACCGCGCCGAGCACCGGCAACGGCAGTCCCCGCGCGGCGCGGGCGGGCTTCTCGCAGGACATCGGGCGCCATCGTACGCGCCGCGCGGGATCGGGTTCCGCACCGCCCCGCTCCCCCGCCGCCCCTGCCGCGCCCGCACCTATACTCGCGCCCTTCCATGGCCTCGCGGGACTACTACGAGATCCTCGGCGTCGGCCGCACGGCGAGTGCGGACGAGATCAAGCGCGCGCACCGCAAGCTCGCGCTCGAGTTCCACCCCGACCGCAACAAGGCCGAAGGTGCGGCCGCGAGATTCAACGAGGTGCAGGAGGCGTACGACGTCCTCTCGGACGCCGACAAGCGCAGGCAGTACGACGAGTTCGTCCGCCTCGGCGGTTCGCCCGGGTCGTTCGGCCAGTCGGGCGGCATGCCGCCGGGCGTCGATCCCTTCTCGAGCGCGTGGCGCCAGCAGTCGCGCAGCGGGCAGGCGTGGTCGGGCGGCGCCGATCCATTCGACTTCGAGTCGATGTTCCGCGATTCGTTCGGTGGCGGTGGCGGCGGCGGCGCGCGCGGCGCACGCGGCCAGCGGGCGCGCGCCCGCGAACGCGAGGAGATCGAGGTCACCGTCCCGCTCGAGCGGGCGATCCTCGGCGGGAAGGCGGGCGTCTCGATCGACGGCAAGCCCTACGACATCGAGATCCCCATCGGACTCGAGGACGAGGGGCTCGTGTCGGTGCCGGGGCGGCTCGATGCGGTCGTGCGCGTCCACTTCGCGCCGCACGCGTGGCTCGAGCGCGACGAACGCGATCTCGCGATGCGGCTCCCGATCTCGATCGTCGAGGCGACGCTCGGCGCGGCGGTCGACGTGCCGCTCCCGACGGGCGGCAGCGTCACCCTGAAGATCCCCGCGGGAACCGCGAGCGGGAAGAAGCTCCGCGTCGCGGGGAAGGGCATTCCCGCCTCGTCGGGGCGCGCCGCGGGCGACCTCTTCGTCGAGGTCCAGATCGTCCCGCCGCGCGAGGTCGACGACCTCACGCGCCAGCTCCTCGGGAACATCGCCGACCGGATCGAGGATCCGCGCGCGCGCGTCGCGTGGAAGCGCTGACCGCGCGGGCGTGTCGCGCTCGCGCCGCGCGGGCGTGACGCGCTTCCGCCGCGCGGGCGTGACGCGCTCGCGCCGCAACCCCCGCGATTTCCCCGTCGAAACGCCCGTTCAGACGCCCATGCCGCCGCGATCGCGCCGCCCGTAGCGCTCGAGCGCGTCGAGCACCGTGCGGTGCACCTTGAAGGGCGATGCGACCATCTCCCAGAAGGCGTCGAAGGTGCCGCGCCCCGCGGTCGCGAAGCCGATCGTGCCGAGGCCGAAGACGCGCTCGCGCAGGCTCTGGACGACGATCGTGTTCTGGATCCGCGAGAGCGGCGCCTCGTAGAGCGCGGTGCGCAGGATGCCGCGGCGCGCGATGACGCGGCGGTCGGTGAGCGCGAAGGCGTGCATCCACCAGTCGAGGGTCGCCCACGCGAGGCGCATGCCCGCGACGATCAGCCCGATCGCGAGCGCGTGCGATTCGCTCCACGGACTCCAGCGGAAGTGCGAGAGGTAGGCGAGGAACGCCGCGAGCGTCGCGCTCGCTGCGAGCGTGCCGAGCGACGAGAGCGGGATGAAGAGAAGGCTCGGGCGCAGGAAGAGGATGACGATCTCGTCGGGCGCGAGCGAGGCGACGAAGGCGCCTGGCGCCGCGGCCGCCGCGATCGCGGGCGCGTCGGCGACGCCCGCGGGCGCCGCCGCGAGCGGCGTGGCCTCGGCGGCGGCGACGGTCGCGCCCACCAGGTCGGCCGGCCCCTGCCCGCGATCGGACGCCGTCATCCGCCGCGCGCCTCCCGGCGCAGCGTGCCCACGTAGGGCAGGTTCCGGTAGAGGTCGTCGTAGTCGAGCCCGTAGCCGACGACGAACTCGTCGCCGATGTCGAAGCCGACGTACTCGCACGGCGTCGACATCGCGCTCGGGATCCGCTTCCGAAGGAGCGTGCACGCGCGCACGCTCGCCGCGCCGCGCGACTCGAATTCGGCGCGCAGGAGCCGCAGCGTCCCGCCCGAATCGAGGATGTCGTCGACGATCAGCACATGGTGCCCCTCGAGGTGCTTCGGCAGCGCGCCGACGAGCTGCGAGCCGCGCGAGGCGGTCGCGGTGCCGCCGTAGCTCGAGACGGTCGCGAGCTGGATGCGCATGCGCCGCTGCGGCAGCGCGCGCACGAGATCGGCGGCGAAGAGGAGGCTGCCCGTCATCACGGGGACGACGGTGAGGCGGCCGTCGGCGTGGGCGAAGTCCTCGCCGATCGCGGCGGCGAGCGCGGCGACGCGCGCGGCGATCGCGGCGCTCGGCACGAGCACGCGCTCGATGTCGTCATGCAGGCGGTCGGCGGGTGCGGCGGATTCGGTCTGCATCGATCGGTTCCTCGTCGGGTCGCGCCCGCGGGCCCGTTCGCAGGCCGCGCGGCGCGGGATGGCGGCGGGCGGTCGCCGCGTGGTGGCCTCACTCCCCGCGCAGGCGGCGCTGGATCGCCTCGTTCACCGTCTTCGCGTCGGCCTTGCCGCCCGCGAGCTTCATCGCCGCGCCGACGATGCGGCCGATCGCGGCCATCTTGCCCGCGCGCACATCGTTCGCGGCCTGTTCGTTCGCGGCGATCGCGGCGTCGACCCACGCGAGGAGCTGCCCCTCGTCGCGGACGACCATCACGCCGAGCCGCTCCGCCGCCGCCTCGGCGGATTCGTCCGAACCGCAGAGCGCGCCGAAGAGGGGATCGACCGACTGCGGACCGATCGCGCCCTTCTCCTTGAGGGCGAGGATGCCCGCGACCTGCGCGGCCGAGAGACCCACCGCATGCACCGCGACGCCGCGCTCGTTCGCGTGCTTCGCGCCGATGTTGAGGAGGAGCTTGCCCGCGGCGTATCCCGCCTCGCGCGCGCCCGCGAAGGCGCCCGTCGCGACGGCCGCGTCGAGGCACGACTCGAAGAACCGGCAGGTCGCGCGGTCGTCGACGAGGTTGAGCGCGTCGATCGCGCTCAGCCCGAAGTCGGCCTCGTAGCGCGCGCGCCGCGCGAGCGGAAGCTCGGGGATGCGCGCCGACACCTCGGCGAGCCACGCGTCGTCGACGACGACGGGCACGAGGTCGGGCTCGGGGAAGTAGCGGTAGTCGTGGGCGTCCTCCTTCTCGCGCTGGAGGAGCGTGCGGAGGTGGACGTCGTCCCAGCCGCGCGTCGACTTCATGCCGCGGCCCATCTCGCGGCCGGTCGCGCGCCACTCCTCGACCTGCCGCACGCGCTCGAACTCGATCGCGCCGCGGAGCGCGCGGAAGCTGTTCAGGTTCTTCACCTCGACGACGGGCGTCTTCACCACCGCGCCGTCCTCGAGCTCGAGGATCATGTTGATGTTCGGCTCGAAGCGCATGTGCCCCTTCTGCATGACGCCCTCGGTGACCCCGAGGAAGCGGCAGAGGCGGCGGAGCTCCTCGGCGAAGGTCACGACATCGTCGGCGGTGTCGAAGTCGGGCGCGGTGACGACCTCGAGAAGCGGCGTCCCCGCGCGGTTCAGGTCGACGAGCGAGCCCGCGTAGTGGCCGCCGCCCGGGAGCTCGTGGCCGAGCTTCCCCGTGTCCTCTTCGAGGTGCGCGCGGATGATGCCGACCTCGCGCATCCCGCCCGATGCCGCGGGGATCTCGACGCGGCCGTCGTGGCAGAGCGGCAGGTCGTACTGCGAGATCTGGTAGCCCTTCGGGAGGTCGGGGTAGTAGTAGTTCTTGCGGTCCCACTTCGAGAAGCGGGCGATCGAGCAGCCGAGCGCGAGGCCGACCATCATCGACATCTCGACGGCGGCCCTGTTCATGACGGGCAGCGCGCCGGGGAGCGCGCAGACCACCGGATCGATGAGCGTGTTCGGCTCGGCGTCGTCGAAGTCGGGGTGCGCGGCGTTCGGCACGCGCGTGAACATCTTGGTGCGCGTCGCGAGCTCGATGTGGATCTCGAGACCCACCATGAGGGTCTCGCGCACGATCTTCGCGGTCTTCGGATCGACGGTCGGCGGCATGGGTCGGATGGTAGGGAATTCGCCCGTCCTTCGGGGAAACGGTGGGCATCCGCCCCCTCGGCATCCGCCCCGATGCGGTGCCGCGGCGCCGTCGTGCTGCGAGGCGGCGCGGCCCCGTGCGGATCCGAACATCGCCGCCCACCGATGCGCGGCGCCGCAACGAAACCGACCCGATCGGGTCCACCGCACCGTCGAAGAACAGGACACGCCATGCAGCCCTCGAACCGCGCCCTTCGCTCCGCCTCGCTCGTCACCTCGCCCGCCGCCCTCCTCGTCGCCGCGAGCCTCGCGTCGCCGCTGTCGGCCGACTTCGTCATCCGCTCCTACGCGTCGAGCTCGAACTACGAGCTGCGCATCTCGCACCTCACCGACCTCGACCAGCGCCGGACGGGCCTCGCCGCGACGAGCGGCGGCACGCCGGGCGGGATGTTCTGCGTGCCGACCTCGTCGGCGAACGCGTTCACCTACATCGCGCAGCACGGCTACGCGTACTGCGATCCCGGCGACCGCGACTGGCAGAGCTCGTCGAATCACGCGCTGGCGACCACCTTCATCGCCCGCCTCGGCGCCGAGATGAGCACCTCGGGTACGGGAGGCACCTCGGCCAGCAACGCCTTCAAGGGTCTCAAGCGCGTCCTCAAGCAGGAGGTCGGCTCGCGCTTCGTGGTGTCGCAGGAGCTGCACTCCTACTTCAACAGCCTCTCGTTCCGCGACATGATCAAGCACTCGATCGACCGCCGCGCGATCCAGCAGTTCTGCTACGGCCGGTACGACGTCCTCGGGACCAACACCTGCGGCGAGACGGTCATCCGCCGCAACGGCGGCCACTGCATGACGCTCGTCCGCGGCAAGCGCTCGGCGGCGGGAGCGACGGTCACCTACCACGATCCCGACGGCACGGGCGACTCGTGGAGCGCGCAGTCGGCGTTCACTCCGACGACGAAGGACGTCGTTTCGTACGGAAATCTCGTGATCCACGGCTCCGTGACGGGCTCGTGCCTCTTCGGCGACAAGGCGACGATGGTCCGCATCATGCGAAACCTCGACGACGGCGACTACCGGCTCCTCGACAGCCGGTTCTCGGTGCGGCCGGCGAGCGGATACTCGTGGAAGGCCTTCACGGGCGCCGCGGGCGGCGGGTTCGCGATCGACCGCCTCGAATGCACCTACGAGGAGGGAACGCTCGAGGCGACGACCGCGACGCTCGCGCTCGAGTCGTCCGACGCGACCCTCGTCGTGTCGCCCGACGGCGTGCCCTTCCTCGTCGTGCCGGGCGTCGGGATCTTCGCCGAGAACGCGGGCGCGACCGCCGCGGGTCTCGTGCCCGTTCCGCTCGACGGACTCGGCGCCGGCGCGGTCGACGAGGCGGTCTTCGCGGGAGACCGCACGCTCGTCGTCCGTTCGGGGAGTTCGCTCGTCGCGATCGGCGGACTCGCGCACGGCGTCTCGGACGACCCCGAGGCCGAGGCGCCCTCGATCGCCTGGCGCGCCGAGGTTCCCTTCGCTCCCGCGAAGCTCGTCGCCTCGCATCGGGCGCAGTCGGGCGAGGACGGCGACGCGCCGCACGCGGTCCTCGCCTTCTCGTCCGACCTCCGCCTCGCGTACGAGGTGTCGGGCGACGAGTCGGTCGCGCCGCGGCTGCTCGAGCTGCCCGCCGATCTCCTCATCGACGCCGAACTCGGCGAGGCGCGCGGCACGATCGTCGTCGAGGACGGCGCGGGCGGACTCCTCTTCGCGCAGCCGGGCTCGCCGCGCGTGACGCGGTTCGACACGCGCGATGGCGCGGTGCGCGAGTTCATCCTTCCGATCGGCGCGCTCGGCGGATTCGCGATCGACGACCTCGGCAACATGCTCGTCGTCGACGACGGCATCGTCCGCTCGTTCATCGAGACGCCGAAGGGCGTGATCGAGAACGGGATCGAGGGCTCGCCGTTCGCGGGTCAGCGCGTCGGCAGGGGCTTCACCGTCGACCGCAGCTCGACCAACCACGAGGCGCGCTTCCACGCGGGTCCCGAATGGAGCGACCGCCCCGAGGACGACGCGCCCCGCTGCCCCGCCGATCTCGACGGCGACGGCTTCGTCGCGGCGGGCGATCTGTCGATCCTGCTCGACGCGTGGGGATCCGCGGACGCCGCCACCGCCGATGTCGACGGCGACGGCATCGTCGACGCGAACGATCTCGCGGCGCTGCTCTCGGCGTGGGGGCCCTGCGGCGGAACGAACTGACGCACGCAGGGATCGGGGGCGGCGCGATCGGCCGTCGAATGCGCAGGGCGCGGTCCGCAGGGGCCGCGCCCTGCCGCCATAATGCCGCCGATGTCCGCCCTCCGCATCCCGCCGACGACCGCAACCGCGGTCCTCGCCCGCGCGCTCCTCCTCTCCACCGTGCCGACCGCCGCCGCCTTCGCCGCTCCCGACGCCGACCTCGCACCGAAGACGACCTTCGCGAAGCCGGGCGCCGCGGCGTTCGCGACGCTCTCGGGAATCGACGGCGCGTGCGCGCTCGCGCTCCTCGCGGCCGACGCGACCGAGCTCGCGCGCATCGAGGTCGCGGGACCGGGCGACATCGATCTTCTCGCGGCGTTTCCCGCGATCGGAGAGGCGACGCGCGCGCTGCGCGTCCAGGCGATCGTCGCGGGCGAGCCGTCGGGCGCGCCGCTTCTCGTGGTGCCGCTCGTCAATCGCGACACGATCCGGACGACGACCGACCTCCGCCCCGACGGCACGACGAAGTACACGCGCGTGATCGGCTGGGGCGACCGGCTCCTCGACGAGACGAACGAGACGCACGCCGCGCTGAAGGCCGCGTGGCCGAAGAGCGACCCGCAGCCGCCGTCGGGCGTGCGGCTCGAGCGCGACCGCGATGTCGTCTTCGAGACGACCGCGGGAACGATCCGCTTCGCGATGCGGCCCGACGAGGCGCCGAACACCGTGCGCAACTTCGTCGAGCTCGCAGCGGCAGGCTTCTACGACGGCACGATCGTCCACCGCATCGTCCCCGCCGACCGGAACGGCCGGCCGTTCGTCATTCAGGGCGGCGACCCGACGGGAACGGGCGACGGCGGCCCGGGCTACGACATCGCGCTCGAGCCGTCGCGGCTCGAGCACGACTTCGGCGTCCTCTCGATGGCGCGCAACGACTGGCCCGACAGCGCCGGCAGCCAGTGGTTCGTCTGCCTCTCGCGCGAGGCGACGGCGCGGCTCGACGGGCAGTACTGCGCGTTCGGGCACGCGGTCGAGGGCGCGGAGGCGATCCTCAGGATCGCGGACGGCGTGCTCGCCGATCCCACGACGGGGCGACCCGAGAAGCCCGAGACGGTCGTGCGCGCGACGGTCGTCCCCGCGCGCCCGTGGACGCCCGGCAAGGGCCGGCCCGACGCGCGCGTCGAGCGGCCGCTCGCCGCGCCCGCGGCCGAAGGATCCGACCGGTGAGCGACCAGTACGCCATCGCGCCGCGGCCAGGCCGCGCGCCGCTCTGGAACCTCGGCTTCCTCTCGCTCCTCGCGACGCAGTTCTTCGAGGCGGCGAGCGACAACATCATCAAGGGCGTCATCACCTTCGCGGTCGCGGTCGGCGGGCCGTGGGAGAAATCGTTCGGCAAAGGCGGCAACGGCCTCGTGGGACTCGTCTTCACGGTGCCGTTCATCCTGCTCTCGGCGTTCGGCGGACGGATCGCCGACCGCTACTCGAAGTCGCGCGTGACCTGGATCCTGAAGGCGGTGTCGCTCGCGGTGTGCGCGCTCTGCGCGGTCGAGTTCGCGCGCGGCTCGGCGTGGGGCGCGCTCGCGGCGCTCGTCGCGTTCGCGACCGTCAGCGCGTTCTTCGGCCCCGTCAAGTACGGCATGATCGCGGAGCTCGTCGAGGCGCGGCAGATCCCGCGCGCGAACGGCATCGTCAACATGGCGACGAATGTCGCGGTGATCGTCGGGCTGATCGTCGCGGGCATCGTCGCGAAGGACTGGAAGGCGAGCTTCGGCGACGCGACCGCGCCCACGGGTCTCGACGCCTGGCTGCCGGGGCTGACGATGGGCGCGTTCGTCGTCGGCGGGTTCCTCACCTGCCTCACGCTTCCGAAGCTCGCGCCGCAGGCGCCCGACCTCCCCGTCGACCTCAACCCGTTCTCGACCTACCTCTCGACGATCCGCGTGATGGCGAAGGGGCCGCTCCTCGCGGTCTGCGGCGCGTGGACCTTCTTCTATCTCGTCGCGACGGCGGTCCTCCTGATCCTGCCCGACTACTCGCAGTACCTCGGCACGCCCGACGACCAGACCTCGCTCCTGATGGCGGGCCTCGCGGTGTCGATCGGCGTCGGCTGCGTGGTGGCGGCGTACCTCGACCGGCCCGAGCGGCGGAGCGCGTTCGTGACCGCGGGCGCCGCGGGACTCGCGGCGACCTTCGCGGCGCTCGGCCTCGCGCCCGCCGACTACGCGCTCACCGCGATCCTCCTCTCGGCGACGGGACTCGTCGCGGGCTTCTACATCATCCCGCTCCAGTCGCTCCTCCAGCAGCTCTCGCCCGACGAGATCCGCGGCCGCGTCCTCGGCACGGCGAACGGGCTCAGCTTCGTGATGGGCGCGGTCGGCAGCGG
>JBJOHC010000165.1:0-6413 GCA_046047955.1 Planctomycetota bacterium
CATGGCTGGTCCGGAACTGGCCGCCGCGGCAACGAACCCGCGGACGGAAGGAGCGAATGTATCGGAAGGACGACGCCCGCGACGCGACCGATCGGCGTGGAATACCCATAATTCGGCGGAGGAACCCCATTTTCCCGCCGCACAGTCGGCCCGATCGGAACTGCGCCGATCGCACGACTGCACCCGCGCGCCCCGTGACGTGTCCCTACGGCTCGGAGGGTGGAGCCGATCCCGGCGTCGGGGGCGCATCGAGGGCGGCGGGGCGGATCGGTGCCGGGCGTGGAACTCCCGTGGAGAGCGGCGCACCCGAGGAGGACGGCGCGACCGAAGATCGGTCCGGCTCCGTCGGAGGCTGCGGTTCCGCGCGAGGAGCGGCGGGCCGGGGCGACCCCGCGACGGGCTCGCCTCCGTCGCGGATCGGGGGAGTCCTGCGCGTCGCTGGAGGCCCGGCATCCTCGGCCTTCGCGCGCCGCGCGATCCCGAGCATCGACTCCTTCGCCCGCGCGAACTCCTCGTCGCTCAACTCGCCCGCGCGATGGAGGCGGCGCAGTTCGTCGAGGGTGAACGCCTCCGCGCCGTGCTCCTCGCCGCGAAAGGCCTTGCGAACGGCGATCACCGCGAACCAGCCGACGACGGCGAACGCGAAGAGTCCCGCGAGCGGGAGCGCGACGCCGCGGAAGAAGTCGCTCGCATCGGTCTGGAGGACGATGGGCATTCCCCGAGGATAGCGGACGGGCGACCGGCACCGTGGACCGCGAGAAGCGAATGGCGTCGCCGCCGACGGAAGGGTGGTGGTGACGAAAGACCGCCGCGCGCGGCGGACACGGGTGCGGTCCGGCGCGCGCGGCGGTGTGCGGCGGTGGAATGCCGTCCTCGGGACGGCCGCCCGGCTCAGGCCTTCGCCTTCGCCTCGACGAGCTTGTTCCATTCCTCGGCGGGCATGTCCTCGACCTTCGCCTGGGCGATGATGCGGTCGGCGACCTTCGCATCGCGGATGGTCGCGATGACCTGGTCGGCGCGGCCCGACTGGACGATCTGCTGGCGCATCTGCTCGGGACGGACGCCCTGCTGGGCGGCCATCATCGCGATACGGCCGTTGACCTCCTGCTCGGTGATGTTCACGCCGAACTCCTCGGCGAGGCGCGACATGATGAAGAAGAGCTTCACGCGATTGCGCGTCGTCTGCTCGCTCTTGCCGCGGAGCTCGGCGAGCCGGCGCTCGACGGTGTCCGCGTCGAGGCCGCGCGACATGAGTTCCATGCGCTGCTGCTCGATGGTGCGGGTGAGCTGGTCCTCGGTGAGCTTCGCGGGAAGCGCGAAGTCGATTCCGGCGACGAGCGCCTCGGAGACCTGCTCGCGCATCGCGGCGCGCTGCTCGCCGTCGCGGCGCTGCTCGAGCGCGTCCTTGATCTGCTCGCGGAAGAGCTCGGCGGTCTCGACCCCGAACATCTCGGCGAGTTCCGTGCCCGTGCGGGGCGTGATGCGCTCGGCCTCGGTGATCGAGAACTCGATCGAGATCGACTTGCCGCGGAGCTCCTCGCGCTCGTGGCTGTCGGCGCCCTTCGTCGTGATGACGACGGTGTCACCGACGTTCTTCCCGAGGAGGGCGGCATCGAGGCCGTCGATGAGGAGCCCGAGGAGCGCGCCCTTGCCCTCGTCCTCCTTGGCGGGAACGACGCACAGGGCCTTGTCGGTCTCGAAGAAGACGCCATCGCGGCCCTCGACGGTCACGACCGCCTTGCCGAGCATGCGGTCGAGGTGCTCGAACGGCCCCTCGATGCGCGCGGGCGTGCCCCAGCGGTAGCTCTGACGGAGGATCTCGGCGTCGACATGCTCGGTCGTGACCTCGATCATCGGGCGCTTCACCTCGAACGAGGCGAAGTCGGGGAGATCGAACGCGGGAGCGACCTCGATCTCGAAGGCGAGGGTGAAGTCCTTGCCGCGGGCGAGTTCGGGCAGCTCGTCGCCGTCGACGGGGCGCGGATCGCCGAGCGGCCGCAGCTTGTTCTCCTCGAGCGCGCGGCGGTAGCCCTCCTGGATGAGCTGGCCACGCGTCTCGTCGAGGATCGCCTGACCGAACCGCTTCTCGACGAGCCCGCGCGGCGCCTTGCCGGGACGGAAGCCGGGGAGCGCGGCGTTGCGGAGGAATTCGCCCATCGCCAGGTCGAGACGCGCGGTGACCGCGTCGGCCGGGATCGTGATGCGGATCTCCTTGGTGCAGGGGGCGGTGTCGGTGATGCCGATCTGGATGTCGGCGGCAGTTTCGGTCGCGTTGGACATGGTGGATTCCGTGAATGGCCCGCGATGGGCAAGGGGGGCGAGTATAGCGGAAACGGCCGACGCGCCGAAGCGCCCGAGAATCCGCACGGGACGCGCGGAAGGCGAACGCGCCGCGCGCCCCTCGAGGGGGACGCGCGGCGCGCTCGGACGGCGGAGATCCGCGGCGGGCGCCGGTCAGGCGCGCGTCGAGAAGAGCATCTCGGCGTAGGTCGGGAATGGCGAGAGGTCGGCGGGCATGATCGCCTCGAGGGCGTCGCACGCCGCGCGCACCTCGCCCATCGCGGGCAGGAGGACATCGCGGTAGTGGCGGGCCTCCTTGGCCGCGTCGCCGTGGAACTCCTCGGCCTTCGCGAGCCGCACGACCGAACCGCGCAGCCCCTCGACGAGCGCGACGACCTCGCGGAGGTGCGCCTCGGTCGCGGGGCACTCGACGCCGCAGTTCTGGGTGGCGGCGACGCTGTCGGCGACCTCGGCCTGGTAGCGCGTCGCGCAGGGGAGGATCGCCGTCCGCACCATCGACTGGAGCGTGCGCGACTCGATGCGCAGGAGCTTCACGTACTGCTCGACGAGGATCCCCGCGCGCGCCTCGAGCTCGCGCTTCGAGAGGACGCCGTACTTCGAGAAGAGATCCGCCGCGCGCTTCGAACCGAGCGCGGGCAGCGCGTCGACCGTCGTGCGGAAGTTCGGAAGCCCGCGGCGCGCCGCCTCCTCGTGCCAGGCCTGCGAGTAGCCGTCGCCGTCGAAGCAGACGCGGCGGTGCTCCTTCACGACCTCCTTGAGGAGCGCCTTCACCGCGGTCTCGAGCTTCGCCTGGGTCGGGTTCTTGCCCGCGCGCTTCTCGAGCTGCGTCGCCATGAAGTCGAGGCTCTCGGCGACGATCGTGTTGAGGACCGTGTTCGGCCACGCGACCGACGCGCTCGATCCGACCGCGCGGAACTCGAACTTGTTGCCCGTGAAGGCGAACGGCGAGGTGCGGTTCCGGTCGCTCGTGTGCTTCGGGATCTGCGGAAGCGTGCTCGCGCCGAGGTCGAGCGCGCCGCCCTTCATCGTCTTCTTGGGATTGCCCGACTCGAGCTGGTCGAGGATGTCCGTCAGCATGTCGCCGAGGAAGATCGACATGATCGCGGGCGGCGCCTCGTTCGCGCCGAGACGGTGGTCGTTCGCCGCGCTCGCGATCGATGCGCGGAGGAGGTCCGCGTGCAGGTCGATGGCGCGGATGACCGCGCACAGGAACACGAGGAACTGCATGTTCGAGTGCGTCTCGTCGCGCGGATCGAGGAGATTGACGCCCGTGTCGGTCGCGATCGACCAGTTGTTGTGCTTGCCCGAGCCGTTCACGCCCGCGAAGGGCTTCTCGTGCATGAGGCAGACGAAGCCGTGCCGCTCCGCGGTCTCGCGGAGGACGAGCATGGTGATCATCTGGTGGTCGACGGCGACGTTCGCGTTCTCGAAGGTCGGCGCGATCTCGAACTGGCCCGGCGCGACCTCGTTGTGGCGGGTCTTGACGGGAACGCCGAGCTCGAAGAGCCGCGCCTCGACTTCCGCCATGTAGGCGACGACGCGCTGCGGGATCGAGCCGAAGTAGTGGTCCTCGAGCTGCTGGCCCTTCGGTGCCGCGGCGCCGACGAGCGTGCGGCCGCAGACGAGGAGGTCGGGGCGCTGCGACGCGAGCTCGGTGTCGACGAGGAAGTACTCCTGCTCGATGCCGAGGGTTGTGATGACCTGCGAGACGCCGCGTTCGCCGCCGGCGGACCTGTCCGCGCCGAACACCTTCAGGACGCGCATCGCCTGACGCGCCACCGCCTCGATCGAGCGGAGGAGGGGCGTCTTCTTATCGAGCGCCTCGCCCGTGTAGCTCACGAAGACCGTCGGGATGCAGAGCGTCGCGTGCTCGCCCGAGCGGAAGATGAACGCGGGACTCGTCGCGTCCCACGCGGTGTAGCCGCGCGCCTCGTAGGTGTCGCGGATGCCGCCGTGCGGGAAGCTCGACGCGTCGGGCTCGCCCTGGATGAGCTGCGAGCCGCTGAACTTCTCGAGCGCGCTGCCGTCGCCCGAGACCGAGAGGAACGCGTCGTGCTTCTCGGCGGTCGCGCCGGTGAGCGGCTGGAACCAGTGGCAGTAGTGCGTCGCGCCGTGCTCGATCGCCCAGTCCTTCATCGCCTCGGCGACGGTGTTCGCGATCTTCGGGTCGAGCGGCGATCCGGTGCGGATCGTCCGCTGCAGGTTCATGAAGACGTCGGGTGGAAGTCGCTTCAGCATCACGTCGCCGGCGAAGACGAGCGAGGCGAACGAATCGGATGCGCGGTGGGGCATGGTCGGGGCTTTCGTCAGCATGGCGGTGAGGCGGACGGAGGTCGCGGCGCCGCCCGAGTCCGACCTCGGGCGAAAGCGCAAGTATCGGACGGGGTCGCGTTCACCGCAAGGGCGTCCTCACCGAGGTTTTTCGTTGGCGGCGTGGCGACGGGGCCGGGCGCGGCCGCGGCGGCGCACGAGTCCCGCGAGCGGGCCGTGGTCCGCGGCGTGCTCCTGCTCGCCCCCCTCGGCGGAGCCGCGGGACGGACGCGCGGGCGCGCCGAGCCACCCCTTGCGATGGAAGAAGAGGAGGAACCCCGCGGCCGACGCGAGCATCAGTCCGAGCGCCCACGGGTAGCCGAAGCGCCAGCGGAGTTCGGGCATGTTCGCCGCGCTGTCGGGATCGAAGTTCATGCCGTAGATGCCCGCGATGAGCGTGGCGGGCATGAAGATCACCGAGATGATCGTGAGGACGCGGACGATCTCGTTCAGCCGGTTGCTGGCCGCGTTGAGATAGAGGTCGAGGAGATGCTGCGCGCTGTCCTTCTGGAACTCGACGACGTCGAGGAGCGCGCCGACCTCGTCCTGCAGCTCGCGCATCGCGCCGAGACGACCGTGCGGGGCGCCGCGCGCGGCCATCGATTCGGCCACGTTGCCGAGCGCGAGCGAGAGGGGGGCGAGCCCCTGGCGGAGGAAGAGGAGTTCGCGGCGGTGCCGGTGGACGCGGCCGAGCATCGACGGATCGGGGCGGCGGACGAGCGCGCGCTCGAAGCGCTCGAGCGAGGCGTTGTAGGCCTCGAGGACGGGGCGGTATCCGTCGCAGACGCCGCGTGCGAGCATCAGGAAGACGACGTTCGCGTCGGCGCGGCGGAGGAGGTCGGCGCCCGACGCCAGCCGCGCCTCGATGGGATCGAAGACGGGCGAGCCGACGCGCTCCTGGATCGTCAGGACGAGCCGCGAGCCGAGGATGAAGTCGATGAACTCGACCGATCCGTCGGAGAGGTGCGCGCGCATGGTCGTGAACGCGACGTCCTCGAAGTCGTCGGCGCCGGGGCGGCGCACGCCCTCGATGAGCGAATCGACGAGGACGGGAGGCAGCGTCATCGCGTGGTCGATCGCCGCGACGCACTCCGCGGTCGCCGCGCACTGGATGTCGAGCCACGCGAGGTCGAGCCGCTCGCGATCGAGGGCGGCGGAGAGCGCGGCGGGGAGGTCGTTGAACTCGCGCCGCGCGATGACGCCCGCGCTCCACGCGTGCAGGACGATGCGGGCGGAGGTTCCCCCGCGGGTGGAATCGGCCTCGGAAGACGGCGTTCCAGGCGGGGACGGGACTTCTTCGGCGTGCGCCACGGACGCAATGTACCGCGCTACGCGCGCGCGAGTCCGCGGGCCGCGAGCCACACGAGAAGCGCCGCGCGCATCGTCCAGCCGACGGTGCGGATCCAGTTGGTCGCGACGAGGAATCCGCCCGTCTCCGCGTCGAATCCAGCGGAGAGGCGGCCGTGCGCGGGAACCTGGAGAATCGCGGTGCTGAGCCAGATCACCGCGACGAGGCCGAGTCCGGCCCACGCGGCCCACGCTGGAATGAACGCGGGCCGCGCCGCGACGAGAAGTCCCGCCGTCAGCGCCTCGACGAGCATCGGCGGTCCGACGACAAGCGTCGTCCACTGCTGGTGCGCGCGGCTGTAGGCGGGAAACGCGGCCTCGCCGACGCCCGCGAAGAGCGGATAGTGGACGACCTGGACGAACCAGATCAGGCCCGTCATGAAGATCGTGGCCGCGAGGTTCGCGAGGAGGAGGACGACGGGGAACGGCGGCATGGCGCCGCGCTTCGCCCGTCA
>JBJOHC010000166.1:0-20659 GCA_046047955.1 Planctomycetota bacterium
CCGCGCCGTGCCGCACGAGCCGACCCTCGACGAGGAACACGGTGTCCTCGGCGATCGCCGTCACGATGTCGGCGAGGCGCTCGATCCGCTGCGCGACCGAGAGGAGTTCGATCGCCGCGCCCGACTTCTCGACATCCTGCGAGATCCACTCGCGGCTCCACACCACGATCTCGCGGTTGAGCTCGTCGATGTAGCCGTCGGCGCGCCGGATCTCGAGGCAGAGCTTGATGTCGCCGTTCGAGAAGGCGACGAGGACATCCCGCATCATCTGCGCGGCGCCCTCGGCCATCTGGACGAGCGCGGGCGGATAGCGGTAGTTGCCCGCCTCGACGAGCCGCGTCACGCGCTTCGAGATGCCCTTGCACATGTCCGCGACGCGCTCGAACTCGTTCGAGACGCGCATCGCGGTGAGGATCATGCGCAGGTCGCTCGCGACGGGACTCCCGAGCGCGAGAAGGCGCATGCACTCGGTCTCGAGCTCGAGCTGCATCGTGTCGATCTCGGCGTCGCCCGCGCGGATCTTCCGCGCGAGGTCGGTGTCGCCCTCGCGGACGACCTCGACCATGCCGTGCACCCGCTGCTCGACGAGGGCGCCGAGGGCGAGGAGGTTCCGGCGCAGTTCAAGCACTCGGGAGGGCAGATTCACGGCCATGGTCCCATCTTAACACGCCTTTACAATGCGCTGCGCGCGCATCAGCCGAAGCGGCCGGTGACGTAGTCCTCGGTCTGCTTCAGCTTCGGCTTGGTGAAGATGCCTTCGGTCTCGCCCGCCTCGACGAGGGTGCCCTCGAAGAAGAACGCCGTCCTGTCGGAGACGCGCGCGGCCTGCTGCATGTTGTGGGTGACGATCACGATGGTGTAGCGGTCGGCGAGATGCTCGATGAGCTCCTCGATCGCGAGGGTCGACTTCGGGTCGAGCGCCGAGCACGGTTCGTCCATGAGGAGGACCTCGGGGCCGACGGCGATCGCGCGCGCGATGCAGAGCCGCTGTTGCTGCCCGCCCGAGAGACCGAGGGCCGACGCATGGAGGCGGTCCTTGACCTCCTCCCAGATCGACGCCTGGCGCAGGCTCTGCTCGACGAGCTCGTCGAGTTCCGCGCGCGAGTACTGGCGGTGGAGGCGGGGGCCGAAGGCCACGTTGTCGTAGATCGACTTCGGAAACGGATTCGGCTTCTGGAACACCATGCCGACGCGGCGGCGGAGGTCGACCACATCGAGGTCGCGGGCGAGGAGGTTCTCGCCGTGCAGGTCGAGCGTCCCCTCGGCGCGGGCCCCCGCGATGGTGTCGTTCATCCGGTTGATCCAGCGCAGGAAGGTGCTCTTGCCGCATCCCGACGGCCCGATGAACGCGGTCACCTGCTGGTAGGGGATGTCGAGCTCCAGCGACTTGAGCGCCTGGAACGATCCGTACCAGCTGGAGAAGCCGCGCACGCGGATCGCCGTCTCGGACTCCTTCGGGGCGGCGGCCGTCGCCGGGGTGGCGGAGGCGGCCTGCGTCGCCGGCTTGGACGCGGAGGTGGTGGGCATGGCGTCGGCGTGCATGGTGGGACTCCCGGCTAGATGAGCGGCTTCTGCAGCTTCTGACGGATCAGGACCGCGACGCCGTTGAAGGCGAGGAGGACGAGGAGCTGCACGATGATCGCGCTCGCGGCGAGATGCTGGAAGTCGACCTGCGGCCGGCCCGCCCAGTTGTAGATCTGGAGCGGCAGGATCGTGAACTCGCTCATCACGTTCTCGGGGCGGTAGGTGATGTAGAGCGCGCCGCCGATGACGAGGATCGGCGCGGTCTCGCCGATCGCGCGGCTCATCGCGAGGATCGAGCCCGTCATGATCCCCGGAATCGCCGCGGGAAGCGTGATGTTCCAGGCCGTCTGCCACGGCGTCGCGCCGAGGGCGAGCGCGCCCGAACGCAGCGACGGCGGCACCGCGCGCAGCGCCTCCTGCGTCGAGATGATGACGACGGGCAGGATGACGAGCATGAGCGTCAGGCCACCCGTCAGGACGCTCGGGCCGAACGGAAGGCGGAGATGCCAGAACGAATCGGCCGCGCCGAGCGCGATGCCCGCGTCGGTTCCCGCGCCGAAGGCGCCGAACATGCGCGCGAACGCCGTGAGCCCGAGGAGGCCGTACACGATCGACGGCACGCCCGCGAGGTTCATGATGTTGGTCTGGACGATGCGGGTGAACCGCGACTTCTTCGCGAATTCCTCGAGGTAGACCGCGGTTCCCACGCCGAGCGGGAGGGCCGCGAGGCCGCAGATCGTGCAGACCCAGAGCGATCCCCAGAGCGGCGACGAGATGCCCGCCTTCGCGGCGCGGCTCGAGGCGACGCCCGTCAGGAACCGCCACGAGACCCCGTCCCAGCCCTGCCAGAGGATCGAGACGAGGAGGACCGCGAGGACGACGAGCGAGACGTTCGTCGCGAGGAGGCAGAGCCAGAGGAAGCCGCGGTCGAGGCGGCGGCGGCCGGCGATGTCGCGCGTCGAGGACATCAGTCGTAGGCCTCGCGGAAACGGCGGAGGATGGCCTGGCCGATCATCGTCAGGGCGAGCGTCATCGCGAAGAGGGCGGCGGCCACCGCGTAGCTCGACTTGTACTCGACGCCCGTCGTGGGCGCGTCGCCGAGGAAGATCTGCACCATGTACGCGGTCATGGTCTGCGCCTCGCCGACGGGATTCCATGCGAGCCGCGCGATGCCGCCCGCCGCGAGCGCGACGATCATCGTCTCGCCGACCGCGCGGGTGATCGCGAGAAGGAACGCCGCGACGATGCCCGAGAGCGCCGCCGGGATGACGACCTTCACCGACACGTCGAAGCGCGTCCCGCCGAGCGCGAACGCGCCGTCGCGCAGGCTCCTCGGAACGGCGCGCAGCGCGTCCTCGGCGAGCGAGCAGACGATCGGGAGGATCATGATGCCCGTCGCGACGCCCGCGGCCATCACGTTGTACGAGCCGAAGCCCGCGCTGTCGTCGCCCGTCGCCCACTGGATGAAGGGGTTCGATCGCTGGAGGAGCGGCGTGATGACGGTCAGCGCGAAGAAGCCGTAGACGACCGTCGGAATGCCCGCGAGGATCTCGAGCGCGGGCTTCACGATCGCGCGGACGCGCCTGCCCGCGTACTCGCTCAGGTAGACCGCGGCGACGAGTCCGAGCGGCAGCGCGACGGTCGCCGCGACGATGGTCACGAGGAGCGTGCCCGTCACGAGCGGCAGGACGCCGAAGTGCTTCTCGTTTCCGAGGAGCGGGCTCCACTCGGTGCCCCCGAGGAACTCGCCGAGCGAGACGTCGGGGAACTGGAAGAAGCCGATCGTCTCGCGCGCGAGGATCAGGACGATGCCGGTCGTGATCAGGATCGAGAAGGTCGCCGCGACGGCGAGCGATCCGACGATGAGGCGCTCGCGCACCCGCCGCGCCGCGACCGAGCGCGGACGGCCCGCGGCGGGCCGCTGGGGTCGGTCGGTGGCGATGGCGGGCGCGGTGTTCTCCACGGGAATCGTTCCGAGGGCGCAGAGGGTAGCGGAGGCGGGGCGGGTCGAGGCGCGGGGCGCGTGAGCGCTTGGTAAAGAGCGGTGAAAATCGGCCCTTCCCGATCCGGTTTGAGGAGGTCCGTCGCGCGGCCGCCCGTGGCTGCCCTCGCTGAAGTCCCTGCCGAATTCTCTGCCGAATTCCGCGCCGCATCCCATCGCGTGACGCGCGCGGCACCGGGCAGCGATCGCCACGCCGCTTCATGCGCGTCGCTTCCCGCGCGCGCGCTCGCCATGCCACGCGTCAGGTCCGCGCGCCGTTCGGGGCTGTCGCTCCGAGCGATGGAACCACGCGCGCTGGAACCACGCGGTCGATCGCGGCGATCGAGCCGCACGGTCGAACTCAGCGGTAGAGCTCGGACAGCGGTCCGTGCCGCGGCGTGCCGTCCGCCTCGCAGAACTGCGTGCCCGCCTTGCGCGAGCGCCAGTTCTCGCGGACGCGCGCGGAGAGTTCGTCGGGAAGCCGCACGTAGCCGACCTCCGCCGCGAGTTCGCCCGCGTGCTCGAGGTAGAAGTCGATGAAGGCGCCCACTTCGGCGCGCTCGGCGCTCTTCGCGTTCACGTAGATGAGGAGCGGCCGGCTGAACGGCGCGTACGAGCCGTCCTCGATCGCCTCGACCGTCATCGCGACGGGGCCCTTGCCGCCGTCGATCGGCACCGCGCGCAGCTTCTCCGCGTTCTCGAAGAAGTACGCGCAGCCGAAGAAGCCGATCGCGCCCTCGTCGCCCGACACGCCGCGCACGAGGACGTTGTCGTCCTCGGAGACGCTGATGTCGGCGCGGATCGAGCGCTCGCTTCCCATGACCTCCTTGAAGTAGTCGAAGGTGCCCGAGTCGGTGCCGGGCGAGTAGACCTTGATGGCGCGGTCGGGCCACGAGGGGTCGAGTTCGTTCCAGCGCGAGACCGTGCCTTCGGTCGTGAAGATGCGCCGCAGCTGCTCGACGGTGAGCGACTTCGCCCAGTCGTTCTTCGGGTGGACGACGATCGTGAGGCCGTCGTAGGCGACGGGAAGCTCGACGAACGCGACGCCGTTCCCGCCCGCGAGCTCGCTCTCCGCGTGCTTGATCGGACGCGAGGCGTCGGAGACGTCGATCTCGCCCGCGGCGAACTTCTTGAATCCACCGCCCGTGCCCGAGACGCCGATCGTCACCCGCACCTCGGGCGACGACTCGCGGAACTCCTCGGCGACCGCCTCGGTGATCGGATAGACCGTCGAGGATCCGTCGATGCGGATCGCGCCGCCGAGCTTCGCGGCGCCCGAGGCGGCGCCCGTTCCGGAGGCGCCGGTTTCCGCGCCGCCGCCGCAGCCGGCGAGAAGCGATGCGGCGACGCCGAGCGGGAGGAGGGCGTGGCGAAGAGCACGGAGATCGGCGGAAAGCTTCATGGGGGAGGGGTCCTTCGGAGGGGCGTGCGGGGGCCGTGGATCGGACGACCGCGGGCGGGATCCTAACGGTCGCCCGCGATCGGTGCGGCGCGTCAGCTTGCCACAAGTGGCGTCGGTGCGGCGCTCGTCCGCGGCAGGAGGAGGCTGAAGGTGCAGCCGCTGCCGAGCTGGCTCGCCACATCGACGCGGCCGCCGTGGATCACGGCGATGTGCTTGACGATCGAGAGGCCGAGGCCCGTTCCGCCCTTCGAGCGGTCGCGCGCCTTGTCGATCCGGTAGAAGCGCTCGAAGAGGCGCGGAAGGTGCTTGGGCGCGATGCCGGGCCCGCGGTCGATGACCGCCATCCGCACGAACTCGCCCTCCTCGGCGACCTCCACCGTGACGGTCGTTCCCTCGGTCGTGTACTTGATGGCGTTCGAGACGAGGTTCGCCAGCGCCTGCTCGGCGAGCGAGCGGTTCGCGAGCACCCAGGCGTCGCCCGCGCCGCGGACCTCGATCGAGATCGACTTGACCGCCGCCGCGGTGCCGAGATCCTCGACGACCTGCGCCACGATCTCGTCGGCCGGGACGGGCGCGCGCGCGATCGTCTGCCGCGCCTCGGGCTCCTCGAGGAAGGCGAGGGTGAGGATGTCCTCGACGATCCCCGAGAGCCGCACGGTGTTGCGGTGGATGATCTCGAGGAACCGCTGCATGCGCGCCTGATCGTCGACGCCGACCTGGAGGAGCGTCTCGACGTAGCCCTTGATGTTCGTGATCGGCGTGCGCAGCTCGTGCGAGACGTTCGCCGCGAACTCGCTCCGCATCGACTCGAGCCGCCGCATGCGCGTCACGTCGACGAGGCTCACGACGAGGCCGGGCGGCTGCGCGTCGGTGTGGAGCGGTTCGCACGAGGCCTGCACCTCGAGCGGCGGGTCGAGGTCGAGGTGAAGTTCGGTGCTCGCGCGGCCGTCCTTCGCGAGCGCGTTGGCGATGAGGCGGTTGAGGGGCGGAAGCCGCACCGAGTCCTGCAGCAGGCGCCCGCGCGCCGCGCGCTCGTCGAGGCCGAGGAGCCGTTCCGCCGCGGGATTCGCCGAGATGACGCGCTGCAGGTGGTCGAGCGCGATCACGGCGATCGGCGTCGCCCGAAGGACGCGCTCGGTCTCGCCGAGGCGGTCGGCGAGGCGGTCCTGGCGGGCGCGGTCGTCGCGGGTGCGGCGGAGGGCGGCGCTCGCGAGGCGCTCGAGGAGGGGGTAGTGCTCCTCGCGACTGCGGGCGGAGGGATCGGCGAGATGCCGCTCGAGCCTGCGCGCGCTGCGGCGCCGGACGAGCGCGGATGCGCCCCATGCCGCCGCGAGCGCGGCCGCCGCCAGCCAGCCCGCGAACGAGCCGGAGGATGCGTCCTCGGCGAGGAGCGCCGCGCCGGTGGCGAGGGGCGGAAGGGGGGCCGGCATCGCCAGCATCATCGCCAGCATCATCGCAGGAATCCGCGCGGGAGGCGCCGCGTCGCCCGTCAGTCGTCGCGGTCCGCGCGCGCGTCCGCGAAGCGGTAGCCGACGCCGCGCACCGTCTCGACGCACTCCGCGAGCTCGCCGAGCTTCCGCCGCAGGGCGGTGATGTGGACATCGACCGTCCGGCTCGAGAGGACCGTGCTCTTCCCGTGGACGGCGCTGATGATCTGGTCGCGCGTCCGCACGAAGCCCGGGCGGCCGGCGAGGTAGTGGAGGATGCCGAACTCGGTGAGCGTGAGCTCGATCTTGCGACCCTCCGCGAGCACCTCGTGGCGGTCGAGGTCGATCACGAGCTTCCCGCCGAGGAGCTCCATCCGGTCGCCGGCCGCGGCCAGCTCCTCGTCGCTGATTCCCGAGCGGCGCAGCACGTTCCGGAGCCGCGCCATCAGGACGCGCGGGCTGAACGGCTTCGTCACGTAGTCGTCGGCGCCGAGCTCGATGCCGGCGACGATGTCGGCCTCCTCGCCCTTCGCCGTCACCATCACGATCGGGATGCCGCGGGTGTCGTCCGACTGCTTGAGCTTCCGGCAGACCTCGAGACCGTCGAGGTCGGGCAGCATGAGGTCGAGGACGATGAGGTCGGGCTTCTCGCGGCGCACCGCGTCGAGCGCGAGCCGCCCGCTGTGGACGATGCTCGGGCGCATGCCGGCGCGCTCGGCGTGGAACTCGATCAGTTCCGCGATCTCGGGCTCGTCCTCGACGATGAGCAGTTCGGCCTTCTCGGTACTCATGAGGGGCATAGCGTACGAAAGCCGTGCGAGACGCTGTCAAGAACGGGAAAAGACTGCGTTCAGAGCGCGGAATGCGGCGCCGTCGCGGGGGCGAGGAGGGCCGAGTCGAGCGCGCGCGACGCGCGGCCCGTCACCGCGGGGAGGCAGTAGCCCGCGCCGTCGTCGGCGAGGGCGCCGAGGATCGCGATTCCTACGGGTTCGCGCATGTGGACGGGAAGTCCGTGCGATTCCTCGGTGGTCTCCACGGGGGCCGCGCTGCGCTGCGCGAACGCCGCGCGCAGCGCGCGGTTCCGCGCCGAACCGCCCGCGAGGAGGATGCGCGCCGACGGGTCCGATCCCTCGGACGCGAGGACGCGCATGGCGGCGTCGGCGATGGCGTCGGCGACGGTCCGGCAAGCGTCTTCGGCGGAGAGGTGGTCCGTCAGCCCGACGAGTCGCGCCGCTTCGTCGCCCGTGCCGAGCGACCGCCGCGCGGGACGGAGGGCGGTCTCGTCGCGGGCCTCGGAGGGCGCGATCGCCTGCGAGATCCGGGTGCGCGTCTCCGCGTCGACCGTGCCGCGGGAGGCGCGGTCGCCATCCGCGTCGAACGGCGCGCCGAGCCGCGCGCGCGCGACGGCGTCGAGCAGGTGGTTGCAGGCGCAGACGTCGAATCCGCGGATCGCCCCGGCGCCGCTCGCGGCCGCGGGCAGGAGCGTCGCGTTGATGAAACCGCCGAGATTCATCACGACCGTCCCCGCCGCGCCCGCGAAGAGCGTGAAGTCCGCGAGCGGCGTGATCGGCGCGCCCTCGCCGCCACTCGCGAGATTCGCGCCGCGGAGGTCGTAGCGCACGCGGCAGCCGAGCCGCACCGCGACGGGCCACGGGTCGAGGAGCTGCCAGCCGAGCGGCGGGGCGTGGAAGACCGTCTGCCCGTGCAGGACCGCGAGGTCGGGTCGGACGCCCGCGTCCGCGGCGAGCCGGGCGAGGGCCTCGGCGTGGGCCTCGCCGAAGGCCCGCGCGACGCGGGCGAACTCGCGGGCGGGGAGGGGCTCCTGCCGCGCGATGCGGCGGAGGTCCTCCGCGAGCGCGCCGAGCGGGTGCGAGAGGCCCGCGACGAACCGCGCCCGCATCGCGGGACCGCGGCCGCGGATCTCGACGATCGCGGCGTCGAGATCCCCGTCGATGCTCGTCCCGGTCATGGTGCCCGCGACGAACCGCGTTTCCGATGGAGCTGTCGCTTCGCGTCCGCGCACGCGGCCATCGTCGCCGCCCGCGCCGACGCCCGCAAGCGACGCGTGCGCGCGCCTTTCCCGTACCATCCGCACCCCATGGTGAAGCGCATCCTCGTCACCGGCGGCGCCGGCTTCCTCGGCTCCCACCTCTGCGACCGCCTGGTGCGTCAGGGGCACGACGTCGTCTGCCTCGACAACCTCTTCACGAGCCAGAAGTCGAACATCGAGCACCTGCTGACGGCGCGGAACTTCGAGTTCATCCGTCACGACGTGACGCAGCCGATCATGCTCGAGGTCGACGAGATCTACAACCTCGCCTGCCCGGCCGCGCCCGGCCACTACCAGTTCAATCCGATCAAGACGATGAAGACGAGCGTGCTCGGCGCGATCCACATGCTCGGCCTCGCGAAGCGCGTGCGGGCGAAGATCTTCCATGCCTCGACGAGCGAGGTGTACGGCGACCCCGATGTGCACCCGCAGCCCGAGAGCTACCGCGGCAATGTGAATCCGATCGGCCCGCGCGCCTGCTACGACGAGGGGAAGCGCGCCGCCGAGACGCTGTTCTTCGACTACCACCGGCAGAACGGCGTCAACATCCGCGTCGTCCGGATCTTCAACACCTACGGCCCGCGGATGCATCCGTACGACGGCCGCGTGGTGAGCAACTTCATCCGGCAGGCGCTCGCGGGCGAGCCGATCACGATCTACGGCGAGGGCACGCAGACGCGTTCCTTCTGCTACGTCGACGATCTTCTCGATGGTTTCGAGGCGCTCATGGCGGCGCCCGACGACCTGCCCGGGCCGGTCAACATCGGGAATCCCGGCGAGTTCACCATCCGCGAGCTCGCCGAACTCGTGGTCGAGCTCTCGGGCAGCCGATCCGAGATCGTGAAGGCGAAGCCGCTGCCCGCCGACGACCCGCTGCAGCGCCGTCCCGACATCTCGCTCGCCCGCGCGCGCCTCGGCTGGGAGCCGAAGGTCGCGCTCCGCGAGGGCCTGGCGCGCACGATCGAGTACTTCCGGTCGATCGACCTCGCGCGGTTCCGGGCGCCGACGCCGAACTTCTGAACGCGCGCGGTGCGGGCCCGGCCAAGCGAGGCTCGGGCGGCGCGTCGCTCGGTGGCGGGGCTGGGCGGAGGCAATTCGAAAATTTGTTCGGGAAAATGTCGGTACGGGCTTGCGCCTTGGGCCGATGTGGTATGGTACGAACAATCACCGAACAGAACGACGGATCCTGTTCGGTGCGCGACGGTCATCGAGTTGTCTGTGAAGTGCGCTCGAAGACCCCTCGCGACGCGAATGGATCCGGTTTCAGAACGCGGTCGGTCGTGGGTGGGTCTCGCCTAGGGCGCAAAAAATGCGCCTCTTTCAGGACCCTGCGCGCCCGACGCAAGCCAGAAGGGGATACAGATGGTCGCCAACACCCGTCCGCCGGCCGCGAGGTCCGAAGCCTCGCATGCGGCCCCAGGTTCAGTCTCGCCGCCTGCCGCTTCGAAGCAGGCGGCACCCAGTGCCACCCACTCGGCGGGCTCGGCCCCGAGAGTGACCAACACGCCTTCCTCCTCGCCTTCCTCCACGCCCGCCTCTTCGCCCACCCTCTCGCCTTCGAGCCACGGAGCGCCCATGTCCTCGAGCAGCACCACCTCCCGTTCCTCCTCCGCCACGTCCTCCCGCGCCTCCGTCGCCCTCGAGGGCAAGCCGCAGTCGGGAAGCGCCTCCAAGTCGGGCGCCGGCGCCGGCGATGACCGCAAGGGCAAGCTCGCCGCCATCGAGCGCGCCATGGGCGCCATCGAGAAGGCCTACGGCAAGGGCTCGATCATGAAGCTCGATGGGGACTCGCTCGAGCCGATCCCCTCGATCGCGACGGGCGCGCTCAGCCTCGATCTCGCGCTCGGTGGACGCGGACTTCCCCGTGGCCGCATCATCGAGATCTTCGGCCCCGAGTCCTCGGGTAAGACGACCCTCGCGCTGACCGTCGTCGCCAACGCGCAGAAGACCGGCGGCGTCGCCGCCTTCATCGACGCCGAGCACGCGCTCGATCCGTCGTGGGCGAAGCGCATCGGCGTCAATCTCGACGAGATGCTCGTCTCGCAGCCCGACACCGGCGAGCAGGCGCTCGAGATCTGCGAGATGCTCGTCCGCTCGAACGCGGTCGACATCATCGTCGTCGACTCGGTCGCGGCGCTCATTCCCAAGGCCGAGATCGAGGGCGAGATGGGCGACTCCGTCGTCGGTCTCCAGGCGCGCCTCATGTCGCAGGCGATGCGCAAGCTCACGGGCGCGATCGCGAAGAGCGAGTGCATCGTGATCTTCATCAACCAGCTGCGCGAGAAGATCGGCGTCATGTTCGGATCGCCCGAGACGACGACCGGCGGCAAGGCGCTCAAGTTCTACGCGTCCGTGCGCATCGACATCCGCCGCATCGGCGCGATCAAGGACGGCGACAGGAACGTGGGCAACCGCGTGCGCGCGAAGGTCGTGAAGAACAAGATCGCGCCTCCGTTCCGCGAAGCCGAGTTCGACATCATGTTCAACGAGGGCATTTCGGCGACGGGCGACCTCGTCGATCTCGCGGTCGCGGACAACGTGATCGAGAAGTCGGGCTCCTGGTTCAGCTACGGCGCCACGCGCATCGGACAGGGGCGCGAGAACGCCAAGGCGTTCCTCTCCGAGAACCCGACGCTGTTCCGCGAGATCCGGGCGAAGGTGCTCGAACTCCGCATGGCCGCGGCCGGCGTTTCGACCCGCAAGCCCGCCGCGGCGAGCGCGGGCGCCGAGTCGGACGAGTGACGACGCGTCCGGGCGAGTGACGCGTCCTCGCGCTGCTCGTTCGGCACCACCCCGAGGCTCTGGAGAAGGCCCTGCGATCCGCCCCGTGTCGGAGCGGCGGTGTGGTCGCACCCTTCTCGCCTCGAGGGGCACGGTTTCGGAGGAGACGACGAGGAGACGACGAGGAGACATGGCCGGGGCATGCTCGTCGTCGGTTCGGATTGAATCGGATGCCCCGTCCAGGGCGCCTTCCCAAGGTCCATTCGCGTAGCGCAGGTGGAGCGGACGCGTTCCGCTCCACCTGCGTTTGACTTCAAGTACGGCGGGAGCGGAGCCGGGAACAGCCGCCGAGACCCCAAGGTCCACGCCGGCGACGCGCGGCGGATCGACGATCGGTGTCGGTTGCCTCGCTTCTGCGCCACGCGTACACTGCGAGGCTCGCCGCGGTCGTGGCGGAATCGGCAGACGCGCTAGTTTCAGGTACTAGTGGGGCAACCCGTGGAGGTTCAAGTCCTCTCGACCGCACTTGCAGGCTCGACTTCGGTCGGGCCTGCTTCGTTTTTCCGCCGTCGCCGCCGTGTTCGAAGATGGACCGCGATCGGGGCGGGAGAGGGCATCCATGACGCGAACGCGCGCGGCGCGGCTCGGCGCGCGCCGCCGGCGGGTCCTACGCTGCGCGCATGACGCAGCGCACGCTCACAACCGACGACCTCCTCTTCGTGAGCTTCAACAGCAAGGTGTTCGCGGTCGATCGCGCGGACGGCTCGATCGTCTGGAAGTGGAAGGCTCGTCATGGCGGGGTCGCGTCGGCGGTGAGCATGCTTCCAGCGGGCGATCGGCTCTTCGTGTCGTCGAATGGGTACACGTGGGCGCTCGATCCATGCAATGGGGCCGAGGTGTGGTACCAGCCGTTCAAGGGTGAGGGAACCGGGATTCCGATGCTGGCGACGATGCGCGGCGCGTCGGATGACTCCGCCGCCGCGGCCGCTGCCGCCGCGCAGCAGGCGGCGCTCGCCGCGACGGTGGCGACCTCGGCCGCCGTCGCGGCGAGCGCGGGCTGACGCCGTTCACCCGCTTCCGTTCGGCTCGCTCTCGGTCGGTCGACGGCGCTGCGGCCTGGAACAGACCGCGACCATCGCGGGTTTCCGCCGCTGGCAACTCGATGCGCGGTTCGCGGAGACCCGGATGGAAGGGCCGTGCGTGGCGCCGATTCCGTCCACGCCGGGCCTGCGCTTCCATCGAACGAGGGACGGTCGGGGACTTCGGTCGCCATGGCCGACCGCGAGTGCGTCGGCAGACCGCTCCTTTCGCGGCGGCGCTGCCTTCGCCGCCGAGATCGAACGGCTTCGCCACGAATGTGCGGGCGACAGTCGCCCCGTCCAGGCGGCGGCGTCGATCGATCGCCATGCTGCGAGCGACGGTCAACCGCCGAGCGCGCTGCGCGTCGACGCGCGCAGCCGTTCAACGGCCGCGACCGCGATCTCCGCGGCGCGCATGGCCTCGGCATCACCCGTTTCGCGCGAGAGGCTGAAGCGGATCGATCCGTGCGCGACCTCCGGCTCGACGCCCATCGCGAGGAGGACCGGTGATGGATCGAGCGAGCCCGACGCGCAGGCCGCACCCGCCGACGCGAGGACGCCGCGCTCCGACAGAAGCAGGAGGAGCGCCTCCGCCTCGAGGCGCGCGAAGCCGAGGTTCGTGGTGTTCCAGAGCCGCGGGGTGCCCGCCGCGTGGACGGTGGCGCCTGTCGCCGTCGCAACCGCCTGCTCGAAGCGATCGCGGCGGGCGGCGCCCTCCGTCATGCCCGGGCCTGCGAGCCATGCGCGGGCGAGCGTCGCCGCGACGCCCATGCCTGCGATCGCGGGGACATTCTCCGTCCCGCCACGCCGCTCGCGTTCCTGGGGACCACCGAGCGTCTGCGGCTCGATGCGGACGGTCCGTCGGACGAAGAGACCTCCGACACCCTTCGGTCCATGGAACTTGTGCGCGGCGAAGCTCGCGAGGTCGACCTGCAGCGAGGCGAGGTCGGTCGGGCACTTTCCGATCCACTGGGTCGCGTCGGTGTGGAACCGCACGCCTGCGTCACGGCAGAGCGCGCCCGCGCGCGCGATGTCGGTGACCGCGCCCGTCTCGTTGTTCGCCCACATGAGACTGACGAGGGCGATCTCGCCGGAGCGTTCCGCGAGGAGCGCCTCGAGTGCGTCGAGATCGGGCGTTCCGCTCGGCGCGCCACGCGCGTCGCGCGCGCCCGGCAGCCAGACGACCTCGGTCGGACTTCCCGTGACGCCGCGCCGCTCGAGGGCCTGCGCGAGTTCGCGCACCGCGCTGTGCTCGAATCGCGTCGTCACGAGCACGCGGCGCTTCGGATCGCTCGCCGCGAAGTGGGCGAGCGTGCCCCGGATCGCGAGGTTCGCCCCCTCGGTGCCACCCGAGGTGAACACGAGCTCGCGGTCCTGGCAGCCCACGAGCCGCGACACCTCCTCGCGCGCGAGTTCGACGGTGCGGCGCGCCTCGCCGCCCGCGCGGTGGATGCTCGATGGATTGCCCCAGTCGTCGCGCAGCGTCCGCGCGACCGCCTCGACGACCTCGGGGGCCGGTCGCGTGGTCGCGTTCGAATCGAGGAAGTGGCGCTCCATGGAGATGCGTCCGCGCGCGGCGCTTCAGTTCGAACCCGCGCCGGTCCCGCTCGCCGACTCGCCCTCGCCGGTCGCGGGGGTGGCGTCCGCGCCCGCGTCCGCGCCGTCCGGCGACTCGTGCTCGGTCGCGTTCCGCTCCTGCCGCGCCTCGAGCAGGCGTCGCTGCCGCGCCGTCATCCGGTGCAGCTCGAGGTTCTCGCGCCGCTGCCACGCCGCGAGCTCGGCGGGCGTCATTCCCTCGCGGGGCGGGTTCGTCGCGTCGCGCGCGTGCAGCGCGTCGAGCGCGGCCTCCTGCGCATCGTGATGGGTATCGAGCGCGCGGCGCTGGTCGCGATACGCGTCGTAGGGGGTCTCGGCGGCATCGTTCCGCTGCACCTTCGGCGCGCGGATGACGTTGCGCGCCTTCGAGAGCGGTGGCACCGAGCCGGTGAACTCGGGGGCGTAGACGGGAAGCACGCCGTTCGTCACGCGTCCCGTTCCGAGCTGGCCGCGCGTCCGCACGAAGGTGAGCGGGGGACCGATCGCCGTCCGTCCGGCCGCGCGGGAGGCCATCGCGAACGCCTGTCCGACCTCCGCATCGCCGAGGCAGCGGGTCGAACGGACGAGGTTCGCGTTGCGCGGCTCGGGAATCCGGTCCTTGTGGACGCCGTCGGCCGCGGCCGTCGCGCCCGACCACGATCCGTGCGCGTCGCGCGCGAGCAGGTCGCGCTCCGCGGCGGCGAAGTTCGTGGTGCGGAGGAGCGCCGCGCCCTCGACGAAGATCCAGGCGAACGCATCCTGCCCGCAGGGCTCCGATTCGGTCGCGGACTTCGTCGCCACCTGCGGCGCCCAGCCGACGACGGCACCCGCCGCGCGCCACGACACGGGGGCCGCGCTCCACTCGTTGCCCGGCACCCACAGCCAGCCGTAGCGGTTGTCGAAGGTCCACGATCCGTAGTGTTCGGCCGCCCACCCGAAGGGGTAGCCCGAGCGCCAGTAGGGCGAGCCGTCCTGCGTCACGATCCACTCGCCGACCGAGAAGGGCTGCCACCACGGTTCGACATCGTGCGGCTGCCAGACCCATCCGAAGTCCTCGTGCGCGTACCAGACGCCGTAGGCCTCGAGGAGCTCCATGCACTGCTCGACGGTCATCGTGCCGCGCGAGCCGATCTCCTGCTGGACGCGCGACGCGGCGGCGACGGATGGCGCGCCCGCGGCGAGGACGAACGGAACGGACGCGGCGAACGCCGCGACGAGTGTCGGGAGGAATGGCATCGGCGCATCGTACCAGCGCGGCACGGCGCGCCCCGCATGCGGGAGCGCGCCGTGCCGCGTCGATTCACATTCGGGTGGCCGTCGCCGCCCGCCGCGCGCGCCGCCACGGCGCGTCAGCGCGCGCGTCCCGCTCCGCGCCACGCGCGGGCCTTCGCGATCAGCGCCGAGGTCGATCCATCGTGCGCCTTCGCCGCGGGCGCGGTCCTGCCCGCGAGCTCGGGGATGATCCGCTTCGCGAGCACCTTCCCGAGTTCGACGCCCCACTGGTCGAAGCTGTTCACGCGCCAGATCGAGCCCTGTACGAAGGTCTTGTGCTCGTAGAGCGCGATGAGGCGGCCGAGCATGCGCGGCGAGAGACGCTCGCACAGCAGCGTGTTCGACGGGCGGTTCCCCGGGAAGGTCCGGTGCGGCACGAGCCACTCGGGCGTTCCCTCGGCGCGGACCTCGGCGGGCGTCTTTCCGAAGGCGAGCGCCTCGCCCTGCGCGAAGAGGTTCGCGAGAAGCATGTCGTGGTGGTCGCCGAAGGCCTTGTTGCGCACCGTCACGAGCGGCTTCGCGAAGGCGATGAAGTCGCAGGGCACGGGCGAGGTTCCCTGGTGGATCATCTGGTAGAACGCATGCTGGCCGTTCGTGCCCGGCTCGCCCCAGATGACGGGGCAGGTCTCCCAGCGGCAGGGCGCGCCGTCGAGCTGGACGCGCTTGCCGTTCGACTCCATCTCGAGCTGCTGGAGATACGCGCTGAAGCGGTGGAGGTACTGCGCGTAGGGGAGCACGGCCACGCTCCCGAATCCGAGGAAGTCGCGGTTCCAGAGCCCGATGAGCGCGAGGAGGACGGGCAGGTTCCGTCGCGCGGGCGCGGTGCGGAAGTGTTCGTCCATGTCGTGGAAGCCCGCGAGGAGCTCGCGGAATCCCTTCGGCCCGATCGCGAGCATCGTCGAGAGGCCGATCGCCGAGTCCATCGAGTAGCGGCCGCCGACCCAGTCCCAGAAGCCGAACATGTTCGCGGTGTCGATCCCGAAGCGCGCGACCTCGTCGGCGTTCGTCGAGACGGCGACGAAGTGCCGCGCGACCGCCTTCGGATCCTTGAGGCGCTTCAGGCACCATTCGCGCGCGGTGGTCGCGTTCGCCATCGTCTCGAGCGTGGTGAAGGTCTTCGAGCTCACGACGAAGAGCGTCTCCTCGGGGTCGAGGTCGTGCGTCTTCTCGTGGAAGTCCTCGCCGTCGACGTTCGAGACGAATCGGAAGGCGATCGAGCGGTCGCTGAACTCCTTCAGCGCCTCGTAGGCCATCACGGGACCGAGGTCGCTGCCGCCGATCCCGATGTTGACGACGGCGCGGATGCGCTTCCCGGTGTGGCCCTTCCACGCACCCGAGCGGACGGCCTTCGCGAAGCGCTCCATGCGCGCGAGCACCGCGTGCACCTCGGGCACCACGTTCACGCCGTCGACCTCGATCACCGCGCCCTTCGGCGCGCGCAGCGCGATGTGGAGCACCGCGCGGTCCTCGGTGAGGTTGATGCGCCGTCCCGCGAACATCTCCGCGCGGTGGCGCGCGACGCCGCACTCGTCGAAGAGTCCGACGAGCGCGTCGACGACCGCGCCGTCGACGAGGTTCTTCGAGTAGTCGAGGTGGATTCCGAGCGCCTCGGCCGAGAGCGCCGCGGCGCGGCGGCGGTCCTTCGCGAACGCGGCGCGCAGATCCATGCCGCGCGCGGACTTCGCGAGCGTGGAGAGTCGCTTCCACGCGCGCGTCGCGTCGGGCGCGCGGTGCCAGTCGGGGATGACCGGCGCGGGGGATCCAGCCGACGCGCCCTTCGGCGCGGAGCGGGAGGCGGGGGACTTCTTCGACTTCGTCGGGCGGGCGGTCGTTCGGGTGGCCATGTCGTACTCCGTTGCTGCCCGCGGCGTCGGCGGGCCGTTCGCGGCCCCGTCGCCCGGGGCGCGGCTCCTCTATCGGCCGCCGCGCGCGATCCGCGTGCGGGGAAGACGCCTGAACATCGGGCTTCCGACGGCGTCCGCCGCCTTTGCTAGGCTCCGCCCCCGCGGCGAGCCGATCCAAGGTGCCGCGTTCCACCCGACCGCCCGCTCGCCCGAACCTCCACCCGGACCCCGGATCCCTCCCGTGACCACCGCCACGCCCACCGCCCGACTCGCCGCCCTCGGACAGTCGATCTGGCTCGACAACATCACCCGCACGCTCCTCGACTCGGGCACGCTCGCGCGCTACATCGCCGAACTCTCGGTCACGGGCCTCACCTCGAACCCGACCATCTTCGAGAAGGCGATCGGTTCGGGCGACGCCTACGACGCGCAGGTCGCGTCGCTCGCCGCGGGTGGGCGCTCGGCCGAGGAGATCTTCTTCGAGTGCGCGATCGCCGACCTCTCGCGCGCGGCCGACCTCTTCGCGCCCGTCTTCGAGCGGACGCACGGCGTCGACGGATGGGTCTCGCTCGAGGTCTCGCCGCTTCTCGCGAACGACACCGCGGGCACCGTCGCGCAGGCGGTCGAGCTGCACGCGCGCGCCGCGCGGCCGAACCTCTACATCAAGGTGCCGGGCACGCCCGAGGGCTGCCCCGCGATCGAGGAGCTCATCTTCCGCGGCGTGCCCGTGAACGTGACGCTCCTCTTCTCGCGCGAGCACTACCTCGCCGTCGCCGAGGCGTTCATGCGTGGCCTCGAGCGCCGCGCCGCGGCGGGACTCGATCTCCGCGTCTCCTCGGTCGCGAGCGTCTTCATCTCGCGCTGGGACCGCGCGACCGCGAAGGCGCTCCCCGCCGAGCGCCAGAACACCGTCGGCATCGCGATGGCGGGGCGCGTCCTCAAGGCCGCGCTCGACCTCCACGCGGGCGACCGCTGGCGGGCGCTCGCCGCGAAGGGGGCCCGCCCGCAGCGCGTCCTCTGGGCGTCGACCGGTACGAAGGATCCCGCGCTCGACCCGAGCCTCTACGTGAACGCGCTCGGCGCGCCCGACACGGTGAACACCATTCCCGAGGAGACGCTCCTCGCGTTCGCGAAGGGCGGGAGTCCCGCGGGTGCGATGCCGACCGACGGCGTCGCCGCCGAGGTCGCGCTCGGAGCCGCCGCCGCCGCGGGCGTCGATCTCGACGCGACCGCCGCCGCGCTGCAGATCGAGGGTCGCGACGCCTTCAACAAGAGCTGGGCCGACCTCCTCGCGAAGATCGACGCGAAGCGCGCCGCGCTCGCGGCCGCCCGCTGACGCGCCCGCCCGAACGGCACACGCCATGACCACGACGACCTTCACCGACGGATTCCTCGGCGAACTCAGCTGGCGCGGACTCCTGCACCAGGCGACCTCGCCCGAACTCGCGGCGCACCTCGCGTCGGGAACGCGCGCGGGCTACGCGGGCTTCGACCCGACCTCGGACAGCCTCACCATCGGGAACTTCATGGGCATCAAGCTCCTCGCGCACCTCCAGCGCGCGGGGCACCGGCCGATCGTCGTCTCGGGCGGAGGCACCGGGCTCATCGGCGATCCGAGCGGAAAGAGCGCCGAGCGCCAGCTCCTCACCCGCGAGCTCGTCGAGCACAACGTGCGCAGCCAGCGGCGGATCTTCGACCGCTTCCTCGACTTCTCGGGGCCGCGCGCCGCCGTCATCCGCAACAACGCCGACTGGCTCGGCTCGATGTCGTACCTCGACATGCTGCGCGACATCGGCAAGCACTTCAGCGTGAACCAGATGATCGCGCGCGACTCGGTCGCGTCGCGGCTCGAGGGTCGCGAGCAGGGGATCAGCTACACCGAGTTCAGCTACATGATCCTGCAGGCGTACGACTTCCTGCACCTCTACCGCGCCGAGGGCTGCACCGTCCAGCTCGGCGGCAGCGACCAGTTCGGGAACATCGTCTCGGGGATCGACCTCATCCGCCGGCTCGAGCAGGGCGAGAGCTTCGGCGCGACCTGCCCGCTCGTCACGACGAGCGACGGGCAGAAGATCGGGAAGACCGAGAAGGGCGCGGTCTGGCTCACCGCCGACCGGACGAGCCCGTACCGCTTCTACCAGTACTGGCTGAACACGAGCGACGCCGACGCGGTGAAGTTCCTGCGCTGGTTCACCTTCCTCGAGGCGGACGCGATCCAGGCCCTCGCGCACGCGCTCGCGAACGAGCCCGCGAAGCGCGAGGCGCAGCGCACGCTCGCCGCCGAGATGACGCGCATGACCCACGGCGACACCGAGCTCGCGCGCGCGATCGCGACGAGCGAGGCGATCTTCTCGGGCGACGTGAAGTCGCTCGACGCGGCGCAGATCGCCGAGATCGCGGCGGACCTGCCGTCGACGGCGGTCGCGGCGGCGGCGCTCTCCGAGGGCGTCGCGATCGTCGACTTCATCACGGGCACGACCTGCGCCGCGAGCAAGCGCGAGGCGCGCGAGTTCGTCCAGAACGGCGCGGTGAGCGTGAACGGCGCGAAGGTCGGCGCCGACTTCACCGTGCGCGCCGAGCATGTCCTTCCGGGAGGCGTGATCCTCGTCCGCCGCGGGAAGAAGGCGTACCACGCGGTGCGCGTGGCGGATCGGTCGGAGGACTGACGGCGCAGCGGTCGAGGCGTGGCTTGAACGCCGCGAGGCGGATGGTTCGGGCGTGGGGCGACTGGGCTCGCATCGCGCGCGGGTGCCCGCGTCGGAGCCATTGCAGAAGCAGCGAAGCGCGAAGTTCGCGCGACGCTACGGCGCCGCGCCGGGCTGCGTGGGCGCACCCGCGACCGGCTCGGGCGCGGTGCGCAGCTCGTCGGGCGTCGCGGGCGGTCGCGGCGGCGCCTCGAGGATGCGCAGGTCGAGGACCGCGGGCGAGACCGTCGAGATGTCGACCCCAAGGGGCGCGATCGACGGGTTCACGCTGAGGATGTCCTTGACGACGAGGACATGCGCGCCCGGGAGGGCGGGCACGCCGTCGGCGCCCGTCAGCAGGCGGATCGTGCGCCCGCTGAGCGACTCGGAGGCGCGGATCACCGCCTGGCGCGAGCCCGTGATCTCGGCGGAGAGATGCACCGTCTCGCTCGCCTCGACGACGACGCGCGTCGGATCGCCCGACTCGACCACGAGGTCGAACGCGATCACACGCGTCTGCAGCGTCTGGCTCGACGCCCAGAGCCAGACCGCGACCGTGACCGCGGAGACGGTCGCGATGTCGACGAAGCGCTGGCGCCATGCGGCGGCGGCGCTCATCCCGCGCCTCCCTTCGCGAGTCCCGCGTCCCTGCCGCGGATCGCCGCGCGTGCGCCCGCGACCACGCCGCCGACGATCGCGCCCGACGGCGCGAGGCGTCGCGCGAGTTCGCCCGCGAGGTCGTCGCGCGCGATCGGTGGCGACAGCGCGCCGCCCTCGGCGATGCGCACATGGCCGCTCTCCTCGCTGACGACGAGGACGAGGCAGTCGCTGTCGACCGTCACGCCGACCGCCGCGCGGTGACGCGAGCCGAAGGTCATCGGCAGGACGCCCTCCTCGGCGAGCGGCAGCTGGACGCCCGCGCCCCAGATGCGGCCGCCGCGGATCACCATCGCGAGGTCGTGCAGCGGACTGTTCGGCCAGAAGACCGACTGGATCAGCGCCGCGCTCGGCTTCGCGTCGATCTCGACGCCGCCTTCGAGCAGGTCGCCGATGCCCGTCTCGCGCTCGACGACGATGATCGCGCCGAAGCGGTTCTTCGA
>JBJOHC010000167.1:0-7187 GCA_046047955.1 Planctomycetota bacterium
TTCATCCGCCGGAAGCTCGGCCTCTCGGGCTTCTTCGGCCGCGACGCGGTCGTCGGTGCGGGCTGGCTCGTCGACGGGCGCGGCCGCACCTGGACGGTCGACGACACCGTCATCCTCGTGACGACGACGGGTACGGGCGTCGAGATCCGGCTGATCCGCGCCGATCTCGTGCACGCGTTCTACCTGCCCGTCATGCTCGTCAACAGCGGGGGGAAGGGCGCCGCGCGTCCGAAGCCGCGGAAACTCCGGAGCCGCGCGAAGGCGCTCGTCGTCGATGCGGCGGTCGGCGGCGCCGAGGCGATCGGACTCGAGCGGGGCCCCGCGCCCGACGAGGAGATGCCGGGCGCCGACGAGCCGCTGCGGCTCCTTCTCTCGAGTTGGACCTATCCCGAGCCGCGCACGGATCTCGCGCCGCGCGAGCGCGCGAACTGACGGCGGCGCGCGTTTCCGTGCCTCGAGCGCCGGGCCGATGACTGCGGGATCCGACGCCGAACCGCCGATGAGGTCGGCCATGGACGAGCCCGCACACGGTGAAAATCCGCACGCGCACGCCATGGCCGACTCCGCGATCGACGCGGCCTGGGCGGTGCTTCCGCCCGACGCCGACCTCGATGTCGCGCGGCTTCTGCCCGTCGTCGTCGGCGCGCACCCGCGCAGCGAGATCGCCGACCGCCCGCTCGCGAACCGGCTCGTCGCCGCGATCCGGCAGTGGCAGCGGCTCCATGTCGAGGACGAGGCGGCGCGGCTCGTTCCGCTCGTGATGACCGACCTCTGGTACCTGAACGACCGCGAGCTGCTGCTGCAGCCGACGATCGCGATCGGCGAGCCGGGCGCGAACGCCGCGAGCGCCTACTTCGGCACGCGGCTTCCCAAGGCCTATGTCGTCGACGGGCAGCTGCAGGTCCTCGCCGACCTCGAGTGGGTCGAGCCGAGCGTGACGATGTGGGGCGTGACGCCCTTCGCGACGCGCGCGGCCCTCGACTGGTTCCTCGCGCGGCAGCTCGCGGGATTCCTCGAGAGCGTGCACGACTGACGGGACACGGGAGACGGTGCGCGTGGCGTCCGGTCTCGTGCGTCTTCTCCGTCGCGCCTTCTTCCGTGCGCCTTCTCCCTTTCGACTGTTCGCATGCGTCTGATGCCGCGCACCTGACGTCGCGCATCGGATGTTGGTCGCCGGCCCTGTCGTGCCCCGATTCGCCTCACTCCTCGACGCGGGTCGCGCGTCGGACCGCCTCCGCGACGCCCGCGATGTTCATCGCGCGGAAGGCGCGGCCGAGGAGCGAGGCCGCGAGTTCGTCGCGCACGCCCGCGGCCGCGATGCGCGGTGCGAGGAAATCGCGATAGCGGCGGTCGGCGGCTTCCGCGTCCATATTTCCGCCGTCGTTTCCGCCGTCGTTCCCACCGCCGTTCCCGCCCGCGTCGTCCGTCTGCACGAGTCCGGCGAGGAGCGCGGTCTCCTCGTCGAATCGCGCGGTGAACTCCGCGAGGTGCGGTGCGAGCGGGCGTCCGCCTCCATGCGTGAGAAGGCAGCGGAGACCGCCCGGCAGCGCGGCGATCCGCGCGAGCGACGCGCGCCATGCGGCGAGGTCGATGTCGCTCGGTGGCGCGGGAATCGCGATGAAACGCGACCCCGGCGTCACCATGCCGAGGACATCGCCCGCGAAGAGTTCGCGTGGCGGAAGCCCCGCCGGGCCCGCGAGCCACGCGTGATGGTGCCGCGCGTGGCCGGGCGTCGCGATCGCCTCGAAGCGCCAGCCGCCGAGTTCGGCGGAGTCGCCATCCTCGATCGCGCGGATGCGCGCGGGGTCGATCGGCAGCGGGTCGCCATAGTGCGCGTCGTAGCGCGGTCCGTGCACGGCCCGCGAGCCCGCGATCAGCCGCGCCGGATCGGCGAGATGGCGCGCGCCGCGCGGGTGGACGAGGACCGGCACGCCCTCGCGCGCGAAGTGGCCCGCCGCGCCCGCGTGATCGAGGTGGACGTGCGTCACGAGGACCGCCGCGAGGTCGCGGGGAGCGACGCCGTGCGCGGCGAGCCCCGCGCGCACCGCCTCGAAGGTGGCGGCGCAGCCGGTCTCGACGAGGACGGGTGCCCCCGGCGCGCGCACGAGGAAGACCGCCGCCGCCCCTGGGATGCCGAGGTAGCCCGTGTCGAGTTCCGCGACCGCGTCCTCGGGATGCATGGCGGAAAGGGTAGCGGGGGCCTCGTGTCGGCGATGCGCAACAGTTGTCGAATGCTTGAAGAAGACAACCGTTGTCCTAGACTCCGCGCATGGCCCGTCCCCGCCTCCACCCGATCACGAGTCCGAAGTCCTGGAGCCTGCTCGTCGCGCCCGCGCGCATCGAGATCGTCGAGGCGATGCGCATGCTCGCGCCGTGCTCGATCGCCGAGATCGCCTCGGTCCTCGACCGCCCCGCCGACACGCTCTACCGGCATGTCGACAAGCTCATCACCGCTGGTCTCGTGGTGCAGGCGGGGGTCCGCCGCAGCGGCCGCCGCTTCGAGCAGGTCTTCGACCTCGTCGCCGACGACTTCTCCTTCGGCTTCAAGGACGGGTCGGGTCGCGTGGCGAACCGCGCGTTCGAGGAGTGCGCCCAGTCCTTCCTGAAGTCGACCAGTCGCGCGATCCGCGATTCCGCCGCCGCGGGGCAGCTCTACGCGAGCGAGACCGAGCGGAATCTCTTCATCAACTACGAACTCGGGTGGCTCACGCCCGAGGGTTTCGCCGAGATGCGCTCGATCATGCGGCGCGCGAAGGCGATCATGGATGAAGGGAAGCGCCACCGCGAGGGGCGGCTCTTCCTCGCGCTCTCGATCGTCACGCCCGTGACCCGGAAGCGTGGCGCGCGTCGCGGGGCCGACGAGTCCTCGTCGCCGAACGCCCGCGCGCGGACCACGAGGGCGACGAAGGCGACGGACGGGAACGATGCGGTGGGTGCGGGGTCGGCGACGAAGTCCGCGACGCGGTCCCCTGCGAAAGCTTCCGCGAAGACCTCCGCGAAGTCTTCCCCGAAGATGGCCACGAAGATCTCCACGAAGACCTCCACGAAGACTTCCACGAAGACCTCCCCAAAGACTTCCTCGAACTCCTCCTCCAGCTCGTCAGCTGGCTCCTCCTCGAACTCCTCCTCGAACTCCTCCTCGAACTCCTCCCCCCGCGCTTCGTCCGCGGGCGGCGCGACGCCCGCTCCGAAGTCCGCCGCCACGCCGGCGACGAAGCCGCGCGGCCGGCGTTGAAAGACGGCCTCCAGCCTTCCGAACGCCGCGCCCCATCCCGGCTCGCGGCGGACCCGTCCATCCGATCCGTCCGCGCCCGAATCGACTCCCCGCAAGGACCCCCATGCATCACGCGCCACTCTCGATCCGCGGCCTCGTCAAGATCCATCCCGGCCCCGTGTGCGCACTGCGAGGCGTCGACCTCGACATTCCCGAGGGGATGTTCGGGCTCCTCGGCCCGAACGGCGCGGGCAAGTCGACCTTCATGAACATCGTCGCGGGGCTCGTCGAGCCGACCGCGGGCACGGTCCGCCTCGACGGAACCGATGTCGTCGCGAACCCGCGGTTCATGCGCGAGCGCCTCGGCTACCTGCCGCAGGACTTCGGCTTCTACCCCGACCTCTCGGGCCGTGCGATGCTCGAGTTCCTGCTGAAGATGAAGGGCGTGAGCGGGCCGAAGGGCCGGCGCGCGCTCGCCGACGAGCTCCTCGAGCGGGTGAATCTCACCGCCGCCGCGAAGCGCAAGGTCGGCGGCTACTCGGGAGGCATGCGGCAGCGGCTCGGCCTCGCGCAGGCGATCGCGGGCAATCCGCGCGTCCTCATCGTCGACGAGCCGACCGCTGGACTCGACCCCGAGGAGCGGCAGCGCTTCTACCGGCTGCTCGCCGAGATGAGCGCGGGCCGCGTCGTCCTGCTCTCGACGCACATCGTCGACGATGTGGCGACGCTCTGTCCGCGCCTCGCCGTGATCCGATCGGGCGAGGTCGTCGCCGACACGACGCCTTCGGCCGCGCGGCACGCTGTCGACGGGCTCGTCTGGGAGGGGTTCGTCGACGACCACGCGCTCGAGGCCTTCGCGCGCGAGCACCGCGTGATCAGCGCCGTCCTCGTCGAGGGCCGCACGAACCGCGTGCGCGTCTTCGTCGCGCGCGACCTCACGCCGCCCGCGGGATTCGAGCGGAGCCGCGGCACGCTCGAGGACGCCTACCTCGTCCTCATGCGCTGTCCGCCCGAGGAGGTGCCGCACGCACTCGTCCACGCGGCGGCCGCGGCGGTGGGCGGGGGTGTGGCGTGACGGGCAGGCTTCTCGCGTATCCGCTTCTCGAACTCCGCCACTGCTGGCGCCGCCCGCTCAACGCGATCATGCTCGCCGTCTTCGGGCTGATGTCGTTCGGCTTCGTCGTGGGCGGCGTGCAGGTCTCGACGGGGAGCGCCGACACGGGTGGCGCGAAGGCGTCGATCAACTCGGCGTTCAATCTCGCCTTCGCCGACATGGCGCTGTTCGCGCTCATCCTGCCCTTCTTCGTGGCGGTCGCCTGCGGCATGCCCGTCCTCGGCGACTTCGACCGCCGCATCCACCGGCTCGTCGCGGCGACGCCGATCTCGCACGCCGAGTACGCGTTCTCGCGGTTCCTCTCGGCGGCCGCGGTCCTCGTTGCGATCCTCGGAGCCTGGACGCTCCTCGAGATCGGCTTCTACGAACTCATCCCGCTCGACCCGAGCGAACGCGTCCGCGGCGCGTTCCACCTGTGGCACTACCTGCTGCCGAAGCTCCTCTTCGGCGTGCCGCTCGGGCTCTTCGTCGGCGGCGTCTCGATGTGGCTCGGCGTGCGCACGCGGCAGCCCGTCCTCGTCTTCGCGCTGCCCGTCGTCATCGTCGTCTCGGGGATCTTCCTCGTCTGGACCTTCAACCCCGAGTGGCTTCCCGCGTCGGTCGACCGCGCGATGCAGTGGGCCGATCCCACGGGATTCCGCTGGTTCGTGCGCACCTACCTCGCCGAGGACCGCGGCGTCGCCTTCTACAACGCGGCGTCGGTCGCGCCCGACGGCGGGTTCGTCCTGAGCCGCCTCCTCCTGTGCGGGCTCGGCCTCCTCGCGGTCCTCGCGACGGGGCGGCGCCTCGCGCGCACCGAGCACGACGATCTCCGCGTCGGCGATCCCGCGCGACTCCTCGCCGCCGCCGAGGGAGAGGCGCGCGCCGCGCGCGGGCGCGAGCATGCCGCGATCGCCGCGCGCGGCGCGACCCCCGCGTCGACCGTGCGCGCGCCCGGGTTGGCGCGCGCCACCCTCGACATCCTGCGCCTCGAGACGCGCGCGCTTCTCCGCTCGCCCGGCGTCTGGCTCTTCGGTCCGCTCATCCTCCTGCAGGCGTGGGCCGCGGCTTCGTTCCGTCTCGGGCCGCTCGACACCGAACTGCTCATGACGACGGGCGCGGCCGCGGCGGGCGTCTTCAACACGCTGACGCTCCTCCTCGCGTTCCTCGTCCTCTTCTACACCGTCGAGAGCCTCGTGCGCGAGGAGCGCTGTGGCCTGTCCGCGATCTTCCGCGCGGCGCCCGTGCCGACGGGCGCGGTCCTCGCGGGCAAGGTGCTTGCGAACGCGGCGATGGCGCTCGTCGTGATCGGCTGCGCGTCGCTCGCGATCGCGATGGTGCTCGCCAAGCAGGCCTACGACACGCGCATTCTCGTCGCGTTCGACATCCCCGTCCTCTTCCTGATCCTCGGCGTCCTGCTCGCGCCGACGCTCGTCGTCTGGGGCGCGTTCGTCGCGTTCCTCTACGCGCTCCTCAGGAACCGCTTCGTCGTCTACGGCGTCGCCCTCGGCGCGCTCATCGCGACGGGCTTCGCGACGCAGTTCGGATACCTGAACTGGGTCACGAAGTGGCACATGTGGAGCAGCGTCCAGTGGAGCGAGCTCGACCGGCTCGCCTTCATGTGGCCCGCGATCGCGACGAACCGCCTGCTCGTCCTCGCGCTCGCGGGGTTCTTCGTCGCGGCGACGCTCTCGATGTGGCCGCGCCGGACGCCCGACATCCGCGCCGTCGCCGACCGCATGAAGCCGTGGCCGCTCTTCCGGGCGTCGCTCGTCCCCGTGCTCGCGGCGCTGCCCGTCGTCGCGATCGCGATCTTCGCCGGGCTTTCCGTGCGGCAGGGCTACGAGGGAGCGCCCGAGCGCGAGGCGCAGAAGGCCTACTGGCGGCGCAACGCGCGCACCTGGGAGGATCGACCCGTGCCCGCGCTTGACCGTGTCGACGGCGAGGTCCGCCTCTTCCCCGAGACGCGCTCGCTCTCGGTGAAGGCGACCTGCGTCATCCGCAATCCGCACCCCGAGCCGATGGCCGAGGTGCCGATCACGGTCGGCTCGCACTTCACTTCGCGCGCGTGGACGGTCGACGGCGTCGCCACCGACCCCGAGCGCAGGGACCAGCCGCTTCCCTCGATCGAGAACCGCAACGGGCTCTTCGTCATCACGCCCGCGCGGCCGCTCGCGCGCGACGAGACGGTCACGATCTCGTTCGAGATGGAGGGCGCGCTCCCGAAGGGCTGGTCGCGCTCGGGTGCGGGCGCGGGCGAGTTCATCCTGCCGTCGGGCGTGGTCCTCACGAGCTTCAGCCCGAGCTTCCTGCCGGTCGTCGGCTTCGTCGAGGGCGTCGGCGTCGACGGCGACAACCGCCGCGATGCGCGCGAGTACCCGCTCGACCACTGGAAGACGCGCGTCGATCCCGCGTTCGGCCCCGCGTGGGCGACCGATGTGCGCCTCGTGGTCGAGGGTCCCGCCGACTGGAAGCTGAATGTCGTCGGCGTCGAGCGGGAGTCGACGGTCGCCGACGGCCGCCGACGCACCGTGTGGGAGACCGAGCATCCCGTGCGCTTCTTCAACATCGTCGGCGGGCCGCTCGAGGAGCTGACGGGCGACGCGGCGACGGTCTACTACTCCCCGCGCACGCCGCACAATGTCGGGACGATGGTCCACGCGCTGTCGGCGGCGCGGAGGCGCTACGGCGCATGGTTCGGACCGTATCCCTGGGAGAATCTGCGCGTGACGCAGTTCCCGGGGCTCGCGGGCTACGCGCAGGGATTCCCCGGAAACATCTCCTTCTCCGAGGGAATCGGCTACATGTCGCGGCCCGTCGCAAGCGACGAGGAGCGCTTCGGCGAAGAGGAAGGTGCGCTCGACGTCGCCTTCTACGTCG
>JBJOHC010000168.1:0-3646 GCA_046047955.1 Planctomycetota bacterium
GGGCTCGTCATGATCTTCGAGATCTTGCCGAGCGCCTGGATGTGCTCGTCCTTCTTCTCGGGCGGCGAGACGAGGAGGATCACGAGCTGGACGGGCTTCCCGTCGATCGAGCCGAATTCGAGCGGCTGCGCGGGCTTCCCCATCGCGAGTACGACCGACTGGAGGCCGCCGTGCTTGCCGTGGGGGATGGCGAGGCCCTCGCCGATACCCGTCGAGCGGAGCGACTCGCGCTCCCAGACGGCGTGCTTGATGGCGGCGGGGTCGCCGCAGAGGCCGTTCTCGGCGAGCAGGTCGACGAGTTCTTCGATCGCCTCGCGCTTCGTCGCACCCGTCAACGGCACGCGCACGGAGCTCGGGGAAAGGATGTCGAGAATGCGCATGGCGCTGGTCCTGTCGTCTGTCGGCGTCGCGGATCGCCTCGACGTCCTGAGGCGGAAGGGGCAATGGTAGCGCGGAGTGCGTCGCGTGTTTTTCGCAGTGAATCGCGGGGTTCGCGCGCGCGGCTCGGCATGCGCGCGGGATCGGCCGCGGTGCGTGGCGCGGAGGTCGCGTCGATCGGAGGAGAAGGGAACCGCGGACGATCGGAGATCGTGACCGCGGGGCGCGGGCGTCGTTCGCGATCGCGGGAAGGAGAGTCGAGCGAGTCGCGAGAGGGCGAACTGCGACAGGCGGAACGGACCCGAACCTCGGCGAAGCCGCCTTCGAAGTTCGGCGAAGCCGTTGTCGAGTGTTGCCGCAGCCGTTCTCGAGTCCCGGCGAAGCCGCCCTCAGGCCTTCACGAGCGCCGCGTGGTATCCACCGTCGCGGTAGCGCGCTTGCGGATCACCCGGGACGCCCTCGGGCAGGATCGCGCGCTCGACGATCTTCGCGAGCGAGTGGCGCGTCGCGAGACGCTTCACCTGCGCCTCGTTCTCGGCGCGCTCGATCGAGCAGGTCGCGTAGACGAGGAGTCCTTCGGGGGCGAGCAGTCCGACCGCGGGATCGGCGATCGCCTGCTGGAGATCGAGCACGCTCCTCGTCCGCGGCTTCGAGAAGCGGTAGCGCGCCTCGGGGCGCCGCGCGAGGACGCCCGAATTCGAGCAGGGGACATCGAGGAGAAGGAGGTCCGCGCGGCCCGCCGCCTCGCGGAAGAGCGCCTCGGGCGCGAGCGCGCGGATGCGCGGTTCGCGCGCGGCGAGCGCCTCGAGCGCCGCGAAGCGCGCGCGGTCGGGATCGGTCGCGAGGACGGTCGCCTCGGGGAACGCCTCGGCGAGCTGCCGCGTCTTCGTGCCGCGCCCCGCGCAGAGGTCGACGACGAGCTTCGGCTCGCGCACCGCGACGCGCCGCGCCGCCGCCACCGTCGCCGCCGAGGTCGGATCCTGGACGCGCAGCGACGGGCGCTCGGCGAGGAGCGCCATCAGGTCGGCGTGCGAACCATCCCAGACGCCGAAGCCGGGCTCCGCGTGCGGCGTCGCGCGGCCGTCGAAGGCCGCGTCGCCCGCGTCGAACGGCGTGACGACGAGCGGCGGCTCGCAGAGGCCGTGCATCGCGATCCGCTGCGTCTCGGCGAAGCCGTGCGCGCCGATCCAGTGGAGGATGAGTTCGCGGGCGTGGCTCGTGCGCTCGGCGATCTTGATCGCCGCGTCCTCGCTGAAGACCTCGCCCGCGAGCCGCCACGCCGAGCCGTCGGCGAGCGGCACGAGGTCGCGGCGCACATGGTCGGTGAGCGAAGGATCGCCCGCGGGCACGCGCTCGACGACGCTCGCCGCGACCTTGCGGAGCACCGCGTTCACGAGCCCGCCCGCGCCCGGCCGGAGCCGCCGCTTCGTCCATTCGACGCACGAATCGACCGCGGCCGCCGCGGGCACGCGGTCGAGGAGAAGGATCTGCGCCGCGCCCGCGAGGAGCGCCGCCTGCACGGGCTTCTCGAGGAGCGGCCACTTCTTCGAGAGGTGCGGCCGCACGCACGCGATCAGCGTGAGGTAGCGCCGCACCACCGCGTGCTCGATCGCCCGCGCGAGCGCGAGGTCGCGCGGATCGGCGCCGGGCGCCGCCGCCGAGGGATCGAATGGTGCGATGTCGAGATCGGGGAATCGCAGCGCCTGCGCGAGAACCCGCTCGAGGGCGAGTTCACGCGCGGCGTATCCGACGGGCGCGGAGCGGTTCACGCGTGCGCCATCTCACGCTTCGCGCGCCCGGCGCCCGAGACGCCGCGGCGCGGCGCCGAGACCGCCTTCGCCGCGTCCTTCTTGAGCGCGGCGGCGAGATCGGTCTTCTCCCAGGTGAAGGTGCCCTTGCCACCCTCGCCCGGCTCGCGGCCGAAGTGGCCGTGGCTCGCGGTCGGCGAGTAGATCGGCGCGCGCAGCTTCAGCATCTCGATGAGGCCGAAGGGCGTGAGGTCGAAGTGGGCGCGCACGAGCTTCGAGAGGATCTCGTCGCTCACCGTGCCCGTGCCCTGCGAATCGACGAGGACCGAGACGGGCTCGGCGACGCCGATCGCGTAGGCGAGCTGCACCTCGCAGACGCGCGCGAGCTTCGCGGCGACGATGTTCTTCGCGATGTAGCGCGCGAGGTACGCGGCGCTGCGGTCGACCTTCGACGGATCCTTGCCGCTGAACGCGCCGCCGCCGTGGCGGCCGCGGCCGCCGTAGGTGTCGACGATGATCTTGCGCCCGGTGAGGCCGCAGTCGCCGTGCGGGCCGCCGATCTCGAACTGGCCGGTCGGGTTCACGAAGACCTTGACGCCGTCGTGCCACCACTTGCCGAGGACGGGCTTGATGATCGAGTCGGTCACGGCCTTCTTGAGCTCGGCCTGCTTCTTCTCGCCGTTCCACTCGGGCGCGTGCTGCGTCGAGAGGACGACGGCGTCGACCTTCTTCGGCTCGAGGCCCTCGTACTCGATGGTGACCTGGCTCTTCGCGTCGGGACGCAGACCCGAGACGGTGCCCTTGCGGCGGACCTCGGCCTGGCGCTCGACGAGGCGGTGCGAGAGGTGCACGGGGAGCGGCATGAGCCGGTCGGTCTCCTCGCAGGCGAAGCCGAACATCATGCCCTGGTCGCCCGCGCCCTGCGCCTTCTTCGCCTTGCGGACGACGCCGCGCGCGATGTCGGCCGACTGCTCGTGGAGCAGGTTGATGACGCCGCAGCCCGCGCCGTCGAAGCCCATCGCGGGATCGTCGTAGCCGATCTTCAGGATCGTGTCGCGGATCGTCTGCTGGACATCGAACTTCTTCTTCGGGTCCTGGCTGAACTTGATCTCGCCCGCGACGATCGCCTGCGCGGTCGTCACCAGCGTCTCGCAGGCGCAGCGGCCCCACGCGTCGTGCGTGAGGATGAGGTCGAGCACGGCGTCGGAGATCGCGTCCGAGACCTTGTCGGGGTGGCCCATCGAGACGCTTTCGGAGGTGAAGAGGTGGCGGGTCGAGCTCATGTCGGGGCTGCGCTTCCTGCGTGGGCTGGGGCGAAGGTGCTGCGGGCACTGGGTGGAGCCGCGCTGGCTCCGTCGAAGGGGCGGAATATAGCGTTCGCGAATGCGGACCCGCCGAGACGGGCCGCGTGGATCGAAAAACCTCGACGGAGTCGTCGGAATTCGGGAAACCTCGGAGAGTCGTGGACCGAAGCGGCTCTGGATTCCGTCATGCTTGCCACCGCGTGCGCGGGATGGCGT
>JBJOHC010000169.1:0-3574 GCA_046047955.1 Planctomycetota bacterium
CGCACGGCACCACCGTCACCGCCCGCCCCGCTCCGTACACTCCCCGCCATGCGCGTGCGACTCTCCAAGAGCTTCACCTTCGAGGCGGCCCACTTCCTGCCCTGCTTTCCCGACGGACACAAGTGCCGCCGCATGCACGGGCACTCGTTCCGCGTCGAGGTCGTGGTCGAGGGCGAGATGGATCCCGCGCGCGGCTACCTGATCGACTACGGCGACATCAAGAAGGCGATCTCGCCCGTCCACGACACGCTCGACCACCACTGCCTGAACGAGATCCCCGGCCTCGAGAACCCGACCGCCGAGATGCTCGCCGCGTGGATCTGGGAGCGCCTGCATCCCGCGCTGCCGCTCCTCACCGAAGTGATCGTCTGCGAGACCTGCACGAGCCGTTGCGAGTATCGCGGTCCGTCGGCGAAGGATCGCGCGTGACGACCGCGCGCCCCGTCCACCTTCTCCACGACGCCGCCGCGCTCGCGCGCCTCCTCGCGATCGAGGCGCCGTGCTGCGCGCACCTCGCGATGCCGACCGACGGGAGCGGCGCGCCCTTCGCCGCCTTCGCGGACGGCAACCCGCTCGACGACGACTGGCTCGCCGACCTCGCCATCCCGACGACGCGCACCGTCGCCTGGAGCGGCACGCTCGGCGACACCCTCTTCGCCGACGAGCCGCGCACCTGGATGCGCGCGGGGCATGAGCGCTTCGCCGCCTTCTGCGACGCGGTCGCGCCGTCGCTCGCGGCGAACGGCCGCACGCTCTGCTTCCGCCCGCACCACCGGCATGTCCTCGGCGATGTCCACGCGACCGTGAAGTTCCTCCGCGATCGCGCGGGGGGGCCATTCGAGGCGCTGCTTTCGCCCGCAGATCTCCTCGCGCCCTCCATGCTCGCGACCGTCGAGGATCACCTCGAGCGCATGTTCCGCCACCTCGGGCCTGTCGCGACGGCGGTCGTCCTCGCCGATGTCGCGACGCCCGCGCGCGGCACGACCGAAGCCGAATCGGGCCGTCTCGCGACGGTGCCCTTCGGCGAAGGACTCCTGCCGCACGCGCGCGTCGCCGCGCTCCTCGCCGAGTGCGTGCCGCCTTCGGTTCCCGTCCTCCTCTTCCCGGCCAACGCGGCGCGGCAGCGCGCACTCGCCGGGATCTGACGCGTTTCCCACGCGATCTGAATCTCCGCGGTTGCCCACCGCGAGGCGAGGGGTACACTTGGCCCGTCTGCGGAAAGGATGCCGCGACGGTGGAGACCCGATGACAGCGCTCTCGAGCGGTCTGGACGCGAAGGTTCTCGTACTCAACAGGAACTACGGCGCGATCCGCGTGGTCGATGCCCGTCGCGCCTTCATCCTGCTCGCCAAGGAGATCGCCGAGGTCATCGCGGTCGAGCACGGCGCCTATGTCGCGTATCCCTTCTCGACCTGGACCGAACTCAGCGACTTCCGCCGCGAGTTCGAGCGCGAGGAGCACGACTGGGTGCGCACCGCGCGCATCACGATCGCCGTCCCCAAGATCGTCCGCCTCCTCGGCTACGACCGCCTGCCGCGCGAGCAGGTGAAGCTGAACCGCCGCAACATCTACGCGCGCGACCTGAACCGCTGCCAGTACTGCGGAAAGACCTTCGCCACGCGCGAACTCACGCTCGATCATGTGAAGCCGCGGGTTCAGGGCGGCGGCAACAGCTGGACGAACCTCGTCTGCGCCTGCGTGCGCTGCAACGCCCGCAAGGGCGGACGCACGCCCGACCAGGCCGGCATGCGGCTCATTCGCGTCCCCGTGCGCCCCGCGCGCAATCCCGCCATCACGCTGCGGCTCGGAAGCCCCAAGTACCAGTCCTGGAAGGCGTTCCTCGACGAGGCCTACTGGACGGTCGAACTCTCCGAGGACTGATCGAGGGTCTTAACGGGAACTGAATCTGCGTGAAGTTTGCGGCGCGCGGGGTCCGTTCGTGGTCGAGCCGCGCCCCGTTCTCCTTAACATCGCCTTTGCATTCCGCGGCACGTTCGGCGCCTCGACGCGCGACCCCGCGACCACCCACGAACCGAGAAGGATCGCACGACAATGGCAAAAGAGAAGTCGAACTCCAAGTCCAAGCAGAAGCCCGACAAGCACTCGGGGTCGAAGGCGGGGAAGAAGGGCGCTGGCAAGAAGAAGTCGCCCGCGGCGAGCGCCGAAACACCGGCTGCCGTCGAGATCGAGTCGAGCGCCGCAGCGACGGGAGTGACCGAAACCAAGCCGTCGAAGAAGGAGAAGTCGGCGGCGAAGGCCGCGCGCAAGAGCGCCGAGCGTGACGCCACCGAAGCCGCACGCGCCGCTCGCAAGGCCGCGAAGCAGGCTGCGAAGAAGGCCGCGAAGGATGCTCCCGACGCCGCCGACACCGCGAACGACCCGGGCGCCGCGATGCCGCGGTTCAAGCATCTCCGCGCGAAGCGGCTCTCGAGCGGCAAGGGGCCGACGCCGCGCGAGATCGGCGAATCGCTGGTCGCGCTCTTCAACGCGGGCAAGGCCGAGGAGGCCGAATCCACCTGGTATCACCGCAAGATCGAGTCGATCGAGTCGGAGGGCCAGGTCTTCGACGGCATCAAGGGCGTCGCCGAGAAGTGCGCCTGGTGGAACGCGAACTTCACCATCGTGAACATGCGCGCCGCCGAGCTCTACGCCTGCGCGACCGGTTTCACCGTCGTCTACAAGGGCCGCGTGAAGGGCCCCGATGGCGTCGAGCGCGATGCGAACGAAGTGGGCGTCTACACCGTCGAGAAGGGGCGGATCGTTCGCGAGCAGTTCATGTCTTGAGCGGTCGCGACTGTCGTTTCCGCCGGGAACTCCCCGGCGGAAACCTCTTCGCTCCCTCTGGTGCTTGTGCGCGAAGAGTGATCGAGCGGTCGCAACTGTCGTCGCCGCCGGGAACTCCCCGGCGGCAACTTCTTTGCTCCCTCTCGTGCTTCTGCGCGGTGCGTGATCGAGCGGTCGCGACTGTCGTTGCCGCCGGGAACTCATGAGTTGAGCGGTCGCAACTGTCGTTGCTCCCTCCGGTGCTTGTGCGCGGCGCGTGATCGAGCGGTCGCGATCAGAACGCGAGATTGAGGTCGTCGGGAACGGTCTCGCCGCAGGGCGCGAAGCGCCAGAAGCCGATCACGATCGGCGCGCCGGTGCCTGGCGCCCTGCCGATCGCGATCTGGACGGGCGCCCTGCTTCCATCGGCGAACCGCAGCGCGACGCCGATGCTCACGGTCGGGTCGGATGGTGCGAGTCGCGCGCCTCCGAGTTCCTCCGCCGCGCAAAGGACGCGCACGCCGCTCGCCACCGACGAGGTGTGCCAGAAGTCCGTGCCAAACGCGTTCGAGGCGCCAACTCCGAGGATGCCCGGTTCCGCGACGGTCCCGGTGGCGCACTCGACGAGCATCCGACCGGTGGCCGCGGTCTCGAGCACCGCATTCGCGGTGTTCCGCGCCGCGTCACCGCGGACGAGTGCCGCGCGCGCGGAGTCGAGGCTTCCATCCGCCATCTCGTCGATCGCAGGCGTCGACGGCAGCGCGCCGCCGGCAAGCCTCCACTGGCAGTATCCGAGACCCGTCCCGAAGCA
>JBJOHC010000170.1:0-17483 GCA_046047955.1 Planctomycetota bacterium
CCGCACAGGACGACGGGCGCCACGGCGAGGAAGGCGTCGGACGGCGACGCGACGCCCGCGGGGCCGAGCGCGATTCCCGAGACGAGGCTCGCGATCACCGCGATCGGGCAGCCCGCGAGGAAGAGCGCGACGAACGCCACGGCGACGAAGCGCAGCGCGCGCGCGGACTCGCTCCACGCCGCCGCCGCGGCGCCGTGCGAGTCGACTCCGAAACTCGCGATATGGAAGGGCCTCGATCGTTCGTCGCGACGGAAGTCCGAGGCGTCGGCGCGCATCGCGCGCGAGAGGATGCGGCGGAGCCGCCACGCGTCGACGCCCGTCACCGTCGGAAAGTCGGTGCGCGTGCGGCCGTCGTCGTCGCGCGGCGCGCCCGCGGCCTGGTGCGGCCAGATCGCGCCGCACTCCGCGCACGCGCAGCGCGGGCCCTCGTCGCCATCCGCGGGAACGGGCGCGAGGGCGGGCGAACCGTGGAGCGGATGTCCGCACGCGCCGCACCGGCCGAGGACGAGGAGCGGCACCGCGACGGCGAATCCGCGGTGACGGAAGGCGACATGCGCGCGCAGGAGCCGGGCGACGGGAACGGCCGCGAGCAGTCCCGCGAGCGTGAGGAGCTCGCGGTTCCCCGTCGAAAGCGCGCCACTCGAGAAGAGCATCGCGGCGAGCGAACCCGCCGCGAGCGCCGCGACGATCGCGGCGACGGGAACCGCCATGGCGCGGGCGCGCGGGCGGTCGTGGTCGATCGCGCCGCGCGCGGCGACCGCGGCGACGGCGCGCGTCGCGGGATGCAGATGATCGGGCGCGTCGCCGTGCGCGAACGGCGCGAAGCGGTGGACGCGGCAGCGCGCATCGAGCGTCCACGCACCGAAGCGCGGCGGACGCACGGGCGAGGCGTCGTGCGACGAGGCTGACGATGAGGCCGACGGCGAGCGACCCGCGCCGCCTCGCGGCGCCGCGATCGCGGCGGCCGCGCGCTCGAGTTCGCGAGGTCGCACGGGCTTCGGAGTCGTCGGCGAGTCGCGAGGTTCCTGCATGCCGATCCCCGTGCGAACCCTCGATCCCTTCCCATCGAGACACGCGCGCGCGGAACCGCCGCGCGCTCAGTCGAGCGGTCGTCCATCCCAGCGCACGAACGCCTCGACCGCCGCGTACTCGGCGAGACCGAGCGCGTCGTAGAGCCGCGCGGTCTCGGCGTTGCGCTGCTCGGCGCGCTGCCAGAACTCGCGCTCGTCGGCGCCCGGGAAGAGCGCGCGGTCCTTCTGCGACTGGTGCTTGAAGATCGCGGTGCGCTTGCGCGCGACCTCGTCGGGCGAGAGCGGCACGGCCATCTCGGCGTGCTCGACATCCCACTCCTGCCACGCGCCGCGGTAGAGCCAGGTCGTGCACTCCCGGAGCCACTCGTCGCCCGCATCCTCGCATGCGCGCAGCGCGCGGAAGATCGCCGAGAGGCAGGTGCGGTGCGTTCCGTGCGGATCGCTGAGGTCGCCCGCGGCGTAGACCTGGTGCGGCTTCACCTCGCGGAGAAGACGCATGGTGATCGCGATGTCCTCCTCGCCGAGCGGCTTCTTGCGCACGCGGCCCGTCTCGTAGAACGGCATGTCGAGGAAGTGCAGGCGTTCCTCGGGAATGCCGCAGTAGATGCCCGCGGCCTTCGCCTCGCCGCGGCGGATCAGGCCCTTGAGACGCTGCACTTCGGGCGCATCGACCTCTCCGGGCTCCTTCTCGCGCAGGCGGCGCGCGATGTCGTGCTCCATGCGCTCGGTCTTCGCGCCCTCGAATCCGAAGGCGCCGTTGAAATCGCTCGCGAAGTCGAGGAACCGCAGCGCCTCGGCGTCGAAGACCGCGATGTTGCCCGAGGTCTGGTAGGCGACATGCACCTCGTGCCCCTGGTCGACGAGGCGGATGAGCGTGCCGCCCATCGAGATGACGTCGTCGTCGGGATGCGGCGAGAAGATGAGGACGCGCTTCGGGAAGACGTCGTCGCCGGGGCGGTCGATGTCGCCCGCCTGCTTCCTGCTCTTCGGCTTGCCGCCCGGCCAGCCCGTGATCGAGCGCTGCAGCTGGCGGAAGACGCTGATGTTCAGGTCGTACGCCTTGCCGCGGCCCGCGAGGAGATCCTGCAGGTGGTGCTCGTTGTAGTCCTCGGCGGTGAGCTTGAGGATCGCCTTCTTCGTCGTGCGCGCGAGCCAGATGACGGCCTTCCGCGTCATCGCGTCGTCCCACTCGAGATCGTGCGCCTCGCTCGCCCAGGGCGCCTTGCAGCGCTGCAGCTCGGCCGCCGCCGCGAGGTCGAGGTAGACCTGCGCGTTCGGGTGCTCCTGGAGGAAGCTCGCCGCGATCGTGTTCGTGACGGGGCCCTCGATCGCGCGCGCGACGACGGGCGCCTTGCCCTCGCCGAACGCGATCATCACGACGCGCTTCGCCTCGAGGATGGTGCCGACGCCCATCGTGACCGCGCGCGTCGGCACGTTCTCCTCGCCGAAGAAGTCGCTCGCGGCGTCCTTCCGCGTGACGCGGTCGAGCGTGATGAGGCGCGTGCGGCTGCCGCGGCCCGAGCCCGGCTCGTTGAAGCCGATGTGTCCCGTGCGGCCGATGCCGAGGATCTGAAGGTCGATGCCGCCCGCGTCGCGGATCGCCTGCTCGTAGCGGTCGCACATCGCGCGCACGTCGTCCTCGGTGGCGGTGCCGTCGGGGATGTGCGTGTTCGCGGGATCGATGTCGACGCGGTCGAAGAGGTGCTCGCGCATGAAGCGCACGTAGCTCTGGAGCGAGCCCGGCTGCATCGGCCAGTACTCGTCGAGATTGAAGGTGACGACGTTGCGGAAGGAGAGCCCCTCCTCCCTGTGGAGTCGCACGAGTTCGTCGTACACGCCCGTCGGCGTCGAGCCGGTCGCGAGTCCGAGGACGCAGATCTCGTTGCGCGCGGCCTTCGCGCGGATCAGGTCGGCGATCTCGCGCGCGACGGTGGCGCTCACATCCTTCGCGCGCTCGAAGACGCGGGTCGGCGTTCGCTCGGCGGGCGAGCGGGTCTCCCAGTAGGCGGGGGTGCGGGCGGCGAGGGACGCGGTCGGCTTCGTCTCGATGGTGGCCATGGTGCGGTCGCCGATGCTACCGCCAGTTCCACCCCGCGCGAAGGGCCGAGCGCGGGAGATGCGCGGCGATTCCGTTCAAGTCCGTTCAGGCGCCGAATGCGGCGACGCGACGCCGGCCCCTCAGATGCCGCGCGCCGCCGCGACGAACGCCTCGTACGCCCCGCGCACCTCGGTCATCGAGTCGCCGCCGAACTTGAGCAGGAACGCGCGCGCGATCTCGAACGCCACCGCGTTCTCCATGACGACGCTCGCCGCCGCCACCGCGCTCACATCGCTGCGCTCGTAGGCGCTGCGCACGGGCTCGTGCGATCCGAACTCGACGCTCGGCATCCCCTGGAGGAGCGTCGCGATCGGCTTCATCGTGCCGCGCACGACGACGGGCATGCCGTTCGTCATGCCGCCCTCGAGGCCGCCGGCGTTGTTCGAGGGCCGCGCGTAGCCGAGATGGCTCGCGTCGCGCGCGCCTTCGTCGAAGACGATCGGATCGTGGACGCCGCTGCCGAAGCGCGCCCCGCTCTCGCGGCCGAGCCCGATCTCGACCGACTTGAACGCCTGGATGCCCATCGTCGCGAAGGCGAGGCGCGCGTCGAGCCGGTCGTCCCAGTTCATGCACGACCCGAGCCCGGGCGGACAGCCGAAGACGTGCACCTCGCACCAGCCGCCGACCGTGTCCTTCTCGGTCTTCGCGCGGTGGATGAGTTCGACGAGCCGCGCGTCGACCGCGGAATCGGGGCAGTAGACCTCGCTCGCGTCGCGCGCGGCGACGAGTTCGTCGAGCCGGTCCCCCGCGATCGGAAGGTCGCTCCACGCGTCGCACGCGCCGCGCACGAAGCCGAAGACGCGGATGCCGAAGGCGTCGAGTACGCAGCGCGCGACCGCACCCGCGGCGACGCGCGCCGCCGTCTCGCGCGCGCTCGCGCGCTCGAGCGTGCCGCGGCAGTCGGGGACGAGGTACTTGAGGCTGCCCGCGAGATCGGCGTGGCCGGGACGCGGCCGAACGACGGGCGGCGTCTTCAGGGGGTCGTCGATCCGGTTGTCCCTGTTCGCGACGCGCAGCGCGACGGGCGAGCCGATCGTGCGGCCCATTCGCAGGCCGCCGAGGAACTCGACGGTGTCGGTCTCGATCCGCTGGCGGCCGCCGCGCCCGTAGCCGCCCTGCCGGCGCGCGAGCTCGGCGTTCACGCGCGCGGCATCGATCGCGAGTCCCGCGGGAAGTCCATCGACGATCGCGACGAGCGCGGGGCCGTGCGATTCGCCGGCGGTCTGGTAGTGGAGCGGCTTCGGCATGGGTCCCGTCCTGATCGGCGCGCGGGGGTGCGCGGCATCAGTCGCGACCGCTCATTCGGCGGCGACGAGCTTCCAGATCGAGCCCGGATTCCCCCGCTTCTGGTCCTGATCGAAGCTCGAGACGACCAGCGTCCCGTCGTGCAGCTCGTCGATCGACGCGATGAGGTCGCCGCGCTTCCGGGCGACGATCGCGGGCTTCGTCGGCTTCCCGTCGATCATCCGGATGCCCCAGACGTTGCTCGAGATGAAGTCGGCGTAGATGTAGACGCCGTCGAGCGCGGGCGACGCCGCGCCTCGGTAGACGCGGCCACCCGTGATCGACATCCCCTCGCGGTGGCTGTACTCGACGACGGGCTCGATGAAGGGCGGCTCGCCCTTCCCGCCCTTGAAGTCGTGGGCGCCCTCGCGCGCGTTCCATCCGTAGTTGCCGCCCTTCACGATGAGGTCGACCTCCTCCCAGATGTTCTGCCCAACATCGCCGGCCCAGAGGTCGCCCGTCTTCGGGTCGAACGCCATACGCCAGATGTTGCGCGTTCCGTAGGCCCAGATCTCGGGCTTCGCGCCCTCGCGGCCGACGAACGGATTGTCGGAGGGCACCGCGTAGGCGAGGCCTTCGGACTTCGCGTTCACATCGATGCGCAGCACCTTGCCGAGATAGGTCGAGAGATCCTGCGCGTAGTGGTGCGGATCGTTCGCCGCGCCGCCGTCGCCGAGCGAGAGGTAGAGGAAGCCGTCCGGTCCGAAGACCGCGGCGCCGCCGTTGTGGTTCGAATAGGGCTGCGACTGCTCGAGGAGCGTCTCCTCGCTCGCGGGATCGGCGCTGAGACCGTCGGCGGCGACGGTGAAGCGCGAGAGCTTCGAGCGGCGCGGATCCTTCGCGGTGTAGTAGACGAAGAGCTCGCGCTTCGCGGGATAGTCGGGGTGGAACGCGATCGAGAGGAGCCCCTCCTCGTTGCCGCCGTCGTGGACGCGCTCGCGGATGTCGAGGAAGACGGGCGCGTCGGCGGCGTCGGGCGCGGTGAGGTCGGCGCGCAGGATGCGGCCCGGCTGCTCGACGAGAAGGAGCCCGTTCGCGTCGCCCTTCGCCTGCAGCGTCTGGATCGGACGCACGAGCGCGAGGTTCGGGAAGAGGCGCACGAAGCGGAGCTTCGGGATCGCGGGACCTTCGGCCCACTTCGCGTCGCCCTTCGCGGCGGTCTGCGTCGCCGGCGCGGCGTCCTGCGCGCGGGGTGCGGCGATGGAGAGGGGAAGCGCGAGAATCGCGGCGATCGTGGCTGCGTGCATGGTGTCGACTCCGTTGGGGCGCGGTGCGCCGGACGGATGGTAGCGGCGCGCGGGTTCGGATCCGTCGTGCGATCCCGTACACTTTCGCGCATGCAGACCTTCGCGCCCGCCCTCGCCGCCGTCCTCCTCGCCTGCGCGCCCGTCACGCTTCCTCCCGCCGCCGCCGAGCCGAAGGCCGTCGCGGTCGATGCGGCGAAGGAGAAGGAGGAGGGCTTCGTCGCCCTCTTCGACGGGAAGACCCTCGACGGCTGGATCGGCGACACGAAGGGCTACCTCGTCGAGGAGATCGACGGAAGCGGCGCGATCGTGTGCGGCAAGGGCGGCACGAACCTCTTCACGAAGGACGAGTTCGGCGATTTCGAGCTGCGCTTCGAGTTCCAGCTGACGCCTGGCGCGAACAACGGCATCGCGCTGCGCTGCCCGCCGTCGGGCGATCCCGCGTACGCGGGCTTCGAGTCGCAGATCCTCGACAACGCGGCCGAGCAGTACAAGGGCCTCAAGGAGTGGCAGTACCACGGCTCGATTTACGGCATCTCGCCCGCGAAGGCGACGGCGCACCGGCCCGTCGGCGAGTGGAACAGCGAGACGATCGTGATGAAGGGCCGCAAGGTGAAGGTCGTCGAGAACGGCGTCGTCCTCGTCGACATCGATCTCGACGAGGCCGCGCCCGAGGGCAAGACCCTGCACGGCAACAAGGTCGACGGCCTGACGCGCGAGAAGGGCCACATCGGCTTCTGCGGTCACGGCGACCGCGTCGCCTACCGAAACATCCGCATCCGCAAGCTCTGACGCAGCGCGAAAGTCCGCGCGCGCACGCGCCGGCTCGGAATCGCGACGACCGCTCGGGCACACCGTGCGCGCGACATCACGCCGCGACGACGCGATCAGTCCCCGCGCGCCCATCGATCACCCGCTGCGCCACCCCCACCAGAGGAAGCGGCCGCAGCCGCCCATCAATCACGCAGCGCGCATCCCCTCCAGAGGGAGCGGCCGCAGCCGCGACCGCTCAAGCACGCCGCGACCACCCATCGATCACCCACCGCGCCGCCCCCTCCAGAGGGAGCCGCCGCAGCGGCGACCGCTTAAATGACGTACTCGCGCCCAAACCGATTCGCAATGAACGCGTCGTACGAGACGTCCTCCATCTTCACGAATCCCTGCTGCGGAACCTTGCCCTCGCGCAGGAGGTCGAGCACCGCGCACACGCCCGCGGCGGTCGTGATCTGGATACCGGTCCAGTGCTTGCCGTCGATGGTCTTCGCGGGAACGCGACGCGAATCGGTCTTCTCGACGAGCTTGCCGTTCTCGATGCCGATGGCGATGCAGACGATGACGATCACATCCTGCCGCGTCGCGGGAATCTCGCGGTCGAAGATCGCGCCGAGCTCCTCGCGGCGGCGGATGAAGCCGAGATCGTGCAGCAGGAACTTCATCAGGTCGCAGTGGCCGGGATAGCGGATCGTCTTGTAGTTGACGTTGCGCGCGCGGCCCGCGAGCGACTCGCCGAGCGACCCGAGTCCGCCCGAGGTGTTGAAGGCCTCGTACTCGATCCCGTCCATCGTGAAGCGCTCGAGATTCTCGAGCGGCGGCAGCAGCGTCATCTCGCCGTCGACGAGCGCCTCGCACGGCTGGCAGTACTCGTTGATCAGGCCGCTCGTCGACCAGGTCATGTTGTACTTGAGCTGGTTCGAGGGGAACTGGGGCAGCGCGCCCACGCGGCAGCGGAGCTCGTGGATCTCGCTCATCGGCTTCGCGAGGTGGTTCGCGGCGATCGTGATGTAGCCGGGCGCCAGGCCGCACTGCGGGATGAACGCGGTCTTCGCGCCCTCGGCGAGGGCCATGACCTTCTTCGTGACGGCGACATCCTCGGTGAGATCGAGGTAGTGGACGCCGTGGTCCTTCGCGCGCTCGGCGATGAGCTCGTTGCAGTAGAAGGGCGCGCAGGAGATGAGCGCCCACTTGCCGTCGAGTGCGGCGTCGATGTCGGCGCGGCTCGAGAAGTCGGCGGTGGCGCCCGACGCGTTCGGGAGTCCCTCGATCGCCGACCGCCACGAGGGCTCGTGCGAGTCGATCACGTGCACGCGGTAGTCGCCGCTCGTCGCGAGGAAGTGGGCTGCCATGCGGCCGATCTTGCCGCCACCGATGATGAGGACGTTCTTCATTCGCTGATCTCCGAGTGACTGCCGCGTGCGGCGCCGCGAAACCGACGCCACCCCGGCGTCCGCGAGGGGCGTCGAGGATAGCCCACGCTCATCGGTCGCGTCGGACGCTCAGTTGAAGCGAAGCTCGATGAGCGAGAAGTCGTCGTCCCAGGAGACGGCGCCGGCGAGCGCGGCGTCCATATCGGTCGCGGCGACGCCGCGCCCCTCGAGCGTGACGCGCTTCGTGATGGCGACGACCGAGTCGAGAAGACCCTCGGCGGGCGCGCCGCGCACGAGCTCCTCGAAGCGATCGAGGCCCCAGATGCCGCCCTCCGCGGTGTGGAGTTCGAAGACGCCGTCCGAGAAGAGGTAGAGGCGCGCGCTCGGCGCGATCGTCGTCCGCTCGGTGGGTGCGTCGTACTCGTCCGAGATGCCCACCATGTAGGTGGTCGAGTGGAGCGTCGCGAGCGCACCGTCCTGCACGAGGAACGCGGGCGGATGACCGCCGCCCGACCAGCGGAGTTCGCGCGTGCGGCGGTCGTACACGCCGTACCAGACGGTGAAGTACATGCCGTCGTGGCGCGCCATCGGGAACGCCGCGTTGAGCGCCTGCAGGACGCGCGTCGGATCGAGCGCCTGCTCGATCTCGAGCGATCCGGAGCGGATGAGGTTCATCGCCGAGACGCCCATCAGCGCGGGACCGACGCCGTGCCCGCTCACGTCGATCACGTAGGCGGCGAGCCGGTCCTCGTCGATCCAGTGGTATCCGAAGACGTCGCCACCGAGCGATTCGCAGGGGACGAACCGCCAGTCGGCGTCGACGGTGCCCTGCATCGGCGGGTCGAGCAGGGACTGCACATACTGTGCGGCGCGCAGTATTTCACTCTTGAGGTGCGCCTCGCTCTCGCTGAGCGCGCGGAACGCCGCGTTGCGCTCGAGCTGCATGCGGAATCCGCGCGAATGGTGGCGGATGCGCGCGACGAGCTCGACCGGATGCGGCAGCTTCACGAGGTAGTCGCTCGCGCCGCGCGCGAACGCCTCCGCCTTCGTCTCGGGCTCCTCCTTTCCCGTGAGCATGACGATGGGAACGTCGCGGAGCTCGGGATGCTCGCGATAGCGCGGCAGCAGCTCGAGTCCGTTCACGCCGGGCATCTCGATGTCCTGGAGGATCACGGTCGGTCGGAACTCCGCGGCGACGGCGAGCGCCTGCGAGGGATCCTGCACCGCGCGGTACTCGCACGCGCCCTGCGTCGCGATGAGCCGGCGCACCGCCTCGCAGACGATCGGCTGGTCGTCGACGACGAGGACGCGGTCGGTGGTGTCGATTCCTTGCATGGAGCGTTCCTTTCCGCGGGATTCCGCGGCGTTTCAGGCCATTTCTCCGAGTGCGCGCGCCGTCGCGGGTCCGATCGCGTCGAGTGCGAGCACCTCCCTCGCGGCACCGAGCCGGACGGCCGCGCCCGGCATTCCCCAGACGACGCTCGTCGCCTCGTCCTGCGCGACGGTGTGCCATCCGGCCGCGCGCAGCGCCGCGAGCCCCTCGGCGCCGTCGCGTCCCATTCCCGTGAGGAGGATCGCGACGCCAGGTCGCGGTGCCGCGACGAGCGAACGGAAGAGGACGTCGACGGATGGACGGTGCACGAGGTCGGCGGGCGAGTCGGTGCAGTCGATCGCGCCGTCCGCGCGAAGGACGAGATGCCGACGGCCGTCCGCGACGAGAACGGTTCCGGGCACGGGCCGCTCGCCCGGCGTCGCGATCGCGACGCGGTGCCCGGTCTCGTCGCGAAGCCAGTCGGCGTAGCCCGCGACGAAGTCGTGCGAGACGTGCTGGACGAGAAGGACCGCGGCGCGCAGCGGTCGCGGGAGCGCGCGGAGGACGCTCGCCACCGCGCGCGGCCCGCCCGTCGACGCGCCGATCGCGACCAGCGGCGGCGAGTCCGCGCGCATCGGTCGAGGCGCCGCGGGCGTCGCCCGCTCCGGCGTCTCGGCGCGCGCGAGGCCCTCCGGCTCCGGACCCGCGCGCGGCGCGTCGGGGACGCGCGGCTTCGGCGCGCTCGCCATCGCGCGTTCGACGAGATGGATGCGCCGGAGGAGTTCGGCGCCTCCCGCGACGGTGCCGTCGCGACCGAGGGTCGGCGTGTTCACGGCGTCGAGCGCGCCCGCGCCGAGCGCCTCGTAGACGAGGCCCGCGTTGCCGCTCACCGTCGCGGTGACGACGAGGATCGGACACGGCGCGACGCGCATGATCTCGCGCGTCGCGGCGACGCCGTCGACGCGCGGCATGATGAGGTCCATGAGGACGAGATCGGGACGCGCGGCGCGCGCCTTCGCGACGGCCTCGTCGCCGTCGCGCGCGATCCACGCGACCTCGAGCGCCGCATCCGACGCGACGACGCGGCGCAGCGCCTCGCACGCGACCGCGAGATCGTTGACGATCGCGACCTTCATCGCCCCGCGCCTCCGCCCGTCGCGCCCGATTCCCCGGTGCCGACGAGATCGCGGACCGTGTCGGCGAAGGTGCTGTCCTGGAACGCGCCCTTCGTGAGATACGCCGTCGCGCCCGCCTCGAGTCCCGCGAGACGGTCCTCCTCGCGGTCCTTGTAGCTGACGACGATCACGGGAATCGTCGCGAACCGCGCGTCGGCGCGGAGCGTGCGGACGAACTCGATCCCGTTCATGCGCGGCATGTCGATGTCGCTGACGACGAGATCGAACGCGCCGTCGCGCAGCGCGTGCCAGCCGTCCATGCCGTCGACGGCGGTCTCGACCTCGAAGCCCATGCGGACGAGGAGCTGGCGCTCGACCTCGCGCACCGTCGCCGAATCGTCGACGACGAGCGCGCGCCGCGAGCGTCGCGCCTCGGCGGCGATCGCGGGCCGCGCGCCGCGCAGGCGGCCTTCGCCGAGCGCCATGCGCACCGACTGCAGGATGTCCTCGGTGTCGACGATCAGGACGGGGTCGCCGCTCTCGCGCACGGCCGCCGCCGAGAGGTGCGGAACCTTGCCGAGCCGCGGATCGAGCGCGCGCACGACGAGGTCCTCCTCGCCCGCCAGTCCGTCGACCGCGAAGCCGTAGCGCGCGTCGCCGCTCGCGAGGATGACGACCGTCTCGTGCGTGGACGGACGGCGGGCGTCCGCGAGCGCGAGCACGCGCGCGGCGTCGACGATGCCCACCGAATCGCCCTCGAGGATGAACTGCATGCGGCCCTCGACCGCGCGGATGTCGGTGGCGGCGGGCCGGACGACGCGCTCGATCCGCGCGAGCGGGAACGCGAGCGTCTCCCCCGCCACCTCGACGAGCAGCGCGCGCACCACCGAGAGCGTGATCGGGAGCTCGAGTTCGAACGCCGTGCCGCGGCCGAACTCGCTCTCGATGCGCGCGACGCCGCCGAGCTCGCGCGCGGTCGACTGGACCACATCGAGCCCGACGCCGCGTCCCGAGTACTCGGTGATCTCGCTCGCGGTCGAGAATCCCGGGAGGAAGAGGAACTCGAGCAGCTCCTGCCGGTCGAGCGCCGCGGCCATCGCGTCGTTCGCGAGCGCCTTGCGGACGATGCGGGCGCGCAGCGCGTCGAGATCGATGCCGCGACCGTCGTCGCTCACGCGGATCCGCAGCATGCCCGCGTGATGCCGCGCCTCGACGCGCAGCACCGCCTGCGCGGGCTTCCCCGCGGCGCGACGCGCCTCGGGCGTCTCCACGCCGTGGTCGAGCGCGTTCCGCAGGAGGTGGTTGAGCGGCGCGTCGAGCCGCGCGAGGACGTCGCGGTCGACGGGCACGGACTCGCCCGAGATCTCGAGGCGCGCCTCCTTGCCGAGCGCGCGGCAGAGGTCGCGCACGGTGCGCGGCAGCGCCCCGACGGCGTCGCCGAACGGACGCATGCGGCTTCCGAGCACCTCGTGATAGAGCTGCGTCGAGGTCTCCTCGCCGCGGCGGATCGCCTCCTCGACGCTGAGGAGATGCGTCATCACGCGACCGCGCAGCGACTCGACGAGGGCGCGCGTCTCGGGGATCGCGGGTGAATCGAGTCCGCCGCGGCGCGCTTCGGCGCGCACGCGCTCGAGTTCGTCCTCGATGCGGAAGAGCGCGCGCTTGAGTTCGAGCGCCTCGCCGCGGAGTCCGCCGAGCCGGCGCGACTCGAGCATCGTCTCGCCCGCGAGCTGCAGCAGCCGGTCGAGCCGCTCGGCGGAGACGCGCACGCTCGTGGAGCGCGGTGCCGGCGCGGCGGGCGGCGATGGCGCGGCGGCGGAGAGGGACGCCGCCGTCTCCGCGACGACGCCGGTGCGCGAAGGGACTTCGCCCGATGGAGCGGCGCGCCGCGCGATGTCGGCCGATCGGCGGTTCTCCTCGGCGACCGCGCGGGCGACGGACGGGTCGGCGTCGGCCGGGGATGCGCTCCCAGTGGAACCGGCGGCTTCGGCGCCGCTCGAGCCGGGCGGCGCCGTGCCTGCATCGACCCGCGTGTCGGGGCGTGCGGAACCGCGGGGTTCATCGCCCGCAGTCTGCTCCGCGGCGGTGATCGAGGCGGAAGTCGGGGTTTGAGTTGCGGCTTGAGTTGCGGCTGGAATTGCCGCTGAACTTGGAGCTGAAGTGGAGGCTGGGTTCGAGGCGGGGTTCGACCCCGCGGCCCCCATCCCACCCGACGGCATCTCGGTGCGCGCGGCGGCTTCCGCCGCAGGTCCCGCCGAACGCGGGACCGCGCCCTCCTTCGCCGACGCGTCGCCACCGCTCGCGGGCGGCGCGCGCAATCCCTCGACGAGTCCATCGATCGCGGCCGCGTTCGCGTCGCTCCACGCGGGAACACCAGCCTCCTCCTCGCGCGAGAGCGACGCGAGGAGATCGCTTCCGCGCAGGAGGAGATCGATGCGATCGGGGGCGATCGCCTCGCGGCCCTTCTGCATCGCGACGAGGACATCCTCCATCGCGTGCGCGAGCCGAACCGCGACATCGAGCCCCACGACGCGCGCGGCGCCCTTGATCGAGTGCGCCGCGCGCATGAGCGGCTCGACCACCGCGGGATCGCTCGAGCCCTCGAGCCGCACGAGGCCTTCGCTGAGCGCGGCCGCGTGCATCTCGGCCTCGCCGCGGAAGAGTTCGAACAGCGAGAATCCGCCGAGATCGCTCATGCGAGGCTCCTCGCGAGCAGCGCGCAGACGCGCCGCGCATCGAGCACCGCGACCGGCGCCCCGCCGTCGCCGTCGGTCGCGATCGCGATGGTGCAGCCGTCGGCCGCATGGCGGACCGTCGCGGGCGCGGGAAGCAGCCTGCCCCGCTCGATCCGTCGCACGCCCTCGACGCGGTCGACCGCGAACGCCCAGCGCGCCGCGGGTTCTCCGATCACGACGAAGTGCGTCGCCTCGCAGGTCGCCGCGAGTCCGAGCGCGGCCGAGAGTCGGGCGACCAGCGTCAGTTCGCCGCCGATGTTCGCGATGCCTTCGAGCACCTCGTTCGAGCGGTGCGGAATGCGGCCGACGGGCGTCGCGCGGAAGACGCGGTGCGCCTCGTCGGCCTCGATCGCCAGCCGCTCGTCTCCGAGCGTGAAGACGAGGACGCCCATGGTGTCGCCCTGCTCGCGCACGGCGGGTGCGGCGACGAGCGCGGTGTTCTCGACGAGGCGCTCGGGTGGAAGCGGTCGGTCGAGGAGCGCCCTCATCCGCGCGAGATCGGCCCCTTCGGACGACGGCGTGCCCGCGAGTCCGCCTCGGGTGGCGGGCGGGTTCGGAGGCATCGGGTCGCGGTCGGCGCGGTCGGTCATGGGGGCGGCTACGGTGGAAGCCTACAGGGGGGAACGGACGGTCAGGTGCCGCCCTGTGAAAGTGGCGGAAGGTCCTCGCGCGCGAGATGGGCTCGAAGGGCGCGAGCGCGCAGACGGTCGCCTTCGGCGCGGTCGCCGCGCGCGTCGGCGAGTCGGGCGGCGAGGAGGAGCGCCTCTTCGTGCCGCGGATCGAGGTAGAGCGCGCGACCGACCGCGCGCGCGGCGCGCGACGCATCGCCCGCGGCCTCGTGCGTCCTCGCCTCCGCGAGGTACGCGTCCGCGGGCGGGAGGCCGACGGCTCGTGGCGGCGGTCCTGACGGCGGTTCGGGCGGCCGTGTGGGCGGCGGACCGGGAGGATCCGCAGGCTCGTGGAGATCCGCGGCCCGCGCGTCGCGTGCGGGTGCGTCCGATCCGGGACGGGCGCCGACGATGGCGTCCCTCGCCGGCGCAGACGGATCCATTCGTTTTCCTGATGGTTCGCGTCGTTCCATCCATGAAACGGATGGATCGCCGGCGGAGCGCGGCGCGCGCACGAGCGCGAACGCCCCCTCGGTCCGCTCGGGCTCGAGTGCGGTCGCGAGGCGCGCGCCGTGCGCCTCCGCGTGACCGACGAGGAAGAGGCCATCTTCGGAAAGCAGCTCGGAGAGCGCGCGGAACGCCGCGGTCCGCACCTCCTGGTCGAGGTAGATCGAGACGTTGCGGAACGCGACGACCTTCGATCCGCGCCACGGACCGGCGTCCCGGAGGAACGAGCGCGCGTCGGAGACGCGGACCGTGATCGCATCGTGGACGGCCTGCACCGGGCGCACGACATCGCCTTCGACGACGAAGGAGCTCCGCGCCCAGTCGGGAATCCCGCCGCGAAGCGCGAGCCCCGAGAAGCGCGGTGGCGCGGCGAAGACGGCGGGATTCCGATCGAGCGCGAGGATGCGCACCTCGCCGCGTCCGCCGGTTCCGGCGAGGAGTGCGGCGGCGAGCGCGCAGGGCTCGCACCAGCCGCCCGCTCCGGCGACGACCGCGCGGATCTCGCCACCGCTCCAGCGTGCCGCGCGCTCCCGCACGAGTTCGAAGCTCGCCGGGTATCGGAAGAGCCAGGTCTCGGGTGGTGCGAACGCCGCCTCGAGCGCGGCGAACGCCGAGGGATCCGCGAGGATCGCCCGCACCACGCCGCGCGCGTCCCCGCCGCGCGCGCGCATCGCGGTCGTCAGCTCGAGCCGCAGCCGCTCGGGCGGGATCGCGTCATCGGAGAGTCCGCTCCTCGTGCGCAGGGCGCCGCGGAGGCTCGCGAGGGACTCGGAGAAATCCGCGTCATCCCCACGGCCGCCGTCCATCGCGGCGTTCGTGGACGGATCCTTGACCGGATCCTTGATCGGATTCTTGACCGGATCCGTGGCCATATCCCTGGCCATATCCCTGACCGGATCCTCGGCCGCGCTCATGACTCCGGACCACCCGGCGCTGGCAGTGCGCGCAGCGCCGCGTCTCCCTCGAGGAGCCGCGTGCAGCGGATGAGCTGCACCATGCCCTCCGCATCCGCGATCGTCGGCCCGAGGTGCGACGCACCCGCGAAGGGAAAGCCCGCATGCGCGCTCGCGTCGTCGAAGTCCCGCCGCTCGGGACCTCCGAGGTCGGGCACCAGCAGTCCAACCGCGCCGGCCGCGTCGCCCACCCCCGCGGCGCGGACCACGACGATGCGCGAGCCGAGCCGAACCTCCGCGGGACGACCGCAGACGATCGTCGCGAGATCGACGAGCGGCACCAGCGCGCCGTGGAGGTTGAAGAGTCCGAGGAGCCACGCCGGGCCGGTGCCCGCCGGCCTGTACGCGACGACCGGCAGCACCTCCGACACATCCGCGCAGTCGATCGCGAATCTCCTGCCGTCGATGTGGGTGAAGAGGACCTGCATCGTGCCGCCTGCTCCCGGTTCCGCGTCAGTTCGATCCACACGTCAGGTTGCCGTCTTCCGCCTGCTCGTCGGCGTCCGCGAGATGGAAGCGCCCCACCGCATCCTGGAGGAGCGCGATCGCATGCGCCATCTCGTCGGCGACGGCGGCGAACTCCGCGACGCTCGCCGCCGTGCGCCGCGCGCCGTCGGCGACCCGCCCCACGCCCTCCTCGATCTGCAGGACGCCCGCGGACTGCCCGGTGATGCCGCGCTTCACTTCGGAGAAGCTCTCGGCGGCGGCGCGCATGTCGCCGATGATCGACGAGAGGTCGACGCCGACCGAGCGCGCACCCTCCGCGCCCGAACGCATCTCGCGCGCGAAGCGACGCATCTCGTCGACGCCCGCGCCCACCGATTCGCCCATCTGCCGCACGATCCGTCCGATGTCCTGCGAGGCGATCGCGGTCTGGTCCGCGAGGCGGCGGATCTCGCGCGCGACGACGAGGAACCCGAGTCCCGCATCGCCCGCCTTCTCGGCCTCGATCGCGGCGTTCACCGAGAGGAGGTTCGTCTGCTCGGCGACCTTCGTCATCGTGTCGACCACCGAGCCGATCGACACCGCCTTCTCGGCGATGACCTCGAGCCGCGCGCCGATCTCGCTCGTCGCGGCGTCGAGGCGCGCCATGGTCTCGACGAGCCGGCCGAGGCGCTCATGCCCGAGCGCCGCGCTCTCCGCGCTCCGGCGCGCGCCGGAGTCGACGATCTCGACCGAGCGGGCGAGCTCCGCGCCCGTGACCGCGATCTCGCGGACCGCGGCGGCGATCTGCTGCGTCGAGTCGCCGAACGCGCGCGCCGCCTCGTCCTGGCTGCGGCCGGTCGCCGCGAGCTGCGCGCTCGTCGTCGCGAGCCGCGACGCGGCCGCGCGCACCGATCCGACGATGGTCGCGAGTTCGTCGCGCATGCGGACGATCGCGCGCACGAGCTCCGCGCTCTCGTCGACGCCGCGCACCGCGACGGCCCCGCGGTCGAGGTCGCCCGCCGCGATCCGGTCGGCCACCGCGCGCGCCGCCGCGACGCGACGCGAGATCGCGAGCGCGCCCGCGGACAGCAGCACGACGATCGCGGCGACGCCTGCGAACGCCGTCGCCACGTTCACCGCGAGCACCGACGCGAGTTCCGCGCCGAAGGTCGACGCGGGCTTCCGCACGACGAGCCGCCAGCCCCCCGTCGGCACCGTGGTCGCGACGAAGACGCTCGATTCACCGTCCGGTCCGGCGGCGCTCCAGAGTTGCGCCTCCGCTCCCGAGGCGCGCGCGAACGCGTCGGCGAACGGCGACGCGGCGACGGGCGTGGTGCGGAGCGCGGTCGCGCCGTCCCCGGCGCCGTCGGTCGTCGCGGCGACGAAGAGCCCGCGCGTCTCGAGATAGAGCTCGGCGCCGAGACGCTCGCCGATCTCGCCGAGCCGTTCCTGCAGATCCGAGAGCGAGACATCGAGCCCCGCGATTCCCGCGAAGCGGCCGTCGCGCTCGATCGCGCACACGTTCTCGATGATGTCGGTGCCGAGATAGCGGTACGGCTTGGTGATGACCGGCTCGCGCGAGCGCCCGCGCTCGTAGCGCCGCTTCGGCTCGTCGTACCAGAGGCCCTCGTCCTCCTCGACCTCCTCGAGCGGCTCGAGGCGGATGCCACCGGGCGCCGCCGGATCGCGCTTGAAGTACGGGTAGAAACGGCCTCCCTCGCCCAGCGCTTCGGGTGGAACGCCCGCTCCCGCGCCTTCGCCGTCGCGGCCATCGGCGCCGGGTTCGTACGCGAGGTACGCGGCGTAGACCTCGGGATTGTCGCGCACGATGCGCTCGAGAAAGCGGAGCGATTCGGCGCGACGACCGAACATGCCCGCCTCCTGCGCGCGCGCCATCATCTCGACGAGCTCCGCGTTGCGGGCGTTTCGGATGTCGATCTCGCCCGCGGCGAGTTCGGTCGCGTCGCGAAGCTCGCGTTCGAGCGCCGCGCCCACGCCCGCCCACGCGCGGTATCCGTTGACGACG
>JBJOHC010000171.1:0-30109 GCA_046047955.1 Planctomycetota bacterium
CCGCCGCTCACGCCATCCGCACGAGCCGCGTCACGCGCCCGATCGGCACCCATTCCACGACGAGGATCGAGCCGTCGTCGAGGAAGGTCGCCGAGTGCGGGTGGACGAACTTCCCGGGAAGGAAGTCCTTGCGCGCCGCACCGCGAAGGTTCGTCGGATCGCCGTCGCCGAGGACGGCGACCGCCTTGTTGTCCTTCCCGAGCAGCTCGACCGCGCTCGAGAGATCGGGCACGAGCAGCAGATCGCCGCGCGTCTTGAAGTGGCACGGCTGCCGCATCGACTCGGTGACGAACGAGACATGCTTCCACGGCGCGCCCGCGCCCGCTTCGGCGAAGTACTGGATGCGGCGGTTCGAGCGGTCGGCGACCGCGAGGAGCCCGAGACGGTCGTCCCACCAGAGGCCGTGCGGCCCCGAGACCTGTCCCTCGCCCGAACCCGGACCGCAGACCGTCGCCTTGTACGCGCCGTCCTTCGAGTAGCGGTGGATGAAGCTGCGGCCGTAGCCGTCGCCGACGACGAGGTCGCCATCGGGCAGGAACGCGACATTCGTCGGATTCCAGTCGTTCTCGCCGCCGTAGACCTTCGCACCCGCGAACTCCGCCTCGACGGGCGCGCCCTTCTCCCAGACGACCTCGCCGTCGAGCGTCGTCTTGAGCATCCGGCGGCGGTTCACATCGCAGTGGTAGAGGTACTCGACGCCGTCCTCGGAGCGGAGATCGAGGCCGTGCCCGCCACCCTTGAGGGCCGGCAGCATCGAACGCTCGAACTTCCCGTCGCGCGAGAAGACGTAGACCGCGTCGTCCTTCGTCGCGCCGCCACCGACGGTGTGCGAGATGTAGATGCGCCCCGCCTTGTCCTGCGCGACGCCGTGCGTGTCGCCCCAGGCGAGGCCTTCGGGCGGCATGAGCCAGTCGTGCTCGACGCGGTAGGCGTGCTCGCCCGATCCGGTCGTCACATCGCCCGCGAGAAGCGCGGCGGCGAAGGAGTTCGAGAGGGGCGCGAGCGCCGCGACGCCTGCGGCGGTGCGGATGAAGGCGCGGCGGGAATCGGTCGAGGCGGAATCGTGGCGGATGGTCATGGCGCGGAGCGTACCGCGCCCCTTCGCGCCGCGCGCGCCCGTACGCCCGCGCGCTCCTCAGCCCGCGCCGGGTGCGTCGCCCTCGGGCTTCGCATCCTCCGGCTTCGGATCCTCAGGCATCGGCGGCGTCGTCGGCTGCGCGAGCGGCAGGTCCGCGCCGACCACCTCGAACTTCGTCGCGAGGGCCTGCGCCGCGTCGCGCGCCTCGACCGCGGTCCGCCAGACGTAGACGCGCCGCAGCGCGGGCTGCGCGTGCAGCCAGTCGCGGCACGCCGCGGTCACCTTCGTCCCGACGAGATTCACCGACTCGAGCTTCGGCAGCGAACCGAGCGCCGCGAGCCCCGCGTCGCCGACCGCCGTCTCGTCGAGGCGGAGCTTCTCGAGGACGGGCATCGGGCCGATCGCGGCGAGACCCGCGTCGGTGATCGCGCTCTTCGCGAGATTGAGGTTCACCACGAGCGGCGCGAGATCGGCGAGAAGCGCCGCGTCGGCGTCGCCGAGCGCGGGCTCGGCGCGGGCGGCGTTCACATCGAGGTACGGGCTGTCGATCGCGAGCGGCTGCACGAGGACGCCGCGCGCGACGAGCGCCTTCGCGGCCGTCTCGGCCTTCGCGCGCACCTCGGCGGTCGACAGCGCGGGCGCGGGCGCGCCCGTCGTCGCCGTTCCCGCGATCGTGGCCTGGTCGGCCGCGGCGTCGCTCGCCGCGGCGATCACGCTCGCGTCGGGATACGCGGCGCCATCATCGATCCACTTCCGGATCGCCGCCTGCTCGTCGGCCGTCAGTCCGGGGCCCTCGGGCGGCATCGCGTCGGGGTCGTCGCGATCGAGGACGATCCGTGCGAGGAAGAGGCTCTCCGCGCTCTTCCCGGGAAGCACCGTCCAGTCCTCCTCGTCGCCGTTGAAGAGCCATGCGCGCGTATCCATGCGCAGCCCGCCCTTCTGCTTGCGCGCCGAATGGCACTCGAAGCAATGCGCCTCGAGGATCGGGAGCACCGTCTCGATGAAGTACGCATCGTTCGGCGAAAGCGCGACCGTTTCGGCCGAGCCGACCTCGACGGGTCCTTCGGTCGGCGTCTCGCCGCCGGCGAGCGCGTCCGACTTCGCGGACGACGGCGGGAAGAGCACCTTCGTGAGGTAGCCCTCGCCGTAGACCATGTCGCCGCCGAGGTGGCCCGTCGCTCCGACCGCGAGACCGACGACGAGCGCCGCCCAGCGGAACGAGCCGAGTTGCGCCGCACCGTCGGCCGACGCGCGCGTCATCGCCCGCGCGACCGACTGGCACCACGCCGCGAGCGCGACGAGCCCGATCGAGGTCGCCGTGCCGATCCAGCGGTGGAGGAAGAGCGTCGATCCGCCGTCACCGCCGCGTTCGTAGGCGGCGTTCAGCCAGCCCGAGGCGGTCGAGGCGACGGCCGCCGCCGCGGCGAGCCAGAGCAGCGGCCGCGTGATCGGCGAGAGTCCGGGCTGGCGGGTGAGCGCGCGCCACCATTCGACCGCCACCGCGACGAGCGCGAGCGCGATCGGGAAGTGCACGACGAGCGGATGGAGTCGGCCCGCCGCACGACCGAAGTCCGGCGCCGCAGCGACGAGGACGGTCGGGAGCGAAGCCACGGCGCCGAGAAGATCGGAGGTCGGAACCATGAACCGACACTCTACCGCGAAGGCCCGCGCGCGTCCCACGCGACGACGATCACGCGCGACGGCGCGATCCAGCGGGCATGGACGCGCGGCGACGATCGCGCGAGCCCCCGCGAACGGTCCGACGATCCAAAAAGCAGACCGCGGCGTCGGGCAGATTCCGCCTGTGTCCGACGCCGCGGTTCTCGCGCCAAAGCGCGCCCATTCGCTCCCCGTGCCATACCCGCCGCCACGAAGCGCGGCCTTCGGCGACCGTAGGCGCTTCGCACCGGACCCGAAAAACGAAACAGGGCCCGTCGACCGACGCGGTGCATGCACCGTCGCCACGCGACACAGCCCTCTTCGTTCGGACGCCTCCAGCGTCCCGCGGGACAGGCCTTGCGACCTGCTCTCTCTCCCGCACCGCCCCGTTCAGGCCATGGCCCGATGGACGAGTCGGGAGTGTGGTGCAGGAAGGTCGAATGTCAAGGCGGGATGCGTCCCGAATGTGCGGGAAGCACGGGTTTCCAGGGTTCTCGGCTCAGGACACCCCGACCGCCTCCGCATCACGGTCCGAGAGCATGCCGCCGTCCGAGCGGAGCCGCACGGTGCCGTCGCGCCTCCAGCTCCGGTCGCAGCGCGGCTCGCCGCGCAGATCGATCACCTCGATCACCTCGATCGCCGACTGGTCGCGCGCGATCGTCACGCGGCTGACGCCGAAGAGGTCGGGCAGGTCGGGGAGGAAGTCCTCGAGATGCCCGTGGAGGGCCGGCAGCAGGATGCCCGCGTCGAGGCGGTTCTCGATCCCCGCCGCCTTCGCCTTCTCGAGCGCGGCGAGCACGAGTTCGCGCACCGCGAGCACCTCGCTCCACCGCGGATCGCAGGTGTGGACGAGCGTCCGGTGATGCTCGAGGTGGATGCAGGCGGCGTCGTCCCCCGTGAGCGCGCGGAACGCCTCGTCGGCCGTGTGCGGAAGGAACGGCGCGAGCAGCCGGCAGAGCGTGTCGGCCGCGCGGTGCATCGCCGCCTGCGCGGCGCGACGGCGCGACGAACGGCGCGCGTCGCAGTAGAGGCGGTCCTTCGTCGCCGCGCAGTAGACCGCCGACAGCGTGTCGTTCGCGAAGTGGTAGATCGCCTGCTGCGCGTCGCGGAAGGCGCATCGGCGGATCGCGTCGCGCACCGTCTCGGCGACGCCCGCGAGCTGCGCGAGCATCCACGCCTCGAGGCTCGTGTGCGGGATGCCCGAGAGGATCGAGTCGGTCTCGGAGGCGTCGAACCCGTCGAGGTTCGAAAGGAGGTAGCGCATGGTGTTGCGCACCTTGCGGTAGCTCTCGCCCGCGACCTTGAAGAAGTCGCCGTCGGCGCGGATGTCGTTCTCGTAGTCGACGCCCGCGACCCACCAGCGGCACACGTCGGCGCCGTGCTCCTTGAGAAGCGCCTCGACATCGATCGTGTTGCCGAGGGACTTCGACATCTTGCGCCCCTCCTTGTCGACGATGAACCCGTGGGTGACGAGCCGCTTGAACGGCGCCTGCCCCGTCGCGCCGAGCGCGGGCAGGAGCGAGAGCTGGAACCAGCCGCGGTGCTGGTCGCTGCCCTCGAGGTAGAGCTCGCTCGGGTAGCCGATCCCGCGCGCGCGCAGGACCGCGTTCCACGAGCTGCCCGCCTCGAACCAGACGTCGAAGATGTCGAAGAGCTTCACGAGGTCGCCGACGGCGACGGCACCCGTGCGGATCGCCTCGGGCGCGTCGGGGTCGCCCGCGGGCGCGTAGTGCGAGAGGAGCGACGCGGCGTCCTCCTGGAACCACGCGTCGCTTCCCTTCTCGGCGAAGCGCGCGGCGACCGCCCGCACGCTCGCGGGCGTGAGGAAGGTCGAGCCGTCGGGCATCCGGAACGCGGGAATCGGCAGACCCCACGAACGCTGGCGCGAGATGCACCAGTCGGGACGCGACTCAAGCATGCCGCGCATGCGGTTGCGGCCCCACTCGGGCGTGAAGGCGACCTCGTTCGACACCGCCTCGAGGGCGCGCGCGCGCAGGCTCTTGCCGTCGCGGCGGATCGCCTGGTCGACGCCGACGAACCACTGCTCGGTCGCGCGGAAGATGACGGGCGTCTTCGAGCGCCAGTCGTGCGGGTACGAGTGCGTGAAGCGATGGTCGTGGAAGAGGTGGCCGCTCGTCCGGAGGTGCTCGACGACCTCGGCGTTCGCGTCCCAGATCGACTTCCCGCGCAGCCACTCGGGCACGGTGTCGTCGTAGGTGCCGTCCTCGCGCACGGGGCAGTACGCGGGCAGGCCCTCCTTGAGGCCCGTGCGGTAGTCCTCGGCGCCGTGGCCGGGCGCGGTGTGGACGAGGCCCGTGCCGTCCTCGAGCGTCACGTAGTCGGCGCTCACGACGCGACCCGTCCGGTCGCAGAAGGGATGGCGGTAGGCGAGGCCCACGAGCTTCGCGCCATCGGTCTCGGCGCGCACGGAGACCTTTTCGGCGCCCGCCTTCTTCGCGACGGCCGCGACGAGGTCGCTCGCCATCACCGTCGTGTTGCCGTCGATCTCGACGAGCGCGTAGCGGTAGCGCTCATGGACGGCGATCGCGAGGTTCGCGGGCAGCGTCCACGGCGTCGTCGTCCAGATGGTGAAGCTCGGCGTCGTGTCGAGGATGCGCGACTCGTCGATCTCCTCCTCGCCGTCGCCCTCGCCCGCGTCGGGCGCCTCGGCGAGCAGGCCGAACGCCTCCGCGACCGCCGCGCGGTCGACCGCCTCGAAGTCGACGTAGACCGAGAGATCCTCGCGGTCCTCGTACTCGAGCTCCGCCTCGGCGAGCGCCGTCCTGTTCGCGATCGACCAGTGGACGGGCTTGAGCGCGCGCACGACGATCCCCTGCTCGACGAGATCCGCGAAGACCTCGAGGGTCTTCGCCTCGTACGCGGGCATGAGCGTGAAGTACGGATCGGCGTAGTCGGCGCAGGTGAGGAGCCGCTTCATCTGCTCGGCCTGCAGGCCGATGAACTTCGTCGCCGCCGTCGCGCACTCGCGGCGGATCGCCATGTGGCGCTGCTCGGGCGTGAGCGTCTCGAGCTTCGCGACCTTGCCCTTCTCGTGAAGCTCGGTCATCACCTTGTGCTCGATGGGAAGGCCGTGCGTGTCCCACCCCGGCACGAAGCGGACGCGCCGCCCCTCCATGAGCGCGCCGCGCACGACGAAGTCCTTGAGCACCTTGTTCAGCATGTGCCCGATGTGGATCGGGCCGTTCGCGTACGGCGGTCCGTCGTGGAAGACGAACGGCTCCGCCGACTCCCGCGAGGACTGCATGCGGCCGAAGACATGCGACTCCTCCCAGCGCTTCCTGGTCTCGGGCTCCGCCTGGATCAGGTTCGCCTTCATCGCGAACGAGGTCTTCGGGAGCTGGAGGGTGTCCTTGTAGCTGGGCGAGCTCGAGCTGGGCTTGGGCGAAGCGTCCGACATGGCGTTTCCTGTAAGGCGCGCGGAATGCGCGAGGGGCAAGGATACCGCGCGCGGCGATCTGCAGATCCGAGGATGAAACCGCCGATCTCCGCGCCATGCAGCCACCCGCCGACGGCGAACCCGCCCGCGTGTTCGAGCACGAGCCGTTCGAGCGCGAGTCGCTTGGGCATGAGTCGCTTGGGCACGAGTCGCTTGGGCACCAGTCGCTTGGGCACGAGTCGCCTAGGCATGAGTCGCCTGGGGGACGGTTCGTCCTCGCCTGGGACCGCGCGACCGGCCGGGCGCAGGCGCGGGCCGCGGCTCCCGCGCTCGCGCAGGCGTTCGCGCGTCATCACGGACTCGCCGCCGCGGTCGCGCGCAGGACCGGCGCCGGCGCCGGCGGGATCGAGGTGCGCGCGCACGGCGCGTTCATCGTCCATCCGAAGGGCTTCCATCGCCACGGCCGCGGTGCCCCCGCCGACGCCGAACGCTTCGACGCCGAGGTCGACGCCTGCGATGGCGGCGCGTGCCTCTTCGATGCGTCGGCCTTCGCCGCGGCGCGCGGCGAGGCGATCCTCGATCCCTGCGCGGGCTACGGCGCGCTCGGCCTGCTCGCGGCGACCCTCGAACTCCGTCGTCGCGCGATCGGCCGCGTGATCGCCTGCGCGGCGGCGACGGTCGAGGAGGCGCCCGCGTTCGAGGAGATCCTCGAACGCGAGGGCTTCCGCTCGCCGATCGCCGCGGGCCACGCGACGAGCCACTTCGGATTCGATCTCGAGGCCTGCGATCTCGCGCGCGTACCCGAGGGCTCGCCGCTCCGCTGGAACGCGGGCGTCTGGGGCGCGCCCGCGGGCTTCGCGAAGTACGACGACCGCGGCGCCTACCACTGGCGGCTCCACGAGACGCACGACGCCTACCGACGCCGCGCCGACGCGCTCGTCGCCTTCCTCGCGTCGCATCTGGGGGCTCCCGTCGCGGGTCGGGTCATCGCCGATGTCGGCGCGGGCGACGCGCTCTTCGCGGGACTCGTCGCGCGGCTCGGCCACGAGACCGTCGCGATCGACCCCGAGCCCGCCGCACTCGCCGCCGCGCGCGCCGAGTTCGCGCGGGAGGGTTTCGGCGCGCGGGCGCGCGCGCTCGAGGGAACCGCCGAAGCACTTCCCTTCGACGACGGCGCGCTCGGCGCGGCGCTTCTTCTCGATGTCATCGAACACCTGAGGAATCCCGTGCGCGCGCTCGCCGAACTCCGCCGCGCGCTCGCGCCGGGTGCGCTCCTCCTCGTCGCGACTCCCGCGTGGCGATACGGCGCGCGCGCCGATCCCGTCTACCACCTCGACGAGTACCGCGAGGAGGAACTCGCGCGCCAGCTGCGCGCGACGGGCTTCTCGATCGAGCAGACCGCGCGCATCCGGGGCGCGTACGACGACCTCGTGGTGCTCGCGCGACGCGCGTCCTGAGCGGAGCGGCGCACGCCGTCATCGGCGCGCGCGCCGACTCAGGGATGCTCGCCGTCCTTCACGGTCTCGTCGAGGTAGCGCTGGAACTCGCCCATCTTGTAGGAGATGAAGCACAGCGCATGGTGCAGCGCGAAGTACTCGGGATCGGTCGGATCCTTGTCGACGTCGCCACGCAGGCGGTTGAGTTCGGCAATGACGACTTCGGCCTTCACCTTCATGATGCTCTCCTCGTGCGCGGACGGCTCAGTGGGCGTGGTCGTGACCCGCGTGGTCGTGATCGGCGTGGTCATGATCGGCGTGATCGTGATCCGCATGATCGTGGGTGGCGTGATCGTGACCCGCGTGATCATGCGCGTGGTCATGCGACTGCGCCACCGCCGACTCGATGCGCGCGATCCCCGCCGCAAGCGCGAGACCGACGAGCAGCGCCGCCGAGAGGCCCACGCGGTCGTGACGGTGGAACTGGAGCTCGGGCAGGAGGTCGCTCGACGCGATGCAGAGGAAGGTGCCCGCGCTGAAGGCGAGCGCGTAGGGAAGGAGATCGGCGCCACTCTCGGCGACGCCGAACCAGAGGCCCGCCGCGCCGACCGGGACGACCAGCGCGAAGAGCGCGTTCACCGCGTGGGCGAAGCTCTTCGGCCGACCCGCCGCGCGGACGAGCGTGATGACGGTGAGCCCGTCGAAGGGCTTGTGGAGCAGGATCACGAGGAAGGTCGAGAGCCCCGCGAGCGCGCCGACCGCGCCGTGACTCGTGCCCGCGAGAACCGCGGCCGCGAGCGCGACGCCTTCGAGGACGCTGTGCAGCGTCAGGCCGATCGCCGCGCCGACCCAGCCGAGTTCGGACACGGAGTCGTTCTTCGCATGGCGATGGGAGTGCCCATGGCCATGGCCATGGCCATGCCCGTGCCCGTGCGAGCGACCACGGCCGCCGGCGGGCTTCGACGCACCGCCCGCGTTCGCTCCACCTTCGTGCGACCCGCAGCCGTCGTCGCAGCAGTCGTGATGCCCCGCCTCCTCGGGCGTCTCGTGCTGATGGAAGTGGAAGAACCGCTCGAGCAGGAACATCGCGACGAATCCGAGGACCGCCGCGAGAACGACGCCGTCGAGCGCCCCATGGAGCGCGCCGTGCGAGAGCCCACCATCGGTCGCACCCGACTCGAGCGCGAGGATGATCGCGTGCGGGAAGAGGTGGAGGACGCCGACCCCGAGCATCGTGCCCGCGACGAAGCTGAGCGCGAACTGGAGACGGCGGTGCCCCAGCCGGAACGACGCCGCGAATCCGCCGCCAAGGAAGGAGGCGATGCCGACGAGGACGCAGTAGAGGGCGAGCTGCATCGCGGGCGAAAGCGCCGGAGCGGCCGAGTCGCCCTGAAGAAGAATGGCCCCGAATGGCGTCATGGGGCGGAGAGGATACCGAAACCCCGCGCCCGCCCCCCACGCGCCCCGACGCAACGCCCCCACTGCCACGCCACACCCGAGCGGGCACGCGAACGGCGCACCCATCGAGCGGCAGCAACCACCGCCGCGACCACCCCCACCTCATCCCCGAGAAAGTGAGCGAAGAGACGCTGCCCCGTTCAGGGGCTCCGACGACAGTCGCGAACGCTCAAACAGCATCCACTCCATAACGACGCAGCGCGGGCCTTTGGCCCGCGCTGCGTCGTTATGGAGTGGATGAGGATCGAACTCACAACCTCCTCGATGCGACCGAGGCGCTCTCCCAATTGAGCTACCACCCCTGGGAGGACGGAAAGTATATCACCGCTCCCGCGGCCTGCCAAGGGGGTTGGGGAACGACTTCGCAAGCAGCGGTCCGGCCCGTCCCTCGAACCTCGGGGTTGGGGTTTCCCGCCAAAAGCCGTACGCTCCGACCCGTCCCATGTCCGCCGCGACCGATCCGACCCCCAAGGCGCCCGCCGACGCCGATCCCCGCGATGTGTCCTGGGCCGATCCCGCCCGGAACCCCCACTTCGCGACCCCCGCGATGCGCCAGTACGCCCGCTTCAAGCAGGCGCACCCCGACGCCATCCTCTTCTTCCGGATGGGCGACTTCTACGAGATGTTCGACCGCGACGCGGTGCTCGCGCACCGCCTCCTCTCGATCACCCTGACCGAGCGGACGAAGGGCCTCCCCATGGCGGGCGTTCCCTTCCACGCCGCCGAGGGCTACATCCGGAAGCTCGTCGCGATGGGCCATCGGGTCGCGGTCTGCGAGCAGACGCAGGATCCGAAGGAGGCGAAGGGCGTCGTCGAGCGCGCGGTGACCCGCGTCCTCACGCCGGGCACCCTCGTCGACGAGACGCTCCTCGACGCGGGCGCCGCGAACCGCGTCGCCGCCGTCGCGATCGACGGCGCGGAAGCGACGATCGCCGCCATCGAGGTCTCGACGGGCGCCTTCACCGTGCGCTCCTCGCCCCTCGCGCGGCTTGAGGACGAACTCGCGCGCGTCGCGCCGAGCGAACTCGTCCACGCCGAGGAGCGCGACGGCCGCGTCCATCCCGAGATCGCCCGCCTCGCCGCGCGCGGCGTGCCGCTCACCGCGCGCCCGGGCTGGTACTTCCGCGCCGACGACGCCTTCGCCGCGCTCACCCAGCAGTTCGGGACGAAGCACCTCGAGGGCTTCGGCTTCGCGAAGGACGACCCCGCGATCCCCGCGGCGGGCGCGATCCTCCGCTACGCGCTCGAGACGCAGGCGACCGAAGCGCAGGCGCAGGGCGGCGACGCGCGCCTCGCCCATCTCTCGCCACCGCGACGGCTCGCGCGCGGCGCGTTCCTCTCGGTCGACGCGACGACCCTGCGCTCGCTCGAGATCGAGCGCACGCTCCGCTCGGGTTCGAGCGAGGGAAGCCTCCTCTCGATCTTCGACGCGGCCCGGACGCCGATGGGCCGGCGACTCGTGCGCGACTGGCTCTGCGAGCCGCTCGCCGACCGCGCCGCGATCGACGCCCGCCTCGACCGCGTCGCCGCGCTCGCCGCCGACGAACGCTTCGCGGACGCCGTCGGCGCGCACCTCGCCGACCTCCAGGATGTCGCCCGCATCGCGGGCCGCGCCGCCCTCGGCCGCGCCACGCCGCGCGACTTCCTCGCGCTCGCCCGCTCGCTCGCGGTCGTGCCCGCGCTCGCCGAGAGCCTCGCGCCGAGCGCCGCCTTCGCGCGCGATGTCGACGAGCTGCGCGCGCTCGCCCCGCGCCTCGCCCCGCTCGCCGCGACCCTCGCGGGTGCGATCCGCGCCGACGCCCCCACCCATCTCCGCGAGGGCGGCGTCTTCGCCGACGGCCACGACCTCGAGCTCGACGAGACGCGGCTCCTCCAGAAGGACGCGGGCCACTGGCTCGCGAAGTACCAGGAGGAGCTCGTCGCCACGACGGGCATCGCCTCGCTCAAGGTCGGATACAACTCGGTATTCGGCTACTACATCGAGCTTTCCGCGGCGAACGCGGCGAAGGCGCCCGACGGCTTCACCCGCAAGCAGACGCTGCGCAACGCCGAGCGCTACATCACGCCCGAACTCAAGGTCTTCGAGGAGAAGGTCCTGCGCGCCGACGCGCGAGCGGTCGAGCGCGAGAAGGAACTCTGGAACGCGCTTCTCGCGACCGTCGCCGCCGAGATCGCGGCGATCGTCCGCTTCGGCGAACGCGCGGCGGAGCTCGACGCGCTCGCGTGCCTCGCGGCCGTCGCGCGCCGGCAGCGCTGGACGCGCCCCGAGATCGCCGACGCACGCGGCATCGCGATCGAGGGCGGCCGCCATCCCGTCCTCGACCGCTCGCTCGCGTCGAGCTTCGTCCCGAACGACACCGCGCTCGGCGGCACGGCCGAGGATGGCGCGGGCACCGACCTCCCCACGCTCGGCCTCATCACCGGCCCGAACATGGCGGGCAAGAGCACCTACATCCGGCAGGTCGCGCTCATCGCGCTCCTTGCCCATGTCGGCTCGTTCGTGCCCGCGGCGCGCGCGCGGATCGGCGTCCTCGACGCGATCCTCACCAGGATCGGAAGCGCCGACGAGATCCACTCGGGGCAGTCGACCTTCATGGTCGAGATGACCGAGACCGCGAGCATCCTCCACCACGCGACCGCGCGGAGCCTCGTCGTCCTCGACGAGATCGGCCGCGGCACGAGCACGCTCGACGGCCTGAGCCTCGCCTGGGCGATCACCGAGACGCTCGCCGCGCGCGGCGCCTGCACGCTCTTCGCGACCCACTACCACGAGCTCACGCAGCTCGCGGACACCCTGCCCGCGGTCGCGAACCTCCATGTCTCCGTGCGCGAGTGGAACGACGAGGTCGTCTTCCTCCACCGCATCCTCCCCGGCCGCACCGACCGGAGCTACGGCATCCATGTCGCGCGGCTCGCGGGCATGCCGCGCGAGACGGTCGCGCGCGCGAAGGAGGTCCTCGAGCGACTCGGAAAGGTCGAGGTCGCCGACGCGCTTGGCGCGCGCGTCCGCGAGATGGCGCGGCGCGAACCCGCGCCCGCCGCGCAGCTCGGGCTCTTCACGGAGTACCTCGAGCATCCCGCGGTGACCGAACTCCGCGGGGTGCAGCTCGACTCGCTCACGCCGCTCGCGGCCTTCGATCTCGTGCGGCGCCTCGCGGCCTCCGCGCGCGGTGAAGTCTGACGCGCGGCGCCGCGCGATGCGTGGTCATCACGCCCCGCGTTGACGACCGGGCGTCGCGCTCCATCCCCAAGCACCGCGCTTCAGTTTCAAGCGCCGCGCTCCAGCATCGAGCACCGCGCTCCGACACCAAGCACCGCGCTTCGGCACCAAGCACCGCGCTCCGACACCGAGCGTCGCTCCTCTCGACCGCGCCTCGCCGTTCAATCGCCGTGCTTCTGCCGCAGTCGCGGGCTCAGGCGAAGCATGAGCTGCACGCGCTCGAACTCCGCGAGCCATTCGGCAAGAACGAGCGACGACTCGTCGTCGCCCGAGCGCGCCCACGGCAGTTCGCACGCCGCGCCGAGCTGCCTCCGCGCGAGCGCGCGGTAGCGCGAGAGCGTGCGGTCGCCGAGCAGCGCGCAGAACTCGAAGTCCTCGGCCATGAAGATCGCGGTCGGCACGCGCCCGCCGCCGCAGATCCGGATGCGCGACGAGAGTTCCGCCTCGCGGTCGCGATCGACCCAGCGCAGCCGGATGCGCGGCGAGGCTTCAGCGATCCGCTCGAGCATCGGCCCCTGCTGCACGCAGTCGCCGCACCAGGTGCCGCTGACGACAAGGACATGCATCGTGCGCGTGAAGGCGCCGAGGAGCGCGCGCTGGGCGTCGTCGAGCGCGATGCGCGCGTAGACCTCGCGCCAGTCGGGCGCGCGCCCGGGGTCGGTCTCGAGATAGCTGTCGAAGTCGGCGCCGCGGGCGAAGACGGCCTGCAGGAAGGTCGCATCGAGCATGGGTTTCCTCTCGGAGAGTGTGGATTCGGAGCGTACACTCGGACTCGCGATGCGTCCCGAGCGAATCGACTTCCCGCGCGTCCCGCGCCTCCGAGCGATCACGGTCGGTGCGACCGCCGCGATCCTCGTCGCGATCGGAGGGGCGCGGGCACAGGACGGCCCTTCGCAGGAGACGCCGTCGTCTGCGACCGCAACCGCAGCCGCAGCCGCAGCCGCAACCGCAACCGCAACCGAGGAGACGCGCGAACTCCTCCTCGCCGACGCGCGCCCCGAGGAGTCCGAGTCGCTCAACCGGCTCGCGACGGCGCGCGCGTGGACCTCGCGCGCGCTCGCGGCGATGCGCTACGAGCGCTACGGCTGCGAGCCGAGCGCCGCCGCGCTCGGCCGCCTCGCAGGCGACGGCGACTGGCGCGTGCGCGCCTACGCGTGGGCCTGCCTCGCGCGGCGCGGCGTCGAGATCCCCGCCGAGCGGCTCGCGGCGGAGGCCGATCCGCGCGTTCTCCGCGCGATGGTGCGCGGGCGCTACGCCGTCCCGTCCGAGGTCGTCGACGCGCGCCTGCGGCCGCTCGAGCGGTCGGGCGATCTCTTCCAGGCCATGGTCGCGCTCGAGGTCCTCGTCGCCGTCGACACGCCCATCGACCGCGCCGCCGCCGAGCGCCTCGCCGAGCGCCGCGACGAACTCCTCTCGCGCATCGTCCTCCGCATGGACCGCACCGAGGGCGGCACGCTCTCGTCGCGGCTCGCCGCGATCACCTCGGGGAGCGACTCGGGGCGGAACTACCGCTGGCGCGAGTGGTACCGGAAGTCGAGACGCGATCCCGGGTACCGGAGCGCCGCGATCGTCCCCGCGCGCCCCGAGGGCGCGCGGCAGGTCCTCTTCAACAAGGTCGCGTCGCTCGCGCCCGAGCGCTTCGTCGCGTTCGAGAAGTACCTCGCCGCGGTCGCCGAGCGCCCGATGGACCTCGCGATCCTGATCGATTCGACCGCGAGCATGTCGCGCGAGATCGCCGACGCGCAGGGCGGAATCGACGATCTCTTCGCCTTCCTCGGAAGCGTCACGAAGGGCGTGCGCATCGGCATCGTGGGCTATCGCGACCGCACCGACGAGTGGGAGACGAAGGCGTGGGACTTCACCTCGAGTCTCGCGGAAGCGCGGAAGAACCTCTGGTCGCTCTCCGCGGATGGCGGTGGCGACACGCCCGAGAGCGTCCATCCCGCGATCAAGCTCGCGCTCACGAAGTTCTCCTGGATGCCCGATGTGCGCGCCGACCTGCCGCAGCCGATCCGCGCGTGCGTGATCGTCGGCGACGCGCCGCCGCATCCCGGGACGGGCGATCTCTGCATCGATCTCGCGCGACGCGCGGCGGCGCGCGGCGTCCGCTTCTACGGCATCGTCGCCCGCGACAGCGAGACGAATCTCGAGCCCGAATCGCCGCGCTCACCCGACCCCGCGACCACACCCGAGCCGGGCGCGCCGGAATCGGATCCGCCCGCGCTCGCTGATCGCGAGGGCGCCCCGGAGGACCCGCCTGCGACGCGCCGCGGCGGTCGCCAGGTCGCGCCACCGAGCCGTCCGAAGCCGCTCAAGGGTGCCGCGCCCGCGAAGGCGGACACGAAGGCGCGCAGCTACACGCTCTTTCCCGAGATCGCCGCCGCGGGAAACGGCCGCGCGGCGATCCTCGCCGATCACGACTCGCTGGTCGCGCGCATCGCCGAACTCACCGTCGCCGACGAATTCGGCGAGGAGTTCGCCGACTTCTTCGAGGGATTCCGCCTGCTCTGCCGCTGAGGTCCGCGCCGCCTCCCGGGCGGAGGCCGCGCCGAACGCCTACTCCCGCCGCCACTCGGTCGGGGGCTCGGTGCCCTTCACCATCGCGTAGGCGCGCTCGAGCATCTCGCGCACGCCCTCGCCCGTCGCACCCGAGATCACCGCGGGCGCCTCGTCGCCCTTGAGGCCGACCGCCGTCGCGAAGCGTCGGATCGCCCGCGCGCGCTCCTCGGGGTCGACGAGATCGACCTTCGAGAGGACGACGAGCTCGGGCTTCTCGGCGAGCGCCGGCGAGAAGGCGTGGAGCTCCTCGCGGATCGTGCGGTAGTTGTCGACGGGGCGCGATCCGTCGAGCGGCGCGAGATCGACGAGATGCAGGATCGCCTTCGTGCGCTCGATGTGGCGCAGGAAGTCGTGTCCGAGGCCCGCGCCGTCGCTCGCACCCTCGATGAGACCGGGGATGTCGGCGAGGAGCAGGCGGCGGTCGCCGGGCAGTTCGGCGATTCCGAGCTGCGGCGTGCGCGTGGTGAAGGGGTAGGCGCCGACCTTCGCATGCGCGCGGCTCGTCGCGTTGAGGAGCGTCGACTTGCCCGCGTTCGGCAGGCCGACGAACCCGATGTCGGCGATGAGCTTGAGCTCGAGATGAAGCGTCCGCTCGATGGCGTCGCCGCCGGGCGTGCACTCGGTCGGAGACTGGTGCGTCGAGGTCTTGAAGCGGTCGTTGCCGAGTCCGCCGCGGCCACCGTCGGCGACGACGACCTCCTCGCGGTCCACGAGGATGTCGGCGACGAAGTCGCCCGTCTCCGCGTCGGTGACGACGGTTCCGAGCGGCACGCGCACGAGGAGATCCTCGCCGTCGCGGCCATGACACTTCTTCGCGGTGCCGTTCTCGCCCGGCTTCGCGAAGAGATGCGGGCGGTGGTGGAACTCGATGAGCGAGTCGAGATGCGAATCGCCGACGAGGATCACATGACCGCCGCGACCGCCGTCGCCGCCGTCGGGACCGCCCTTCGGGATCCCCTTCTCGCGGCGGAAGCTCGCGACTCCGTTGCCGCCCTTGCCGCTTCGAACATGGATGATGGCTTCATCGACGAGCATGCCGCGCGACTCCCGGCGTCACCGCCGAAAGAAACCGCCGCACGCGGAGAGCGCACGGCGGTGAATTGAACTTTCTTGGCGGACGGTACCACTCGCGCAGTCCGACCGGGCGCGAGAGCGCCGCTCGTCAACCGCCTCTCGTCAACCAACGACCGCCGCGTACTGCGGCACGGCCGGATCGGACGGAACGATGTGGACGCGATCGCCCTTGAAGACGACCTTGCCCTCGGCCTTCGCCATCAGGCTGTGGTCCTTACCGATGTAGACGAGGTAGCCCGGCTTCCACACCGTGCCGCACTGGCGGACGATGATCGAACCCGACTTCGCGGTCTCGCCGCCGTAGAGCTTGATACCACGGAACTGCGGGTTCGAATCGCGTCCGTTCTTGGTGGAGCCCTGACCCTTCTTGTGTGCCACGACGAAGTCTCCAGTTGACTGAGGGCCTGCCTACGCAGTGCCGGGTCGATGAGGATAGCAGAAGCTCAGCGGAAAATCGAATCGTCGGTTGCGACGACCGGGTAGCGGACCGTCCCCTTCGGCTGCGGATCGCCGGGGACCAGATAATCGATGCGCGTGCTCTTGCGAAGCGTGACCAGTTCGCCGGTCTTCGGGTTCTCGGTCTTCTTCGTGTCGCGCGAGAGTCCCTGGACGAAGACGGCGAGTTCGGTCGGATCGAGCTCGTCCGCCGCGAAGACGACGAGGCCCGTGCGCGCGTTCTCCTCGCCCTGCAGCACCGTTCCGAGGATCTCGAACTGGTCCTCGAGGAGCGGGTTCTTCAGAGAGGCCTTGATCTCCTTCTGGACGCGACCGGGGACACCGTCGCCCTGGCGGACGATGCGGCCCTCGTCGGTCAGGAGCTCGATGCGCGGCGCGAATCGCTGGTCCTGACCGGTCTTGTTCACGACATCGAAGGTGAAGTACCAGTAGTGACGGCCCGTCTCGGCGTCGCGGAAGAGGCGCAGCTCGGTCGGCTTGAAGTCGAGGTCGCGCGCGGCCGCGAGGGACGCCGCGAAGACGGTGCCCGACGGCGAGGGCGCCGCCACGACGCCGGCGACGAGGACGGGCATCGGCAGCGCGACGACGCTGGCGAGGGAGAGGACGGAACGGATCCGATGGGCGATTCGCATGGAGAGATCCTCGGGCGGAGGCGCGAGTGTAGCGGAAAGCGCGGGAGGACGGTCGCGAGGGTCCGCCGAGCGGAGGCGCCTCGCCCGCCCCATCGGGCGGAATCGCGCGGTTCGCGACCGACGAGGCGGTGCGACGCGCGGAAGCCCCGCGATCGCCCGTCGATCCCCGACGACCGGAGCTGCGCCCGCGGTTCGTGCCCGCCGTCCCTGCGCGGAAGCCCCGCGCCGCATCCACGCGATGCGATAGCCTTCCCCCCGCCATGACGGCGCCCTCCGCTCCCCTCTCGGTCGTCCGCGCCGCCCCCGAGCGGACCGAGGAGGCGATGGGCGCCCTGCTCTCCGCGGGTCCGAGCGCGGCGGCGCGCTTCGTGCGGCAGGCCGAGACCTCGCGCATCGCGCTCGATCGGATCTGGTGTCTCGCGGGACCGGATGGCCGCTACCGCTCCGCGGTGCTCGCGGTCGCGGCGCGGGGACGCACGGTCATGCTTCTCGCGACGCGCGCGCGCGACGCGGCGCAGGCGCAGGCGATCGCACCCGCGATCGCGGCCGCCGCCGAGGGATGCGCCGATGCCGGCGACATCGCGCAGTCGCTTCTCGAACCCGAGCGGACCCACGACGCCTCCGCCTTCACCCTCGCCGGCTTCCGCGCGCTCGCGACGCTCGAGTACCAGGAGCGCGCACTTCCGCGGCTCGGCGCGCCCGAGCCTTCGCCGGTCCCCGAGGGCTGGACGATCGCCCCCGTCGCGGGCGACGAGGAACTCGCGGGCGACGACCCGCGGATCCTCTCCCCAGCGGCGCGCGAGGAACTCGTGCGCGTCCTCGAATCCACCTACCGCGACACCCTCGACTGCCCGGGACTCGCCGGCATGCGGCGGACCGAGGATGTCCTCGAGGGGCATTTCGGCACGGGACGGCGGCGACGCTTCTGGCTCGTCGCGCGACGGGACGGCGTGGCCCGCGCGGTCTGTCTCCTGAACGGCGCGCCCGACGGCGCGTCGGCCGAACTCGCCTACTTCGGCGTCGCGCCCGAGGCGCGCGGATCGGGCATCGCCGCGGCGATTCTCGCGGCGGGCGTGCGGGCGTGCGCGACGGCGCGCGTCGCGTCGATCCAGCTTGCGGTCGACGCGCGGAACGCGCCTGCGAAGCGGCTCTACGAAAGGCATGGATTCCGCACGGTCTCCTCGCGACTCGCGCTCGTCCGCGCGATCGGCCCGGGCGCGCGGACGCCCTGACGGGAACCGCGCGGCACCGCATGAACGATCGCGCGCGCGCGCCGACGTCCGTGTGCGGAACCGACCGCCTCCGAGGCGTCGCCATCGCGGATCGGGTCGTCACGCGGGCATCCGACGGGCTCCGCCCCCGACGAACGACGCGCCTGTCAAGGGCTTCGGGCCGCATACGCGAACAACTTTCTTTTGCAAGCCGACCGATGCGCGCCGCTTCGCCCCCCGTTTATCCACATCGAGTTCGCGATGCGGCGCCGCGACGGTGGAGATCGTCGCAAACCGCATGAAACAAGGCAGTTCCGAACGCGTGCGGCGGAATCGATCCGCGCAGCGGTTGCCCACCGGCGATGTCCCGCTACAGTGCGGGCCGCTCGCAGGGACGCGAGACTTCGCGACGCCGATCACGATCCACGCAACGGAACCGTGGTGACGACGCCGTGAAGCGCGACACGGCCGCGAGGCCCGTCGGTCGGCTCGAAAGAGTCCACCTTCGGACCGCACGGCCGCGCCGCATCCGAAGGACCGGTCGCGGCTGGCGTGCGACGCCGCCACGACCCGCGACGCGTCGGCTTTCCGAAGCGCGTCGGGGTCGGGGCGCGGAACACACCACCCGCTCACCTCTCGTCGCCGGCGCCGTCCCACGGCTCCGGTTCATCCGACCCTTCCGAATCTCCGGCTGTTCGCGGGGAGCGCCCTCGGCGCCGTGCTGTGGCATGGCCCCGCGGGAATCCACCGACCGCCGCCTCGTCCCCCACGCCGCCGATGCCAAGCTCCGCCATCGCAACGCCCTCGCGAGCCGCGTCACCTTCGACGACCGATCCGGTCGAGCGCATGCGCGTCGAACTCCACCGCGCGCTCGGCGGCCACCGCTACCAGCTCTGGTTCGAGCACGGAACGACGATCGCGCGTCGCGGTCATGGATTCGAGATCGAGACCTCGAACGCCTACGCGATGGACTGGATCGAGCGGTCGTTCCGCGGCACGATCGACGAGTGCACGGCGCGCGTCCTCGGCGAGGGAGCCGCGTGCCGGGTGTCGGTTCGCGCGGACGAGCCGGAGGAGGACGGCGTCGACTCCGCGGAGGGATCGGCGCGCCGCGCCGTCGCGACCGGTGACGCCCGGGCCACGGAGCGCACGACGCCGCGGGCGGGCGGGCAGGCCGGGACGCAGGCCGGCATGCGGAACGGGGCGCATCCGACGCCCCGCACCCCGCGCGGCGCGACGCTCCGCCGACTCGAGGACTTCATCGTCGGCGAGTCGAACCGGCTCGCGTTCGCGGCGAGCGAGCAGTTCGGCGAGGGCGCCGACGAGGCACCGCGGATCCTCTTCCTGCACGGCGAGTGCGGCGTCGGAAAGACGCACCTTCTGCAGGGCCTCTGCCGACGGCGGAACGAACGCGCCCCGCGCTCGGTGGTCCGCTACGTCACCGCGGAGCAGTTCACCAACGAGTACATCGCGGCGGTGCGCGACGGGTCGCTCGAGGCGTTCCGCCGCCGTCTGCGCCGCGTCGACCTCCTCGCGATCGACGACGTCCACTTCTTCGCGAACAAGACCGCGACCCAGGCCGAGTTCCTCCACACGATCGACGCGATCGACCTCTCGGGCGCCCGCATCGCGCTCGTCTCGGACGAGCACCCGCGCCACATCCGCCGCTTCAGCCAGTCGCTCGTGAGCCGCTTCCTCTCGGGGATGGTGGTGAAGGTCGAGCGCCCCGACCGCCCGACCCGCTCGAGCCTCGTCGCGCGCCTCGCCCGCGAGCGGGGACTCGACCTGACGACCGCGGCCGAGGATCTCGTCGCCGGACGCTTCGCGGGCTCGGTCCGCGAGATCGAGGGTGCGGTCACGCGGCTCGCGGCCCTCGCCGAACTCGACGGCCTGCGCGGACAGCTTGGCCCGGGCACGATCGAGCGCCTGCTCGGCGACGACGCGCCCGCCCTTCCGGGCGGCGCGCCGATCCGGCTCGGCGCCATCGTCGAGGCGGTGTGCGGCGCGCTCGGCGTCGCGAAGGACGACCTCCTCGGGCAGGGACGGCACAAGCGCACGGTGCTCGCGCGCGGGGTCGTCGCCCACCTCGCACGCGAGCTGACCGCGCACAGCTATCCCGAGATCGCCCGCGCGCTCGGGCGCGACACGCACTCGGCGGTCCACACCGCCGCGAAGCGCCTCCGCGAGGAGATCGAGCGCGACGCGGTCATCGCCCTCGACTCGGAGTCGATCCGCGTCCGCGAGACCGTCGACCGACTGCGGCACGACCTGCGGCGAGGTCCCCGCACGAACTCCCGCTGACGGAGGACGGCCCAGGGATTCCGAACAGGCGACCATCCGTCGGGAATCCGCACGGTCACGGGACGCCATCGGCGCGTTGCTACACTCCGTCGAATGCCTCGAAGCATGCGCCGACATCCGGATCCAGACGCGTCGAAGGTTCGTCGGTCGAGCGGCTTCGGGAGTCGGTTCGCGCGCGCGTCGCGCCTCGCGATCGGCGCCCTCCTCGCGGCCCCGCGGCTTTCCGCCACGCCCGCCGCCGCCCTCGCCGCCGCCCTCGTCGCGGCGCTCGCCACTGGCTCCGGCGCCTTCGCCCAGTACGGTCCCGTCGATCCCTACGACGCCTCGCTCCGCGCGATCCGCGAGGGCATCGCGTCGCGCAACGGAGGCACGCAGCACGCCGCGATGGTCGCGCTGCGCGGCCTCGCGTCGCCGTCGCTGCGCCCGCTCTTCGAGCGGCTCGTCACGAGCGACGAATGGTCGCTGCGCGTCGATGCGGTGCTCGGGCTCGCCGAACTCGGACCGGCGGATGCCGTCGCGCCGGGCGCCGGAGGATCGCGCCGGCTCGACCTCGCGCTCCTCGACGCGCTTCCAGGAGAGACCGACCGCGAGACCACGATCGGCGCCGCACTCGGGCTCGGACTCCTCGACGCCGCGCAGGTCGAATCGATCCTCGGGTGGGAGGACCTGCGCGCGCCGCAGCGCGCGCTCCTCGCGCTCGAGTTGCGCCGGCTCGGCGGACGGCCGGATGACGGCGTGATCCGGAGGATCGTCGAATCGCGGACGCCCGAGGTGGCGCTGGTCGGTGCGGCGCTCGCCCTCGATTGCGGCCTCGCCGACGCGCAGGAACTCTCCGACGCGGCGTTCGCCCTCGTCGAGGCGATCTCGGCGGAACGCTCCCGCTCGGGAATCGTCTCGCAGGTCGTCGACAGCTGCTCGTCGAACGGCCTCCGCGGCGCCGCGCCCTACGCGGCGCGCCTCGCGTCGCTCGCGGGCATCGCGCCCGAGGTGCGACTGAAGGCGCTCGGCTCGCTCCTCGTCCTCGACGCGTCGGTCGCGCGGCCGCTCCTCGAGTCGATCGCGACCGCCGACCGCTCGCAGCTCGGACTGATGCGGCTCGCGTCGGTCCTCGTCGCCTCGGGCGTTCCCCTGCCCGAGGCCGACTGGAACCGGATCCGGAACGGCGACCGGCTGCTCGAGACGATCGCCGACGCGGGCATCGCGATCGGCGCGGGCGACCTCGAGGGCGGGTACGCGAAGCTCGCGCAACTTCGGCACCGCGTGACGCTGCGCGCCGCCGTCGATGGTGCACGCCGGGCCGGACCGAGCGCGGAGCGCGCGATCGGTCGCGCGGCGCTCGCCCTTCTCTCGGACGGCGACCGCCGCGAACTCGGACCGCTCGCCGAGAGCGTCCTGCTCGCGCTCGCGCGGCTCGCCCGCGAGGAGCCCGAGGCGCTGCGCGCGGCGCTCGCGGGCGCCGAGAGCGACCGCGACCTGCAGGAAGCGCTTCTCCTCGCGCTCTCGAGCGCGGGCACGAAGGCCGCCGCGGATGTGGCGCTGGCCGCCCGCGGACACACCTCGAGGCTCGGCGAGGCGCTCGTCGCGGTGCTCGAGGCGCGCCATGCCGAGAAGGTCGAACCCGCCACGCTCGAGATCCTCGCGATCGCCGCGGGCGGCGGCGTGGCGGTCGATCCGACCATCCGAACGCAGGCGGCGTGGCTCTGGCTCGAGCACGCCGACCGCGCGGCGGATGCGCTGCGCGACCTCGCGCCGGCCGCCGCCGACCCGATTTCCCCCAACCCGACCGCGCGCCCGTCCGGCGCGCCCACTCCGGAACGCGAACGATGAGCGAGCCACTCTGGCTAGGAAGTTCCCTCCCGACTCCCGATGAGTGGAGCGCGATGCGCGCCGAACTCGATCGCGCGCGACAGGACCCCGAGCAGCTCGAGCGCCGGCTCGAGGATCTCGTGGCGGACATCGCCGGTCGGCCGCATGCGGTCGCCTTCGCGAGTTCGGGCGCGGCGCTGGAGGCCTCGATCGAAGTGCTGGGCGCCTCGCGGGGCAGCGAGGTGGTGCTGCCGGCGCTCGGGCCCGCGAGCCTCGGGAACGCGGTCGCGCGGAGCGGCGTGCGCGCCCTCTACGCCGATGTCGATGCGCGCACGATCAGCCTGCGCGGCACCGCCGCGGCGGCGCGCATCTCGCCGTCGACGCGCCTCCTCATCACGCATCTCACGCACGGGCAGCCGACGGGTCTGCAGGAACTGGCGTCCCTCGCCTCGCGCTACGAGATCCCGCTCCTCGAATTCGTCGGCGGCGGTCTCGGTGGACGCCTCGGCCGCGATCCGGTCGGCCGCTTCGGTCGCGTCGCGGTCGTCTCGCTCGGGGCGCGCGAATCGACGGTCGGTTCGGGCGGCGCGGTCTGCGTCACCAACGACGACTCCCTCGCACGCGCGCTTCGGCTCGTCCGGAACCTCGGCCGTCCCGAGCCCGAGCAGGACTGGGAACGCCTCGGCGGCATCCGATCGATCGTCCGGACCGGGCTCGACGCGCGCATCGGCGCGATGAGCGCGGCGCTCGGCATCGTGCGCCTCTCGCGGTTCGACGAGACCTGCGCCGCGCTCGAGGAGCGCTTCCACGCGTACATCCGCCGCCTCGCGCTCCATCCCGACCTCGTCCTTCCCGAGCCGTGCGTCGATGGAACCGTGCGCTGGTCGCACTTCGCGGTCCGGCTCGGCGAGCGCTTCACGCGCGACGACCGCGACCAGATCATGCTCGGGCTCCTGCGCCACGACATCGCCGCGGCGCGGCTCATGCACGCGCTCCCCCTCGAGCCGGGCTTCGCCACGGGCCACGCGCGCGGCGACTTCCCCGTCGCCGAACGCGCGGCGGACCGCCTCATCGCGCTCCCCTACTCGGCGAATCTCCGCGAACGCGACATCGAGCTCGTCTGCCAGACGCTGCAGGTGATGATCGAGCGCGCGTCGATCATGCGCTCCTGAGGGGCGCGAGCCGCGACCGCCGGGCGATCACTCCCACTCGATCGTCGCCGGCGGCTTCGACGAGATGTCGTAGACGACGCGGTTCACGCCCTTCACCTCGTTGATGATGCGGTTCGAGATCGTCGCGAGGACGTCGTACGGGATGCGCGACCAGTCGGCGGTCATGAAGTCCTGCGTATCGACCGAGCGGATCGCGACGACCGAGTCGTAGGTGCGCCCGTCGCCCATGACGCCGACCGACTTCACGGGCAGCAGCACCGCGAACACCTGGCTCGTCGAGCGGTAGAGGTTCGACGCGACGATCTCCTCGAGGAGGATGCGGTCGCACTCGCGGAGGATGTCGAGCTTCGGCTTCGTGACCTCGCCGAGGACGCGCACCGCGAGGCCGGGACCGGGGAACGGGTGGCGCCAGACGATCTGCGCGGGAAGCCCGAGCACCTCGCCGAGCGCGCGGACCTCGTCCTTGAAGAGGAGCCGCATCGGCTCGACGAGCTCGAAGCCGAGCTGTTCGGGCAGTCCGCCGACATTGTGGTGGAGCTTGATGTTCGCGCTCGTCCCCGAGTGGCCGTGACCCGACTCGATCACGTCGGGATAGAGCGTGCCCTGCGCGAGGAAGCGCGCGTCGCCGTCGATCGACTTCGCGGCCTCCTTGAAGACGTCGATGAAGCGGTGCCCGATGCGGCGGCGCTTCTCCTGCGGCTCCTCGATCCCGGCGAGGTCGCCGAGGAACTCGGCGCTCGCGTCGACGACGCGGAGATCGACGTCGAAGTGGTCGCGGAAGGTCGTCTCCACGAGGTCGCGCTCGTTCTTCCGGAGGAGGCCGTTGTCGACGAAGATGCAGACGAGCTGGCGCCCGATCGCCTTCGCGAGGAGCGCCGCGACGACCGAGCTGTCGACGCCGCCCGAGAGTCCGCAGATGACCCGCGCGTCGCCGACGCGGGCGCGGATGCGCGCGCACTCCTGCTCGACGAAGTCGCTCATCTTCCAGGAACCCGTGCAGCCGCACGCCTTGAACAGGAAGTTCGCCAGCATGTCGCCGCCCTGCGGCGTGTGCGTCACCTCGGGATGGAACTGCACGCCGAAGAAGCGCCGCGACGCGTCGCGGACGGCGGCGAACGGGCAGGTGGGCGTGCTCGCGAGCACCTCGAATCCGTCGGGAACGCGCACGACCTGGTCGCCGTGGCTCATCCAGACGGTCGCGTGCTCGTCGACGCCGGCGAAGAGGTCGCGGCCGTCGCGGACCTCGATCCGCGCGCGGCCGTACTCGCGATGATCGGCCGACTGGACGGTTCCGCCGAGCAGATGACTCATCAGCTGCATGCCGTAGCAGATGCCGAGGACGGGGATCCCGAGCGCGAGGATCGCGGGATCGCAGGTCGGCGCGCCCGATTCGAAGACGCTCGACGGTCCACCCGAGAGGACGATTCCCTTCGGCGCGATGGCCCGGATCTCCTCGACCGTGATCCTCGGCGAGACGAGCAGGCTGAAGACCCCCGCTTCGCGGATCCGGCGCGCGATCAACTGCGCGGTCTGGCTTCCGAAGTCGAGGATGAGGACCGTTTCCGTGCCGGGCGGTGGGAGTTCGATCATGGGAAGGGGGAGAATGTAGCACCCCCTCTCGACGGCTGCGGCGGGTGAAGAGGGCGCCGGGGGTGCGGGTTCCGATGCGCGGCGGTGCACGACGACGGGCGCGTCCCCCCGGTCGCGGCGTCGGTGGGACCGAGCGCTCGAACGGCGCGCTCGCGCCGGCCACATGGGAGACCGCACCTTGGAGCGATCGGTCCCGCGCGGAGCGTTCGGTTTCGGGGAGGCGGATCGGGTCGCCGACGCCGGTGCGCACTGGGCCACCGTCGCCGCCATGCGCGAAGGTTCGGCGCTCGGCCGTCCGGCCCCGCGCGCCCAGGCGAGGCGCGCGTGCGCTCCGCGGCGCCTGGCGGGACGCGCGGACGATCCCGCGGGCTCAGCCGAGACCCGCGCCTGGCGGAATGGGAGAGCCCGTCCCGAGCATGCCACCCTCCCGCTGCGACGCGACCGATGCGGACACGACGCGCTCCGACAGGACTTCGTCGAGCCGACGCGCGGCGCCGTCGCGAGCGCCGGGGCCGCGGATGGCGTCCTCGGAGGCTTCGCGATCGGTCGCGGCGTCGATCGAGTGTGGATCGACACGCGGCGCGAGCGCCGCGGCGAGGGCCAGTTCCTCGATCCACCGCCACGCGAGGACGGCGAGGAGCACCGCGATCACCAGGCGGAACGCGATCGCGAGCATTCCCCCGCTCCCTGGGCCGAAGACGCCATGCACTGCGGCGGGGGATGCGAGAAACGCCGCCGTGAGCGCCAGGAGCGCGACCGTCGTGGTCGCGCGCGGGCTCGCGCCACGGACGACGACGAGGAGCGATGCGAGGCTCAGCGCCGCGAGCGCGGCGAGGACGGATGGGCAGGCGGCAAGCCCCGCATCCGCTGCGACGGCGCTCCATGCTCCGATGCGCGGCACCAGCCCCGCAGCATCCGTCTCCGCGGGCTGGCTGAGGCGACAGCCGGTCTCGACCACGCGCAGAACGAGGATCGCATCGAGCGCCGCGACCAGCGCGAGCCCGATCCGGATGATCCCTCGCGCGAGTCCCGCGGTGGCGGAGGGCGCGACGATGGGACGCGCCGCTCCCGCCTGTACCCGCCCGGGGCCTCGACCGTCGTCGAACTCGTCACGCGTGCCTCGCATGGCCGTGCTGTCGGCCGATCGCGATCACGGGACCCGAGGACCTCGAAATTCACCCGCGAGATGCGAGCGAACACGGCGAGTGGAGCGGTGTGTGCGGATCCTGCGGACTGGACGAAGGGCAATGCCGTCGCGACGGGAGTGGACGCGCCCTGGCAGTGCCCCTCACCCGCTCCGCGCCACTCACTCCGCGCCGGCGCATACGGGTCCAACGCGCGCACCGCGCACCCACCCGGCCACCATCCTCGGTCCGACCAGCGACACGCGACGCGTCCGAGCGACCCGCGGCCCGATCCTGGCCATCTCGGGAGGGCTTTCGATGACTCAAGGCGGGCGATGGACGCCGGTCGCGGACCGCGAGGGTTCACGGGCTGTCGCGCGGCACACGGCCCGGGCGATCGCCGCTGCACGGCTTGCCGCGTCCGCTCGCGCCGCCGCGCCGATCCCCGCTTCCGATGCACGATGGCGATCCCCGCCGCTCCGATCGCGCGCCGCCTGACCGACCGCGAGACGCGACGACAACGGCCGCCCGACTCGTTTCGGGCATCGCAGCGAGGAGGGTCGAAGACCTTCGGTCTGTCGCTGGCGGCGCACGCGATCCCGATCGGCTTCACGAGACAGCGGCGGAGCCCCGCCCTTCGCCCCGTTCACATCCGACCGTGGCCGAACGGCTGGGTTCGTTCACGCACCGATCGCAAGCCGCTCGCCGAGGATGCCTGGCAGGCCCGCCTGTTCGGCGCGGCGCATCGCTTCGGCGATGTCGTACTCGACGCGCGGAAACTCGACGGTGCCCCGACCGAGATCGAGAACCGCGAACGACGCGCGGGGATCGCGGTCGCGGGGCTGCCCAACCGATCCTGGATTGATGATCGCGCGCCCGCTGTCGGGCAGGACGATCCCCGAGTCGGGAGCCTCGGCGACCGCACGGACCTCGATGTCGTCCGGCGTCACGATCCCCTCGCGCGCCTCGACCGTCGTGGTCACGCACATCGGAACATGCGTATGGCCGACGAGGCAGAACGGCTCCTCGAACCACTCGAAGGCCTCGGCCGCGTCACTGATCCCGCGGAGATAGCGCGCGCCGAATTCCGCGGGCGCCGGCGAGTCGTGGACGCCGAGCACCATGCGCGAGATCGAGAAGCTCGCGGGAAGTCGACGAACCATGCCGAGCTCGGCTTCCGAGAGCTGCTTCCGCGCGAACTCGACGCCGACGCGGGCGACCGCGTTCATCGTGGCGACGCCACCGGGCTGAACGACCGCCTCCTCGTGATTGCCGCGGATAACGAGCCGACAGGTCCGTCGGACGATCGAGAGGCATGCCGCGGGCTCGGGGCCATAGCCGACGATGTCGCCAAGGCAGACGAGCGCGTCCACATCCCGCCGATCGACCTCGCGGAGGACGGCTTCGAGCGCAACGCGGTTGCCGTGAATGTCGGAGATGATTCCAAGCCTCGCCATGTGACTTCGACCGACTTCCTTTCCCTTGACCGTGCGGCTCGGGCGCTCCGCCCTCGACCTCCGCGCCCATCTCTCCCAAAACCGCATTTCCCCGCATCGCCTCTGCCCGAATCGCGCCTCCCGGTCGCCGCTCGGAGACCAGCGAGATGGAACCGACCTCACCGCCGTCCCGTGCGCAGGATGCGCCCTACTTCCTCCTCCGTCCCCGCCGCGGCGATCTCGCCGAAAGCGGACGGCTCCTTCCACTCTTCCGCGAGCCGTCCCCCATGGATCGCCTCGCTCGCCGACCTGACGAGCCTTTCGAACGGGAAAGGCCGAACCAGGATGCAATCATTCAGGCCAGGGCCTGACTGAAGTCGGCCCGCAGTCACTCGACGCGCCAAGAACGGCGATCCCGGCGTTGCATTTCGACCTGATTGCGCGGACGGCCACATCGGATGCGGCAGGACGCCCTCCTGGACGCCACAGGCGACGCAGCCGTTACAGGGTGAACGCCCCACGGGCCGCTCGTCAGGCTGGCCGCTTCCCCCGCTCGGCCCGTGCGTACGCACCGCCCGCGGTCCGCTCGACGCGCCCCGCCATCTCCGCCCGGAGAAGGACGCTCGCGATCCGCGGCACCGTCCAGTCGAGCGCCGCCTCGAGTCCGTCCATGCCGAGCGGCTCGCGCGACAGCATTTCGAGGATGTGCAGCTCGTCCTCATCCGGGCGATCCGCGGATACGGTCGTCCCTCCTGCGATCGAGCCGCTCGCGGCCGACGCCTGCACCCGATCCCGCGCACCCCGAAGGCGCGCACCCGATGACGACGGGCGCGCGGGATCCCAGACGAGCGGGCGACGGGCCGGCTCGCTGGAAGCGCTCCGCTCGGAATCCGAGGAAGCGACGCACGGCGGCGTGCCATCGAGGCGGGGCTCGGGCGAGTCGCGCCCACGACCAGCGGAACGCGACGCAACGCACGCGTCCGCTGCCGCGCCCGCCCGCGACCGCTCCGATCGCTCGATCGCGCCGGCGACGAGCGACCGTCCCGCCTCGAGCAGCGCCACGATGTCGTCCGCCCCCGTGACGAGATGCGCCCAGCCTTCTCGGATCGCGCGGTGGCATCCTTCCGACTGCGGCTGATCGACCGGCCCCGGCAGACAGCCCACATCCCGTCCGTCGTCCTCGACCGCGAGCCGCGCCGTCAGGAGCGCTCCCGATCGCGCCGCCGCCTCGATCACGACCGTGACGATCGAGAGCCCGGCGACGATGCGGTTCCGCCGCGGAAAGAGCTCGGGTCGCGCCTCGATCGCATGCGGCTGCTCGGTGAGCACCGCGCCTCCGGCGGAGACGATCTCGTCGTAGAGCCCGCGATGCTCAGGGGGATAGGCGTGCCCGAGTCCCGTCGCCATGACCGCGATCGTCCGACCTCCCGCTCGGATCGCACCGCGATGCGCCTCCGCGTCGATGCCCCGCGCACCACCCGACACGATCACGATGCCTCGCTCGGCGAGCTGCGCCGCGATCCTTCCAGCCGCGAGCCGCCCGTAGGTCGTCGCGCGGCGCGAGCCGACGATCGCCACCGTCGCCTCCGGCGCCGCCGCGAGCACGCCACGCACCGCCAGGAGCGCCGGTGGATCGGCGCTCGCCGCGAGGAGTTCGGGGTAGTCCAGCCCTCCGAAGACGCGATGCACCGCGCCCTCGGCCGTCGTTCGCGCCATCTCCTCGACCGCGTCGCGGAGACACGCATCGCCATGCAGGCGCTGCAGCAGCGATTCGACCCGCCCGCGATCTCCGCCGATCGCGTCGGAAATCGCCTCGACCGACGCGTGCGCCGCACGCGAGAGCGTCCCGAACCGCGCGACGAGCCGACGCACCGTCGCCGCTCCGACGCCCGGCTGCGCGAGCCATCGAAGGCACCACGCCGCCTCGCCGTCGGCGTGCCCTCCTCCTGCGGTCTCCACGAATTCACCCCGCACCGGAACGGCGGTGCGCACCTCTTCCGATCGCATCGTTGCCCCCCTCTCCCCGTGTACGGCGCTCCCCGTACTTCCCGTACTCCACCGTCGACGAACGACCCCGAGCGCGCCCCACGCGCCCCGCGCTCGACCTCCCCAGATTCCATCACGGAACGCGCAGGCTAGTGCCCGCGTCACGCCCCTTCGCGATTTCCGACGGTTCTGCGGAAAGATTCCGAAGTCAGCTGCGGGGATCGCGCGTCTCGATCCAGCGATCCGGGCTCAGTCCTTCGAAGAGACTGCGCACGTCGAGCGCTCGGTCGTACGCCGAGGGAGGCTCGACGGAGCCGCAGGCGTCCGATGCGGCACCGACCGCGTCGGCGTGATCGAGACACTCGATCCACTCGTCATCGAGGCCCGAGAGCGCGACCGTTTCGGCACGCGACTCGCGCGCGATCTCGGTCGCCGAACGCGGCGTCTCCGCCGTCGGCGTCGCATCCTCGCGCACGGGGGCACCGAGGACGGAGGCTCGCGACTCGGCCTCGTC